>JAYVXF010000171.1:0-5635 GCA_043793345.1 Betaproteobacteria bacterium | reverse complement strand
GTTGATCTCGATCATCACGCTGATTTTCATCGGCGAAATTTTATCCAACGTGCTGCGTGCGGTGTTTCTCGACAACAAAACAATTTCGCAATGGTTTGCCCGCGACAGCGCGCATGCGCCGGTGGCTGCGCGGGGGCTGGAAGAATGACGATGGCAACCAGCAACGTGATGCACGGCATCAATCGCGAATGGCAGCGATTCACAGTCGAGCAACGGACAATTCGATTTGCGTTTTATTTCATCGCCGTTGCAGCCATTGTCATGTCGGTGCGCAACATCGAATTCATTCCGGAGTTTTTATACGATGCACCGGAGCAGGTGAAAGATTTTTTTGTGCGCATGTGGCCAATCGACGGCGCGTTCTACGGAAAGTCCGTTCACGCAGCCTTGATTGAAACGCTTAATATCGCGACTCTGGGCACGCTACTTTGTTTGATGTTTGCGCTGCCGGTCGGCATGCTGGCTGCCAACAATCTGGTGCCATTCAAGTCGATCAACTATGTTGCGAAATTGATTTTGGTGTCATCGCGTTCGGTTAATTCGCTGGTGTGGGCATTGCTATTCATCGGCATCTTCGGCCCCGGCGCGCTGGCAGGCACGCTGGCGATTGCGTTTCGCTCGATTGGTTTCGTCGGTAAACTTTTCGGCGAGGCGATTGAAGAGGCGCAGCGTGGGCCGATCGAGGCACTCACTGCTGTGGGCGCGCCGAAAAGCAGTATCTTCATCAAAGGCTACTGGCCGCAGGTGAAGCCCGCGTTCTTTTCGATTGCGCTGTTTCGTTGGGACATCAACGTGCGCGAATCGGCCGTGCTGGGCCTGGTCGGCGCGGGCGGCATCGGCATGGCGATGGATTCGGCGATGAATTTATTCCGCTGGGATCAAGTCGCGGTGGTGTTGTTGACTATTTTTGCGGTCGTGATTCTGGCCGAAATTGTTGTTTCTGCAATTCGAAAGAAAGTGATCTGACATGCAAATTGGTCTCGTAGGTTTAGGCAAGATGGGGGCCAATATGGCCATGAAACTGTGTCGTGCCGATATTCACGTCGTCGGTTTCGATGCCAGCGGCAAGTCGGTCGATGCGCTGCAAAATGAGCCCGGCTTTGACGGTGCCTATTCGCTCGACGCCATGCTGAACGCGTTCAAAACGCCGCGCGTTGTCTGGCTGATGCTGCCAGCAGGCGAGACGACCGCGCGCGTAATTGATGAGCTATTGTTCAAACTCACGGCGGGCGATGTGCTGGTGAACGGTGCCAATAGTTTTTATAAAACCTCGATTGAGCATGCTGAAAAATTTCGCAATATCGGTGTGCAATTCATCGACGCGGGCGTGTCCGGTGGCATTCATGGATTGGCAAACGGCTACTGCATCATGGCCGGTGGCGAAGCGGCTGCGATCAAGCGCATCGAACGTGTTCTCAATGCCTTGAGTCCGCATGCGAATCAGTGGCTGCACTGCGGGCCATCCGGCGCGGGCCACTTCACGAAAATGGTTCACAACGGCATCGAGTACGGCATGATGCAGGCCTACGCGGAAGGATTTTCCCTGCTCACCGCCAAGCGCGAATTTGATCTCGACATTGCAGCCATTGCCGAGAATTGGCGTCACGGCAGCGTGGTGCAATCGTGGCTGCTCGATCTCACGGCCGATTTCCTCAAAGGCGATCAAGCCCTCGACGGCATCGCGCCGCATGTCGCCGATTCCGGCGAGGGCCGCTGGACCGCGATTGAAGCGATCGAGTTGGGCGTCCCGGCGCCGGTCATGTCACTGGCGCTGATGACGCGCTTTGCAAGTCAGGGACATGGCGACTACGCGGCAAAATTACTGGCGATGATGCGCAAGGGATTTGGCGGGCATGCGGTGGCGAAAAGCGAAGAAAATAAATAGTCTGGTCACGAACGACTGACTAAACTCAAGCACTGGCGCGGCGTTCCAGCCATTTATTGCCTGAAATGCGCGCCGAATGGCGTTTTACGACTGCATGCGCTGCTGCGAAAACGCTGATCACAACTACAGCATCGTTTTCCGTACCAACTTCACAAACGCCGGATCTGCTTCGCCGAGCGTGGAGGTTTTTCCGACCACACGTCCCTCAGCGTCAAGCAAAATAATCACGCTGCTGTGATTGAATTCTCCGCTGGATAATTCCCGATATTGAATGCCAAGCATGGCGGCGAGTTTGCGCACGTTGCGTGCATCGGTGCGCGCGAGTGTCCACCATTTGGAATCAATGCGACGCTCCTCCGCCATCGCCTTTAGCGTTGCAACATCGTCGCGAACCGGATCGAAACTCACCATCAGCACCGGCACTGGTGCGCGTTGCGAACCGAGATTTTCCTCGGTGCGTTTCAGCGCCTCGACAATTCGTGGGCAGACGAATTGGCAGGAGCTGTAGAACATCGTGATCATGACGGGCTTGCCGCGCCAGTCCGCCAGCGTAGAGCTGTTGCCGCGCTGATCGGTGAACGGCACGGAAAGTTGGTAAACCGAGCTCGCAGGCAATGGCGCAGCGTTCAACGTCGCAGCAAGGCTTGGCAGGAATGGCGTCAACGCGACCAGTACCGCAGCCAAAATGTTCAGCCAGATTCCATAACGCTTCCTGCACATGATCGTCATTTTTTCTCCGCCAACAAAGGCCGCGCACAGCGAAAGCCAAGATTATTTGTGGTCGAGGTTGCGGCGAGCGACGACAGTAGCGCGATCCGCATCAGCACCGCATAGTTGTCGCGATCTTTCAAACTGATCGCGCCCGCACCGCAAAATTGCAATTTGTCCGGATCGCCCTGGTTGCGGCTGTCGGCGCTGACCAGCAAGGCGTTAAAGTCGTCCACCCATTCCCAAACCAGACCGTGCATGTTGCGCACACCGTAAGCATTCATCTCGCCGCCGACAACAGCCAGCGGCGCGGCGGACGAATGTGAATACCACGACAGGATGCGCGCCCGCCACGCCGGATCGCTGCGCGCGTCAAATACCTTCTCGTCGGCTGCGGCGACGTATTCCCACTCCAGCCATGTCGGCAGTCTCGCTTGCTCGCTTTCACAAAACGCTTCGGCCGCGAACCAACTGACATTGGTGACTGGCTGATTGCCATTCATGCCGATGCCCAGCGCAAACGGACTGCGCCACTTGTGCAGATAGGTACCATCGGCGAAACTCAACGGTACGCGACCACGTCGCCAGTCGCGATGGGCGTTGACAAATTCAAGATATTCGTCGTTGGTGACCGGTGTTGCGCGGATGGCGAACGCGGGGATCGGCGAGGGGCCGGTGTCAGCGTCACTGGCGAGTACGCTTGCGAGTTTGCCGACTGGAATGACCATATATTCGGCGGCGCGAGCCTGCTCTGTGGTAGCCAGCAACGCTGCAACGGCAATCAATATTTCCACTATTCGCAAAACTGCCTCCCCTCTACCTAGCTGTCGGCTGCTTGCAGAGCACACCGGCCGCACATCAATGCTCAGCCTTCTGCGCCGCCACCGGTTGCGCGCGCACTTTCTTGACGTCCTCCGTCGTGATGCGCCCGCCCGGATTGCCCCATGTGTTCAACACGTAGGTGAGAATATTGGCAATGCCGTCGTCGTTCAATTGATTCATCGGTGGCATCACAGAATCGTAGTCTTTGCCATTGACGGTGACCTTGCCGGTCAATCCGTGCAATACCGTGCTGATCATGCGCTTCACATCCCTGGCGATGTAATCCGATTTGGCCAGCGGCGGAAATACACCGGGCAGACCTTCGCCATTCGCCTGATGGCACACCGAGCAGGTGCCGGTAAACAAAACCTTGCCCGCATCAACCTGCTCTTGCTGGGTGAGCGTGCCAGATGCGGCCGCTTTGGTCGCCGTGGTGACGGCGGCAAGATTCGGCTCGGCACGATCCCCAAGATAGACGGAATCGACTTCCTTGCCGGAATAGATCGCCTTGTTCTCCGGCCCGTCCACTTTCAAAATCGCCAGCGCACCTTTGTTGAACGCGCGGAAAATCGAGTGGTCCACCAGTACATAACTGCCCGGCACTTCGGTATGGAATTCGACGATGGCGGCACCACCCGCAGGGATCAGCGTGGTCTGCACATTGTGCTGAACATTGCTGCCACCTTCGTAGCGGACGTTGTCGAAAATTTCGCCGATCACATGAAAGCTCGAGACCAGATTTGGTCCGCCGTTGCCGACGAACATGCGGACGTTCTGATTGGTCTTGGCCTTGAGAGCCTTGTCGCCGGTCATTGAGCCTTCAGCACCATTGAAGAGCACATACGTGGGCCGCTCGTCGATGGCTTTTTCCATATCGAAAGGCTGCAGGCCTTTTTCACGATATTTTCCGGTGGTGTAAAAATCACCTTGCATGACGTAGAACTCATGGTCGACTTTCGGCATGCCGCCGGGTGGCTCGACCAGAATCAAGCCGTACATGCCGTTGGCCACGTGCATGCCCACCGGTGCGGTCGCACAGTGATAAACGTAAATGCCTTCGTTAAGCGCCTTGAACGTGAATTGCGATTCATGTCCCGGTGCCGTGAAGCTCGACGCCGCGCCGCCGCCCGGGCCGGTCACGCCGTGCAAGTCAATGTTGTGCGGCATCTTGCTGCTCGGATGGTTCTTGAGATGGAACTCGACCGTGTCGCCCTGCCGCACGCGGATAAAGCTGCCCGGCACCGTACCGCCGAAGGTCCAAAAAGTGTACGACACGCCTTCTGAAATCGGCATGTCTTTTTCGATCACCTCGAGCTCGACGATGACTTTCGCCGGATAGTTGCGACCGGTCGGCGGCGGCACATTCGGTGGGCTGGTGAGAATCGCCTTTATCGGCTTGCCGCGCGGTGGCCCGAAGTCGCCGGCCATTTTGCTTGAGGCAGCACTCGCTGACTCGACAGCGATCAGCGATCCCATCGTCAGTATTAGCAGCGCAGCAAGCGTTGCGCCAAGAGACTTCATTGTTATTTTCATTGCAGACTCCAACGTTTTTGTTTGGCGTGGTTCAAACTACACGCAACGTTGATTTGATCCGATCCGCTTTGCGCTGATTTGATCCACATCAAATGGCGCGAATTTAGCGTCCATTTGTCCTACGCATGGACAAGACAAATGGTAAGCAAAACCGCGACGGGAATGGTGCGATAAAATAGCAAGACTCCAGCGCTGGCGCGGATTGCAGGCGGTTTTAGGCTGAAACGGCGCGCCAAATGGCGATTTACGACTGTTTGTCCTGTGCGAAGCGCGCTTCTGTCGGCACGAACGGCGTCACCTCGACCCGCCGGTACTGCACGGTTCAATTCCGTTCGCTAAGCGGGTAACGGTGGCGTTGCGATTGGCGAGCTCGGCGAAATTTTTGTTTGCGCCTGCGGCACCGGCGCCGGCATATCCACGAACGCGACCGGATCGCGGTGCGTGCGATCCACCGAAAAATTGAACACGTCGAAGCGATTGTAACCGCCGACGACATCATGGAATTGTTTCGGCTCGACGCACTTGGCTACGTCAATGTCGGCATAAAGAATGCCCTCCTCATCGCGTTTGATGTCGCTGACGGGCAACCCATCGGGCCCCAGAATGATCGAGACACTGCGTGGCGTATTGTCAAGAATGGCCGCCACCCTGGCATCGCCCTGCGCAATGGCATCGCGGGTGCTTTTG
>JAYVXF010000170.1:0-1648 GCA_043793345.1 Betaproteobacteria bacterium | reverse complement strand
GTCGTTGCGGGTTGCGGGGATTCCGGCGACGATTTGGTTTGCCGCGATGCTGTTGCTCGCGACCGAATACGGGCCAATCACGCGTACGCGGGTGTTTTCAACTATCGATGTCGTGCCGGCGACTGTGCCGGTAGGTGTAATCACGCTTGAAACACCCGCAGTGGAAACAGACACACCTTGCACACTAAATTGAAACGCGGTGACGTTCGTCGCAACGCCGAGAAGTTCAACTGTGGCCGCTGTTGCTGGTAACGAAATTATTCTGGTGGCGAGTATGGTTTTGCTCTCAGAAGCAGGCACGCCATATACCTCGATGCGATTGCCAACCGTCATGGTCGCAAACGAACTGGTGCCTTCGAATATTGTATTTTGGTCGATCTGTACCGTCAGCGGCGCAACGATGACGCGCGTATTCACGGCATCGACAGCACTTATCGTTCCCACTACGGCGCTTTCGACAACGATATTGGTGGCGGTGCCTGCGATGGTGCTGGTGGAGGTCGCAGGGATGATGCCCGTCACCTCAGCGACCATGCCAAGTTTAAGTGCGTTGAAGGATTGTCCGCCCTGCGTGTTGATGAAGATGGCCGACGCGCGGTCGTCGAGGCCGGTGGCGGCGATGCCGGCAACACCAACAGTGGATAGGGGGCCGCTGGCGGCGAGCGCATCGGCGGGAGGAGTGGGGTCGCCAGAACCACCGAAGCCGGTCTTTGTCTCGGCACCGCCGCCGCCTCCGCCGCATGCACTCAGCTGTGCTGCGGTCATGATTATGGCTAGCCGCATCACAACTGAATTTGTAACGAAATTTTTCATATTTTTTATCATCATTTACTCTTCTTTTGATTTCTCTGAGTAGAAATACATTCCAACACGCATGCGAGTAGTAGTAACTCTACTTTGTTTAGCGTCATCAGTTTCAAGCGCGATGGCTTTTTTGATCACGGTATCAAACGTTCGTTGCCATTCTTCGCGAACAAGTGTGTGGAGGGTATCGGCCGATATTTCGGACAACTCATCAGAGAAAATACTTTGTTCCAAAAACTGTGGCGATGGTTCGATGATGTTCGTCACTGCTGCAGCCAAATGGTCTTCAATGTTTTCGCTAGGGAGAGTTATCTTGTCATCAGGGTCAGCTAAAGATAAGAAATTGGTCGTGATTAAACGAACTGTAATCCCGTCGGATTCGACAAATCCCAAACGTACCAGTTCATCGAACACCGCCGTCGGTCGATGATCCGTCGTGACAGAGCGCACCAAGTCATCAAAAGACAGCGTGTTGGTGGTGGTTCGACGCGGTAACACCTTCGGGTTGCCCTCTCGGTCACGCCAGCGCCGATTCGTGCGCCACATTGCCGCTACCGCTGTTGCGTAGGACGCCATTGGTGCGCGCTGTTTGTCGGGCTCGTCGCTGGTGAGCCGCCGAATCTCTTTACGATTCAATCCCGTGAGCAATGACAGCTTGGTGCCACTGACCACATCGTCTTCAACAAAATGTTTGTTTGCTGAGCGGACATACGCACGCTTCAGCACCTCACTCGCCATCTGAAACGTCACCCCCTTCGCAATCATCAGGCGAACCAAGGGCACCAGCACACGCACGAGCGTGTCCAGAAGCTTGTTCGATTGGCTGTTTTCGGGTGAGTCGCTA
>JAYVXF010000169.1:0-1651 GCA_043793345.1 Betaproteobacteria bacterium | reverse complement strand
CAACGGTAGCGTCCCAGGTGCGCTGGCTTGCGCATCTTCAAAAGTCTTAAACACACCGCGAAACAAATTCGCGTCTCGGTTGGCAGCGAACGCTCGGTCATACTGCGCCTGCAGATAGCCACGCACCGGCTGCAAAGTTGCCAACCGCTCGATGGCACGATGCGCACTTTCCATGACTGCCATATCCGCGATCTCCCAATCACCGGCTGCCACATCGGCAGTCCAGACGATAACAACATTAGAGTCAAACTCTAGTATCGGTGCGCCTTTCGGAGCATTTTGCCTTCAAACGCCGCACCAAACCGCGTTCTACGCGTCACAGTTTGTCACGCATCGTCTAAACACTCCGCCCGCATTTTACCTTCACCGTTCACTGCGGTGCGACAAAATAATCTGTGTCGTTCGTTTTAGTGTTGTCAGCGTAGTGCAGATCCGCATAATCAAAAATGGACATCTTTGAATAACCACCGACGACGGCTATCGCCGCTGCACATTTGCCGTCATCTGCAATCGATACAACATCAACGAATTGGTGCGCGTTACGCTCAGGTGCTTCGATCCGCAACGGACCACTCTCGATGCCCACGGTCACCGTCGCCGGATCGAGCGTGAGGCCCACACCAAGCGCTTTCAGATAGGCTTCCTTACGCGTCCAGCAGGCGAAGAAAGCGCGGTCAAGCGCTTCATCAGACACCCGCGCCAACGATTCCAGCTCTGGCGCGGAAAACACCGACGCGGCCAATCGGCGTGCGTCTTTCGGTAGCTGCAACACTTCCAAGTCGACACCGACGTTTGCAACGCGGCTGACAGCGATGAGTCCGTAGTCACCCGAATGGCTGAGGTTGAAACCGAATGAGCGGCAAGCCAATACTGGCTTGCCGTGCTGCTCCCGCGCCACACGCACTGTTGCAGGCGGTACGCCGAGATAAGCACCCAGCAGAATCTTCAAGACGTGATGGGCGCGCAAAAAACGATTGCGGTCACGGGGAAACACAAAGCGCGCGGCGCGATCACGTTCGTGTGGGTCGAACACCGCGGCCGCCGCAGGAGGCGGTTCGCCGCCCAAATTGACGCGCCAGAGATGGACGTCGCGCTCACCGAGCGGGGGAAGACTGCGCGTCTCCGTAACCCGGACATGCGCGTCGGTCATTTCGCCCACGATGAAATTCCAAGCTGCATTTTTTCAGTTGTTCTTGCTGCCCACTAAGCTTGAAAACAACTTGCTCAAAACACCGGGCTTGCGAACGGCTTCCACCGACACGTCGTCATACGAGCGCGCAATCTGCCCCAGTGATTCGAAGATAAAACGGCTCCGATCAACGCGTTTGCCGGTCTTTTCTTCCATCGCCAATATTGCCTGCATGGCCAGCAGGGAATGCCCGCCAAGATCAAAAAAATTATCGGTCGTGCTGATTTGGGAAAGCGAAAGTTTTAGCTGACCACACCAAATGCCAGCGAGCAGTTTTTCCGTCTGGGTTGAGGGTGGAGTCTGTGCAACCGATGCTGCAACCTTGCGGGCGGGTTTTAATTCCGCCTGTTTGGCACGCGCGCGCGTTTGATCGTCGTCGGGACCGGCAAGCTCTGCGATCGTCGTTGCCGGGTTCGCGACAGCGGCGGCTAGCAGCGACAGGTATCGTTCGCGCAGATTCTG
>JAYVXF010000168.1:0-5671 GCA_043793345.1 Betaproteobacteria bacterium | reverse complement strand
TGTTCCTTTTCGAATTTGTCCTTGTACCTGTTGCGCATGTCGATAATCGGCGCCATGTTCACTTCGTTGAACGTGGTGAGAATCGCCGCAGTCGCCTGCGATTGCAGCAGGCGCTCGGCGATGCGCGCGCGCAATCGCGACATCGGTACGCGTTGCTCGGTGCGGTCGCCGACCGGTAAATTGACGACCGCTGCGGCGGGCTTGGCCGCAACTGGTGCTGCGGGTGCTGCGGTCTTGTTGACCACGTCTTCCTTGGTGATGCGGCCACCACGTCCGCTGCCGGACACATCCGCAGCAGTGAGGTTATTTTCCGCAGCAATTTTTGCCGCGGCCGGGCTCATTGCGGGTGCAGATGATGCAGGCAGTTTTTCCGCAGCAGGTGCGGCAGCCGTTGCAGGAGCAGACGCTGCGGCGGCAGGTGCAGGCGCAGCACCTTTCGCCTCGGTATCGATCACTGCAATGATGTCGCCACTCGTCACCGAGCTGCCATCCGGTTTCAGAATTTTTACGATCACACCGTCAGCCGGCGCGGGCAATTCCATCACCACCTTGTCGGTTTCGATGTCGATCAAATTTTCATCGCGCTTGACCGTTTCACCGGCCTTTTTATGCCACGAAACGAGGGACGCTTCTGAAACGGATTCTGACAATGCCGGGACTTTGACTTCGATCTGCATGATTATTCCTTGTCGTTATTTTTCAACGTACTCGTTAATGATTTGCGGCCACTGCCGAAGTGACGACATCGAACGACAGCGCGGCATTCACCAATTCTTTTTGTTGCTCAACATGCTTGGACAGATAGCCGACGGCCGGCGAGGCCGACGATGGACGCAGCGCGTAGCTTAAAGTTTGATCCGCGCGCATTTCACGTAGCAGGTAATGCTGGATGCGATGCCAGGCACCCTGATTACCCGGCTCTTCCTGCGCCCACACCACCGATTTTGCGTTTGGGTACAGCGCAATCTGTGCGATGAATTCTTCGTGCGGGAAAGGATAAAGCTGCTCGATGCGCAGCACCGCGATATCGTCAATTTCCCGCTTCGCGCGCTCAGCGACGATGTCGTAGTAAACCTTGCCCGAGCAGAACACGATGCGCTTTACTTTTTTGGCGTTGAGCTTTTCAACTTCACCAATGACCACTTCAAATTTGCCGTTCGCCAAATCCTCTATCGAAGACGTGGCTTCTTTTTTGCGCAGCAATGATTTTGGCATCATCACGATCAGGGGCTTGCGCGTCATGCGGATCGCCTGCCGGCGGATCATGTGAAATAACTGTGCGGCCGTCGACGGCACCACCACCTGAATATTGTGCTCGGCACAAAGCTGCAGGAAGCGCTCAAGCCTCGCCGACGAATGCTCCGGCCCCTGACCTTCATAGCCGTGCGGCAGGAACAAACTCAGGCCGCACAGACGCGCCCACTTGGTCTCGCCGCTGGCGATGAATTGGTCGATCACCACTTGCGCACCATTCACAAAATCGCCGAACTGCGCCTCCCAGATCACCAGTTCGAACGGCTGCGCGGTCGAATAGCCGTACTCAAAACCGAGCACCGCTTCTTCGGACAGCAGGGAATCGATGACCACAAAATTTGCCTGATCCTGCTGGATATTCTGCAACGGAACATAGATGCCCGAATCCCATTTTTCGCGGTTCTGGTCGTGCAGCACGGCGTGCCGATGCGCGAATGTGCCGCGTCCACAATCCTGCCCGCTCATGCGCACCGGATACCCGGTCGCGACCAGCGACGCGTAGGCGAGATTTTCGGCCATGCCCCAGTCGAGCGGCTGCTCGCCGCGACCCATCTTGCGGCGCGCTTCCAATAATTTTTCAACCGACATGTGCAATTTGAAATCTGACGGAATCTGCGTGAGGCGTTCGGCGTAATGTTTCAACGTTGCCATCGGCACCGTGGTGTCGGCAGGCGCGCGCCAGGTCTGCCCGATGTACGGTGCCCAATCCACGGCCAGCGGCGGCTTGATGCCGTAAAGAATTTTGGTGTTGGTACTTTTGCCTGCGTCGAGTCGCGCGCGAATATTGGTGACCAGATCATCACCGTGGCCGGCGGTCGTGGTGCCATCGGCGGCGAGACGATCCGCGTAAAGTTTTCGTGTACCCGGATGCTGGGCAATTTTTTTGTACATCAGCGGCTGGGTGACGAACGGCTCATCCTGCTCGTTGTGGCCGAGCTTCCTGAAGCAGACCATGTCGATCACCACATCCTTGCCGAATTTCATGCGGTACTCAAACGCAATGCGACCCACCAGCAACACCGACTCAGGATCATCCGCATTGACGTGAAACACCGGCGCCTCGATCATCTTGGCGATGTCGGTGCAGTACAGCGAGGAACGCGTGTCGCGCGTGTCCGAGGTGGTGAAGCCAACCTGATTGTTGACGATGATATGCACCGTGCCGCCGGTCTTGAAGCCCCGCGTTTGCGATAGCGCCATCGTCTCCATCACCACGCCCTGGCCTGCGAACGCTGCGTCACCGTGGATCAACATCGGCAATACTTCCTTGCCTTGATGATCGTTGCGTCGATGCTGGCGGGCCCTGACCGAGCCTTCGACGACCGGATTTACAATTTCCAGATGCGAGGGATTGAATGCCAGCGTGAGATGCACGCCGCCGCCTTTGGTTTGAATGTCGGAAGAAAAACCCTGATGATATTTCACGTCGCCGGAGCCCAAATCGTGCGCGTGTTTGCCCTCGAATTCAGAAAATAAATCGGCGGGTAATTTGCCGAGGCTATTCACCAGCACGTTCAATCGACCGCGGTGCGCCATGCCGAGCACCACTTCCTTCACGCCTTTTTCACCGGCCACCTGAATGATGTCGTCGAGCAGCGGAATCAAACTCTCGCTACCCTCCAGCGAGAATCGTTTTTGCCCGACGAAACGCGTGTGCAAATATTTCTCCAGCGTTTCGGCTGCCGTCAAACGCTCGAGCAAAAATTGCTTTTCTTCGGTGTTGAGCGAAGGCTGCGACTGGATGCCTTCGAACTGCCCCTGCACCCAGCGCTTCTGCTCGGTGGAGCTGATGTACATGTACTCGACACCAACGTAGCCGCAATAGGTTTTCTTCACCGCCGCCACAATGTCTTTCAGCTTCGCCTTGTCGTTGCTGCCGTTGATGCGACCCTGCCAGGAACCGATGCCAAACTCCGCCTCAAGATCGGCGTTGGTCAAATTGTAGTAACTCAGTTCCAGCTCAGGCACCGGCATGCGCTCGCTGCGCTTTAACGGGTCAAGCGAAGAATGCCGCGAGCCCAGCACGCGATGCGCACGAATGAATTGCAGCACCTTCAACCAACGCTTATCGTCCGATGCACTACCGGTTGCGCTACCGACGTTCACGTACGCCACGCGCCCACCGCCCTGCTTTGCGCGCTCCGCGAACGCCTCGATCACCGGCGTGTGCGCGATGTCTTTGGCGGTGCTGCCCGCGACATTCGGCAGCGCATCGAATTGCTTGCGCCACGTCTCAGCGACCGACGCCGGGTCGGCTAAATATTGCTCGTACAAGTCTTCGATGTAAGGCGCGTTGGCGCCGTTGAACATGGAAGAAAGCTGGAATTCTCGCATCATGATGTCACCTCGATTTGTCGCTGTTGCTTGGTGTTGCTTAGTTGGAATTGCGTGATTCTAAAACTGAAACACCAGAACTGGTGCGGCTGTTCGGCTGATATTGGCTGGAACGGCGCGTTAAATGGCGGTCTACGGTGTTTTATGCTGGTAGGCTACTTCTAAACAATTTAATAGTGCTTGTTTCCATTAGCGACAATCTTAAAAATACACCACTGTCATTTCGAACGAAAATTTCAAACGAAACCACTGTCATTTCGAACGAAGAGAGAAATCTGCTTTTTCTTTTGCGCTAGGCGAAAGCAGATTTCTCACCCGATAACACTGAGTTCGAAATGACAGAACAAAGAGGTGTCGACAATTAATTCGCGTCGCCGAATCTCTACTCACTACTCACTACTCTCCACACCACCCAATCCCGTCCGCTTCTTCGAAACAATATTGCTCTCCCGAACCTTTTTCAATTCCGCATCCCGCGCCCACATCCGTTCAATCGCCGCCACTTTTTCTTCCCACGTGAGCGCCTGCGCATGCTTACGCCAAGCCGCTTTCGCCGCGACGACATGTCGCAAAGCCATGTCGAAATTACCCGTATCGCCGGACATATTGATTCCACCTTTCTTCAAGCGCGTATTCACGCACCAGCTTTTCCAACACGCTCGCGCTGACGCATCCAGCCTCGAGCAGCGCATTGACCCGTTGATAATCTTTCGCCCGCCCGGTTTGTAACGCAATCGCACAGAGATATCCGGCGGTCGCAACCGGCACCATCACATCATGAAACTTTTGCTCAATCGCCGACATCACCGCCGCCTCGACCAACGGGTTGTATGGCGGCAAAATCTGCACCGGCCAGCCGTGCAAAACAACGTGTTCGTTCACCACCGTCCCGCCTAACTGCTTGAGCCGTTCATATAGCGGTGTCATAGTCAGCAAACCAGAACTTGTCGGCTGCAAAAACGCAAACACATCCAGATCCTCCGTCGCCACGCTCTCCACGTAAAAGCTCGCCGCGACTGCGCCACCAATCGCGAATCTGCCGATCATTCCTTCGGTGCGCAGTCGCAACAAAATTTTTAACGTGTCCTGCATGTCGAATCCCTAAAGATGGTGCGTTGCTTTCTTGCATAGATATGAATCAAGGTGTGTTTGAGTATTGATGTGTAAAAAACTTCTGAATCGTGTCTGCCCCTACTTTTCCTTGCTGTCATTTCGAACGAAGAGAGAAATCTGCTTTTTCTCTTTTTCCTTTACGCCGGCATAAAGCAGATTTCTCACCCGATAAAACAAGGTTCGAAATGACAGGAAATGAGTACAGTCGTAGGTCGCCAGTGGGCGCGCTCCGCAGACCAAAACCGCCCCAAAACCTGCACCAACGCCAGACCTTCACTTCCTAACAATATCCCTACGCTGCGACCCCACATACAGTTGCCGCGGCCGGCCAATCTTGTATTCCGGATCGGCGATCATTTCATTGAGCTGCGCAATCCAGCCAACGGTGCGCGCCAACGAGAAAATCGCGGTGAATAGCGGCACCGGAATACCGATCGCTTTTTGCACGATGCCGGAATAAAAATCGACGTTCGGATAAAGTTTGCGGCTGACAAAATAATCATCTTCGAGCGCAATTTTTTCCAGCGACATGGCGAGCTTGAACAGCGGATCATCCTGCAGGCCAAGCTCGTTCAACACTTCATGACAGGTTTCGCGCATGAGGGTGGCGCGCGGGTCGTGGTTTTTGTAGACGCGGTGACCGAAGCCCATCAGACGAACATTGGAGTCTTTGTCTTTTACCTTGGTGATGAATTCGCCGATCTTGGCGACGCCGCCGTCGCGCTGGATGTCGTAGAGCATGTTGAGCGCGGCTTCGTTGGCGCCGCCGTGCGCGGGGCCCCATAGACACGCGACGCCGGCGGCAATGGCGGCGAAGGGATTGGTGCCGGATGAGGCGCACAGACGCACGGTCGAAGTGGATGCGTTCTGTTCGTGGTCGGCGTGCAGAATAAAAATGCGATCCAGCGCGCGCACCAGCACTTCGTTCACCTTGTAGTCCGCTGCCGGCACGGCGAACATCATGCGCATG
>JAYVXF010000167.1:0-17269 GCA_043793345.1 Betaproteobacteria bacterium | reverse complement strand
ATACGGCTGTCTGCAAGGATGGCGCACCGAATGTGGTCACGACCAACCATCGCGGCAACAGCTTTGAAGGGACCAGCACCGACGGCACCAAATCTGCGGCCAAACTGACGGGCGCATGTAAGTAGGCATGTCCGCGGATGACCGGATGCCGATTACGAACTAAAGATAGTCCCTGGCCGGCTGTTGCCCCAATGCAACCGGCGAGAAACGAACGCAGCGCTCAGGCGAAGTTGTGCCGGACTCCCCTTCACCGCACCGCCCCAAACACCTTCTTCAAAATATCGCTGCCGGTACCGACCGGGTCGCTGCGAATTTTTTTCTCTTCCTCACCGATCATGTAGTAGAGCCCATCGAGTGCCTTGGCGGTTACGTGGTTTTCGACTTTTGCCTGCTCAGGCTTCAACTTGATGAAGCCGGTTTTCTGCACCTGTTCGGCGAGCGCGTTGTATTGCGTTGCCAGACCAATGCGACTGGTGACGGTCGTGACAATCGGTAAAAATTTTTCATTTAACGGCGTCTGCGTTTTATCCTGAAAAAAACGCGTTACCGAATTGTCGCCACCGGTAAGAATCGATTTCGCATCTTCAACCGACATCGTCTTGACCGCACCGACCAATAAGGTTTTCGCCTGCGGCACCGCCGATTCAGCCGCGCGGTTGACACCGAGTTTGAGATCATCGACATCTTTGCCACGGCCCATGAATTTGATCGCCGTTTCCGCTTTCTGAATCCAATCCGGCAGCGGGATGCGCACCTTGTCGTTGCCCCAGAATCCATTTTCCTTGCCGAGTAATTCCACGGCGATTTGCGCGCCGCGTTCAAGTGCCGCCTTCACGCCACTGCCGGCATCTTTTTGCGAAAGATCGGCAATAGAAAACCCCGACTGCGCCCAGACGTGGTGACCGGGACTGGCGATGCATACCGCCGACAGCAGCGCGAAACGGACAACATCGATGAGCGCTTCACGGCGCGCGCAATCAACGTCGTCAGCTTGCCCGTTCTGCTCGCTGCGCCGATAAATCATATTTGCTTGCTGCATGGTGGTCTCCAAAAAAATTGCGGAATGTTCGTAAACCTAAGTGAAGTATGCACACCCCGAAGACTGGCCGCAAACTTCGTTTCCGGCAAGTTGACAGTTGTTGGGTTTGCGCGTAACTTACCCGTCGGTCAGTTATATTTTTGTGCCTCGCGTGCAAATAAAATGTATGAATTTATCCGTCAAAAACAATCCGCACTCCATTTTATGCCGATACCTGAAGACGACGTTGATCCTCGCCATCGTGCTGACAGCAGGGTTGAACGGCTGTACCAAACAGGAAGCCACGCAAGTGCAGGTGCGCCCGGCATTGGCCTACAAGATACCGGCCACCTCGGGTATTGAAAACGACGTTTATGCCGGCGACATTCGCGCCCGCATTGAAGCAGATCATGCGTTTCGTGTCGGCGGCAAAATCACCCAGCGCCTGGTCGACGCGGGTGCGTTGGTAAAAAAAGGCCAGGCCCTCGCGCGCATCGATCCGCAAGATGTACGGCTCAATGCCGATGCGAGCAAAGCGCAGGTCGCCGCACAACGAACTGAGGCTGAATTCGCCGATGCCGAGTTGAAACGTTTTCAGGATTTATTCAACAAGGGTTTTGTGAGCAAATCAGCGCTCGACCAGAAAGTGAATGTTGCCAACGCGGCCAACGCCCGTCTCGATGCCGCGCGCGCGCAATCGAGCGTGTCGATCAATCAGGCGGGCTACGCGACGCTCACCGCCGAGACCAGCGGCGTCGTCACGCAAGTCATGGCGGAGGCCGGACAAGTGGTCGCGGCTGGTCAGGCGGTGATGAAAATCGCCAATCCACAGGAAAAAGAATTATTGATTGGCGTGCCCGAATCAAAGCTCGGTGAATTCAAAGGCCGTGACTCCGCGCCGCGCGAAATTCGCGTCGGCCTCTGGTCACAGCCGGGAAAATATTACCCGGCGAAGGTTCGCGAAATTGGCGGCGCGGCTGATCCCGCTACGCGCACCTATGCAGTTCGTGTGAGCTTGCTGGAGGTGGATGACGCTGTTCAACTTGGCATGTCGGCATTCGCCGTATTTGTCGGTGCCAGTGAGGCCAACACACTTGCCGTGCCACTGTCAGCGCTCTACGTTCGGGACAAAACCACCGGCGTATGGCAGATTGGGGCCGATGGAAAAGTAGCGTTGAAAGCAGTGTCGGTGATGCAATACCGCGAGACCTCAGCTGTCATCAAGGCGATAAACGGCAGCGTCAAACCGGGCGACATCATTGTCGCTGCCGGCGTGCATAAACTTCGCGAAGGTGAAGTTGTGAAGCCCGTCATCGACGCCACCGTGACCGGCGACGGCAAGGTTGCGGAGGCATCAGCCGCCGCACCTGCGCCGGAGAAGAAATCAACGCTTGCCAATATCCAGCGATTGTTTGGCCGCTGAAATATTGCCACTGATTCACCCTTTGGCTGTGAACGTGTGATGCGGAACGAGTGACCCGTGACACTGCAACTCTCTTTGCCAACCAATAAAACAATGACAAACTTTAATCTTTCAGAATGGGCATTAAAACACCAGCCGCTGGTGTTGTTCATGGTCATCCTGTTTGGCATTATCGGCATTCTTTCTTACGGCAAATTAGGTCAATCGGAAGACCCGCCTTTCACCTTCAAGATCATGACGGTGCGTACCATCTGGCCCGGTGCGACCGCACGCGAGGTTGAGCAGCAGATCACCGACAAAATAGAAAAACGCCTTGAGGAATTGCCGAGTTTTTATATCCGAAGCTATTCCCGCCCCGGCGAGAGTCTGGTGTTTTTCGTCATCGACGATGCTGTCGCTGCCGCCGACGTGCCGGGGCTCCAGTATCAGGCACGTAAACGCATCGGCGATATACGTCAAACGCTACCGCCAGGGAGCCAGGGGCCGTTTTTCAACGATGAATTCGGCGATACCTTCGGCAATATTTTTGCGCTAACGGGTGAAGGCTACAGTTACGCGGACAAAAAAATCTACGCTGATCGCATCCGCCGGGAGTTGGTGCGGATCAAAGACGTGGCGAAAGTGGAGATCTTCGGTGACCAGGAAGAAAAAATCTTCATCGAGATTTCAAACGTAAAACTTGCGACGCTGGGCGTCGACGGCAGTGCCATCATCGCCGCCATGCAGGCGCAAAACGCGGTGACGCCGGGCGGCGCAGTCGAGACCGCCACCGATAAAATCTACGTTCGTGCCAATGGCGCATTTGAATCCATCGACGCAATTCAAAATTTCACCCTGCGCGCCAATGGCCGCAACTTCAAGATCGGCGATATCGCCACCGTCACCCGCGGCTATGCCGATCCGCCGTTTTCCCGTATGCGTTACCGTGGCATGGCTGCTCTCGGCATCGGCGTGTCGATGCGCGCCAACGGCGACATTGTAGAGTTGGGCAAGCATTTGAGCACGGCGCTCACCAAGCTCGAAGCAACGCTCCCGGTCGGCCTAGAATTGCATCGCGTCAACGATCAGCCGCGCGCGGTGAGTGCGAGCGTGCGCGAATTTGTACGCTCTCTGGCCGAAGCGGTGGTAATCGTTCTGACGGTGACTTTTTTCACTCTTGGCATGCGCACCGGTTTTGTCGTCGCGCTGGCCATCCCACTGGTGCTGGCGGCGACATTTTTATTCATGTCGCTATTGGATGTCGGGCTGCACAAGATTTCATTGGGCGCTCTGATTCTTTCGCTGGGGCTGTTGGTTGATGACGCCATCATCGCGGTTGAAATGATGGCGATCAAAATGGAGCAGGGCTGGGATCGGATGAAGGCGGCGAGTTTCGCCTACACCTCGACCGCGTTTCCGATGTTGACCGGCACCATCATCACGGCGGCCGGCTTTCTGCCCATCGCCACCGCGAAATCGGGCACCGGCGAATATACCCGTTCGATCTTTCAGGTGACATCTCTCGCGCTGATTATTTCCTGGTTCGCGGCGGTCATTTTCATTCCGTATTTTGGCTTCAAATTTCTACCAGACTACAAGGATGGCCGCCCGGTCATCACACCGCGAATTCGCCGCATCGCGGCATGGGTGGCACGCATTCCCCTCGCCGGCAAACGCCTCGCGTTGCGGATTGCGCCCGCAGACGTTGCCAGCACCGGCGCACCTGCCGCGCATGGCGATCACGATGTGTACGACAAGCCTTTTTATCGGCGCTTTCGCACCAGAGTCGCGTGGTGTGTCACGCACCGGAAGACCGTATTGATCGCGACGCTGCTGCTGTTCGCCGTTTCATTATTTGCCTTCAAGTTTGTGCAGCAACAATTTTTTCCGTCCTCGACGCGGGTGGAGCTGATGGTCGACATCAAGCTGCCGGAGGGATCGTCATTTCAGGCGACCGACGAACAGGTGAAAGTGCTTGAGGCTTTTCTGGAGACACAGAAGGATCTTTATTCCAACTATGTGAGCTACATTGGCGCCGGCACGCCACGTTTTTATTTTCCGCTCGATCAACAATTGCCGACGCCAAGTTTCGCGCAGTTTGTCATCACATCAAACAGCGTGAAGGCGCGCGAAGAATTGCGCGTAAAGCTCATCAATATGTTTGACGCGAGCTTTCCGGCCGCGCGTACGCGGGTACAGCGCCTGGAAAACGGCCCACCGGTCGGCTTCCCGGTGCAGTTCCGCGTGTCGGGCGATGACATTCCCACCATCCGCGCGCTGGCAGGCGAGGTGGCGGCCGTGATGCGCGCCAACAAAGATCTGGTGAACGTGCAATTCGACTGGGACGAGCGCTCCAAGGTCATCAAGCTCGATGTCGATCAGGAAAAAGCGCGCCTGCTGGGCACTTCGTCGCAAGAAGTCGCCGCGTTTTTGAATAGCTCGCTCAATGGCACGCAGGCAACATTTTTCCGTGAACGTGACAAGCAGATCGAAGTGCTGATACGTGGTGCCGCTGATGAGCGCGCGAAGCTGCATCTGCTGGAGAGCCTGAATGTGCCGACGCGTTCAGGCCGCGCGGTGCCGCTCACGCAGATCGCGACGGTACGCTATGAATTCGAAGACGGCGTGATCTGGCGACGCGACCGTTTGCCAACCATCATCGTGCGCGCTGACATTTATGATTCCTCGGTGCAGCCTGCCACTGTGACGGGACAAATCGAGCCGCTACTAGCGCCGATCAAAGCCAAACTTGAACCGGGCTATCGCCTCGACGTGGCGGGCGCGGTCGAGGAAAGCGCTAAAGCGGGAGCATCGATCGCGGTCGGTGTGCCACTATTTCTGTTCGTGGTCGTTACCGCGCTGATGATCCAATTGATGAGTTTTCAGCGGGTGATTCTCGTGCTGCTCACGGCACCGCTTGGCCTCATCGGTGTGGCTCCTTTCCTGATTATTTTTAATAAACCTTTCGGCTTCGTTGCCACGTTAGGCACCATCGCGCTGTTCGGCATGATCATGCGCAACTCGGTGATTTTGATCGACCAGATCGAGAAAGATATTGCGGCTGGGCACGATCCTTTCAGCGCCGTGATTGACGCGACCGTGCGGCGGCTGCGACCGATTGCGCTCACCGCACTCGCAGCGATCCTCGCGATGATTCCGCTCACGCGTTCGGATTTCTTCGGGCCGATGGCAGTGGCGATCATGGGCGGATTATTTGTCGGCACGTTGCTGACGCTGTTGTTTTTGCCGGCTTTGTACGCGGCGTGGTTTCGGGTCAAGCCTGCTGCGGCAACGATATAGCAACGTCAAACACTAGCACTGGCGCGGCGTTTCTGCCATTTGTGCCGCAAGAAGCGCGCCAAATGGCGTTCTGCGTGCATTTATGCGGCGGCGGTCGTAGCCCGCATGCAGCGCAGCGTAATGCGGGGCAGCCGTGATCTCGCAACCGTTCCCGCATTACGCTGCGCTGCATACGGGCTACGCGCAAACCGGCAGATTTGCCGCGATACAATGGTGCATGATTTCCACTCGCGCAATTTGCACCTCGTCGTTCATTCTGGCCTGGCTGTTATTCGTCTCGTCGGCGTTTGCGCAGGTCGTGCCTATCGACGCGACACCTGTCTCCAAATCGCGTCCCAAAATCGGGCTGGCGCTTTCCGGTGGTGGCGCGCGCGGCGCGGCGCATGTCGGCGTGATCAAGGTGCTCGAAGAATTGAACATTCCCATCGACTACATCGCCGGCACCAGCATGGGTGCGCTGGTCGGTGCGGCCTACGCATCGGGAACCTCGATCACCGAGCTTGAGCGCCGCCTCGAGTCCGCCGATTGGGACGACATCTTCACTGACACGAGCCCGCGCGGTGACCGCAGCTTTCAGCGCAAAGAAGAAGACGAGACGCGCCTTTTAAAGCTTGAGCTCGGCATCAAAGACGGCAGCGTGCGCTTGCCGGCCGGCGCGATTTCAGGGCAAAAGCTCGATACGCTGTTTAGCCTGATTACGCGCAGCGCGCCGGGCACGCTCGATTTTGATCGCCTGCCGATCCCGTTTCGTGCGGTCGCGACTGATGCAGAAACGGGGCGCATGGTGGTGTTCGCGCGTGGTCGTTTGCCGGACGCGATGCGCGCGTCGATGTCGGTGCCCGGCGCGATTGCGCCCTACCCGATTGGTGACAAAATTTATCTCGACGGTGGTCTCACCCGCAACCTGCCGGTCGATGTAGTGCGGGCGATGGGCGCGGATATTGTGATTGCGGTGAATATCTCTTCGCCACTATTGAAACGCAATGATATTTTGTCGATCGTCGGCGTGTCATTGCAGATGATCAACATTCTCACCGAGCAAAACGTGCGGCAATCGCTCGACTCGTTAACGTCGGGCGACTTGCTGATTTCTCCTGCGCTCGACACCATCGGCTCGACCGATTTCAGTTTGGTGGCGGATGCGATCACGCTCGGCGCTGCATCGACCCGCGAGCAAGCGCCGCTGCTGCAAAAGCTGGCGGTGCCACCGGCAATATTCGCTGAACGCCGCCGCATGCAAACTGCGCGCGCCGCGATCCCGTTTACGGCGAGTGACAAGATCGACGAAATTCGCGTCGTTGGATTACAGCGCGCGAATGAGCAGGAATTAAAACGCACGCTCGGCGTGCAGCCGGGTGACCCGGTCGATTTCAAAAAACTCAACATCGGCATCAGCCGCGTCTACGGCAGCGGCTATTTTGAACGCGTCAATTACGGCCTCACGACCGAGGGCAACCGCAATATCCTTGCAGTGAATGCGTTTGAAAAACCCTGGGGGCCAAACTACCTGCGCTTTGGCCTCTCGATGGCGGCCGATACGGCGGGCGAAGGACGTTTCGATTTGCTGGTGCGCTACCAACAAACGCAATTCAATTCTGCCGGTGCCGAGTGGCGGCACGACCTGCAGGTGGGTCGTGACCGCCGCTTCGCGTCGCAATTCCAGCAACCCTTTGGTGGCACCGGCATTGCCAACTCACTTAGCATCATCGCCGGTGGAGAATTCTCGCGCCGTCTCATCGATCTTTATCTCGACGGCAGGCGCGCAGGGCAATACCAGATAACGAGCAAGATCGTTAACCTAGATTTCGGCGTCGATCTGGGGCGCGATGCGATTGCGCGACTGGGGCTTGTGCGCGGCAACGTCGATGGTGCCGTGAACATCGGCGCGCTGCTGCCCGATTTCAAATCGCGCGAAGGGGGCGTCCGATTCCGCTCGGTTTACGACAGCCTCGACGACGCCAGCTTTCCCCGTGAGGGTCGCACCGCGAGCCTCGAGTATTACGCGAGCCTGAAATCGGTCGGCGCCACGGACGAATACCGAAAATCAGAATTCAACTACCAAGACCACATTTCATTTGGCCGTCACACCATTGCAGTCGCCGGACGCTACGGGCGCATCGTCGGCGGCACTGCGCCAATTTTTGACCAGTTTTCGCTGGGCGGTTTCCTGAGACTTTCGGGATACCGGCCCGGCGAGCTGATCGGTGAGACCGTTTCATTCGGGCGACTGTCTTACTACCAACAAATGAGCAATCTGCAAAGCCCGTTTGGCAAACACATCTATGCGGGCATATCGACCGAGCTGGGACGTGCAGCGGGAAATGTTGCCTTTCTTTCCGACGGCAAAATCAAAAGCTCGTATGGCGCATTCGTGGGCTTTGATACCTTGTTGGGACCGCTGTTTCTCGGCTACGGTAAAGCGCCTCAGCGCAGTGCAAATTTTTATTTCTTTTTGGGACAACCGTAACGTCACCCAACTTACGCTAGACCGCAAAACGGCGTTGCTTAATATCCAGCATCAGGGCGAATTTTCCGAGGATCGGGGCTTAAGCGCAGAAATAATGACACCATCATTATTTCTGTCATGTCGAACCCAGCCTCATCGGCTGAGAAATCTGCGGCGTCACCATGCAACGCGAACAGCAGATTGCCCGCGTCAATCGAAATGACCGTGATACTTGCGTGCCTTTCGCTTCGCGATCCCGCCGACCCTTGCTACAATCCCGCAACCCTAGCGGAATCCAATCATGCTCAACGTATTTGTACTTAACAATCGCCGCCTCAACCAACTTCAAGTCGACTCGCTCGATGACCTGAAAAATTCCGAACCGATCTGGATCGACATGGTTGCGCCCAGCGAGATTGAACGCGGCTGGGTGAAGTCGCTGTACGATTTTGAATTGCCGTCTCCTGAAAACATGCAGGATCTCGAAGCCAGCGCGCGATTCTTTGAAGGCGAGTCGGGCGAGCTGCATCTGCGATCGGACTTCCTGCTGGAGTTGAATGAAGACGATTCGCGCAACGTGCCGGTCGCCTTCATTCTCAAAAATAACACCCTGCTCTCGCTGCATCTGGACGACCTGCCGGTGTTTCGCCTGGTGCGCATGCGCGCCCGCACCCGACCCGGCTACATCGAGGACGCGCGCGAAGTGTTGCTTGACCTGTACGCAACCGACGCCGAGTATTCGGCCGATGCGCTGGAGAGCGTCTACGCGCAACTCGAAAAAATCAGCGCATCGGTGCTCACGCAAAGAATGACCGACGCCGAGGCCGCCACCGTGCTCGCGCGCATCGCCAAGGAAGAAGACCTGAATGGCCGCATTCGCCGAAACGTCATGGATACGCGCCGCGCAGTTTCATTTTTGATGCGGCAAAAACTTCTCGAAGGCGATCAAATGGAAGACGCGCGCCAGATCATGAGGGACATCGATTCCCTCGACGGCCACACCGCATTCGCCTTCGACAAAATCAACTTCCTCATGGACGCGACAGTTGGTTTCATCAACATCAACCAGAACAAAATCATCAAAATATTTTCAGTGGCGTCGGTCGCGCTATTGCCACCGACCTTGATCGCGAGTATTTACGGGATGAACTTCAAGGGCTGGTTTCCCGAGTTGGCGTGGGACTACGGCTACCCGTTTGCGTTGGCGCTGATGCTGGTGTCGGTGGTGGTGCCGTTTGTTTATTTTAAGAGTAAGGGGTGGCTGGATTAGCCTGCATAAACTGATGGAAGTCTAGGATTGGAGCGGTGTTTCAGGGGGTTTTGGTCTGCAAGGCGCACTAGTGCTGGTGTTTCAAAATTATTTGACGCCACCAAGAATCACCCGCTTGTGGCAATTTGGCTATTATCTTGCGTAGTCGTTTGTCGTTGCCGAGGCTTTGCCTTGACGCTCGCGGCGGTTGGGTGCAAAGCTGGGTTATTAGCGAACAAGTCGGTGATCACCGCTTTAATAACTGGCACTGAAACTGAATTCCCAAATTGGCGATACGCATGTAAATCGTTGGGATGGTGCTGATAAGAGTCTGGATAACCCTGTATGCGCGCGCATTCGCGCGGTGTGATGTGACGCATGCGCCCGCGATGCGCGACACCTAGTTTGTGCGCGTCGCTCGTGACTAGTGTGATGGAGATGCTCTCGGGATCGAGGAATTTGAAAACCTCGAATGACATATTGCCGGAGACGGGGTTGTACAGCCCGTCCCGTTCTCTCAAATATTTTTTTGTCACCAGAGAATTGATAATGCTGGTCAGCTTCGGATGACGAAAAAAACTCTCGATCTGGTCGCGATTCAAACTCTTGCCGTCCTGATGTGAACCAAAAGTCTGTTTACGGCGGTTTGCAATCAAGGCGTTCATGAACGCGACCTCATCTGCGGAACAGTCGCCCTTGATGCCAAGCTCCCATGAATGAATCGAGTTTCCATTGCGAAAATCAATCAGCCTGACACCAGCAACCGGCAATTTCTTCTGCTTCAAAACGGCCTGCATTCGCTGCTGAAAGAGCGGGCTGCAATCATAAGACGCCGCTGGGCTTGCCTCCAAAATATCGCCCACAGTAAGTGCGCCAACATCGGCGAAAAAATCACCGGTGGATCGGCTGCGTTTGTATTGATGAGAATCGGTAGCCCCACGGTTTGATTGCAACGTCATTTGCGGCAGATCGCCCCTAATGCCGACAATGTAGATGCGCACCCGATTTTGCGGAACGTTGAAATCGGAGCTGTTTAGCAGTAGGCAATGCACGCCATAGCCCAGACCTTCCAGTTTTTCAACAATCGTTCTGAGCGTGCGACCGCCATCATGCGTGGTCAATCCCCGCACGTTCTCGAGCAAAAAACCGCGCGGCTGATGTGCAGCGAGTAGCCTCTCCACCTCAAAAAAAAGCGTGCCCCGGGTATCACCGAAACCTTTTTGTTTGCCTGCGTATGAGAATGGCTGACACGGAAAGCCGGCAAGCAAAAAATCAAACGCCGGATACTCCTTTATCTTGTAGATGTCACCTTGCGGTTCTTCGCCGAAATTGATTCGGTATGTTTCCTGCGCGTGCGCATCGATTTCAGAGGAGAGGACGCAGTCACTGGCGATTCCCATCTCGCTCATGCATTGCTCAAATCCGAGCCGCATTCCGCCGATGCCCGCAAACAAATCAACGAAGCGAATCATCTAGCTTCCCCTGAATAAAATCAACGAGCGTATCTAGCTCATGCTCAGAATAAGCCACGGTGCAATCGCTGGAATTACATAACGTCGTCAACGCAGCGCTTCGGCTGAAGTTTCCTGCACCGTCCAACACATAAGCGATGAAATGCCCCTCGCGCTTCATCTGTTTCAGTCGATCTTCTGCGAGTGCGGCTTTGCGTTCGATCACGCTATTAGACGTAACTTGAAAACTGACCTCCACACCCACGACAAAACCGCCGCGTTTCACAACAACGTCGAACGGCATTCCGCCGCTTTTGTCATAGCTCTTAAGTTTGACCTTGCCGTTGCTTTGCACTTGGTACGAGGCATCCAGTTTTCTCTGGAGATACGTCGAAACAAAAATTTGCGCAATCTGGCCGAGGCTGTTGGCACTCGCGCCTGTCGTGATTCGACTTACCTGAATGTATTTTTGCCGAACGTAACGGTCAATTTCATCGGGTTTGCCAATCAACCCGCCGAGGTCGCATTTCTCCAACGAGGCCATATCGCTCGCTGTTGACGCGCCTCCATAGAGCAAGATCATGATCAGGTCTTTGGCGAGATCATCAAGCGGCGTTGGCTTTACGATTGCAGCACCGTCAATCTTCAACTTGGCATTGCTAAGGCCCGTTACCGGCAATGCCTTGAAGGTGTATCGGGTAAGCTTGCCAGCAAACAGAAATTGGATGTTTCGATCTTTGTTCTTAGCGTCAACCGGAAAGACTTTCGTGAATTCTTTTCCAAGACGCTTTATGAGCTCTCCACCGTAGTCAGACAACACTACAAGGTGCTTAAGAAACAGATTGGCTGGCAAATCACCCGCCTCAATCACATCAAAAATTTGCTCAGGCGATTTCCCTGATAACTTCAAAATGGCGATGAACTGCTCTTGCGTTTGCAAGAGTTTAGGAACTACGCTGCTCTTTGCAACCTCCGCTTCCAAGTCCTTTGGCCACCATTTGATGGCAACCTTCTCCAAGTCTGAGAGAGTTTTCTTATATTTCATACTGTGATGGCTCTAAAAAACCTAAGCAATACGGTGGCGTTCAAGTAGTGGGGGATAACAGTAATGTAGCACTCAAGGATTTAAATTCATGGAACCTGCAAAAAATGCTGCCGATAATACTTCAGCTCCTCAATGCTCTCGTAAATATCCGCCAGCGCTTCATGCTTGCCGTGCTTTTTCATGCCCGACATGATCGCGGGCTTCCACCGTTTGGCCAATTCTTTCAGCGTGGAGACATCTAGGTTGCGGTAATGAAAATACGCTTCCAGCTTGGGCATGCCGCGCGCCATGAAGCGGCGGTCCTGGCAGATCGAGTTGCCGCACATGGGGGAGGTGCTGGCGGGTGCGTGCAGCTTTAAAAATTCGACCATCTGATTTTCAACCTCGATATTCGTAAGCGTTGACCCTTTCACTTTGTCGATGAGTCCGGATTTTTTGTGGGTGGATTTGTTCCACGCATCCATTGCGTCGAGGACGGCGTCTGGTTGATGCAGCACCAGCACCGGGCTTTCGGCGATGGTGTTGAGATTGCCGTCGGTGACGACGATGGCGACTTCGATGATGTGATCAGTCTCCGGCACGAGGCCGGTCATTTCCATATCGATCCAGATAAGGTTGTTTTGGTCTTGCGGCATGGCGGGTCTCTGTTGAGTGTCGAATGTGCATCAAATGCGCCGTAAAATAGCGTGATACTTTATTTTCTCATGATTCACGACTGGCACCTTCAATGACCGCACCTGTATTCACGCTAATATTTTTGTTATTCGTCGCTCTTGGCTTCGCCTTCGCAAGCCTGCTCACCTTGCGCCACATTGCGCATGTGCGCGCGCATCGCGCCGCTGTACCTGTCGAATTCACCGAGTCGATCACGCTGGAAGCCCATCAAAAAGCGGCCGATTACACGATCGCAAAAAACCGGCTCGGTTTGATTGAAAGCGTTTTTGATGTGGCGCTGTTGCTGGCAATCACGCTGGGTGGCGGCATGTGGCTGATTCACCATCTCGCGTCCTCGTGGTTCAGCGGGCCGTATTTGCTGGGTCTCGCCATTTTCGCGGGGCTGTTGATTGTCTCCTCAATCATTTCTACGCCATTCGATTTGTATCGCACCTTTGTGATCGAGGAAAAATTCGGCTTTAACAAATTAACCTGGCAGCTTTACCTCATCGACGCCATCAAGGGTTTGGCGTTGGCTGCCGCGATCGGTGTGCCACTGTTGCTGGTGACATTTTGGTTGATGGAAAAAATGGGCGCGCTGTGGTGGCTTTATGTTTGGCTGGTGTGGTTGGCGGTAGGTCTCGCAATGATCTTGATCTATCCGGCCTTTATCGCGCCGCTGTTCAATAAATTTTCGCCGTTGGCAGATGTGTCGCTCAAAGCGCGCATCGAGAGCTTGCTGGCGCGCTGTGGATTTACCTCGAGCGGGCTGTTCGTGATGGATGGCTCGAAGCGCTCCAGCCACGGTAACGCGTATTTCACCGGGCTTGGTAAAACCAAGCGCATTGTGTTTTTTGACACGCTGATTTCCCGTCTGTCGCCACCCGAAATCGAGGCGGTATTGGCACATGAGCTGGGACATTTCAAGCGCAAACACATAACTAAAATGATCGTCGGCCAGTTTGTGCTCGCGTTCGTCATTCTTGCCTTGATGGGCTGGGTGATCGACAAGCCGTGGTTCTACGAAGGATTAGGCTTTCCGCTTGGCGGCGCGGTGTCGCATGTGACGCCGCATGTGGCTATATCACTGGCACTATTTTTCATGGTGCTGCCGGTGTTCACGTTCTGGCTGACACCATTGGGCAGCTTGATTTCACGCAAACACGAATTTGAAGCCGATGCGTATGCGGCCGAGCAAACCGAGGCAAGTGACCTCATCACGGCACTGGTGAAGCTCTATCGGGATAATGCTTCCACGCTCACCCCGGACCCGCTGCATTCCGCGGTGTACGATTCACATCCGCCAGCAGCAATCCGGATTGCGCATTTGAAAGCGATGCAAACATGACCACACTCTTAGAAATGCATTGCGCCGCCGGTGGCCAAGCTGCAGCACTTTCGGACGCTGCTATTGAAACGCATCTCGGCGCACTAAAAGGCTGGGAGCGCGTCGGACATGAGATCAAAAAAACATTTCCATTCAAAAATTATTACCAAACGATTGCGTTTGTGAATGCGTCCGCATGGATTTCGCATCATGAGGATCATCATCCCGACATGAGTGTGCATTACAACAAATGCGTGGTGGCGTATTCGACCCACGATGCGGGCGGCATTACCGTCAATGATTTCATCTGCGCGGCCAAGCTTGACGCGCTGCTAAGCCCCTGATGCGCGCGCTGGTCACCTGCGATTTCGGTCGGGAATATTTGGCGGAACTTGCCGACGGCACCCAGCTTGCGTGTACCCGCAAAGGCAAAAAGCAGGATGTTGCGTGTGGCGACCAGGTTGAAGTCAGCATGTCCAGCCCGGGCCATGCGCGCATCGATGAAATCCATGAGCGGCGCAACGTGCTGTTTCGCAAAGATGCGTGGCGCGAAAAAACGTTGGCCGCCAACATCGATCAGGCCGTCATCATCGTCGCGCCGCGGCCCAGTTTTTCTGAAATGTTTTTGAATCTGTGTCTGGTGGCCTGCGAGGCTGCGCAGATCAAGCCGTTCATCATGCTGAACAAAAAAGATTTGCCGGAGTTTGAAGAGGCGCGAAAAAGTCTGGCGCATTTTGACGCGATTGGCTATCGCGTGATGCCGATGTCGGCAAAATTCGATGTCGAGCCGCTCAGGCCTTATCTCGATGGCAAGACCACGCTGCTGGTCGGGCAATCGGGCATGGGCAAATCGCGCACCGTGAATAATCTGGTGATGCGAGACGTGGCCAAGGAAGCGGAATTTTCCGAAGCGCTCGATTCCGGCAAACACACCACGACCTACACGCGCATGTACCGGCTTGATGAAAAATCCACCATCATCGATTCGCCGGGTTTGCAGTCGTTCGGCCTGATGCATTTGTCGGATGAAGATATTGCCTACGCGATGCCGGATTTTCGCCTCTACATCGGCACTTGCAAATTCAACGATTGCGCGCATCTCGATGAGCCGGGTTGCAAAGTCATCGCAGCCGGTGAGCAGGGAAAAATTCAAGCGTCGCGCCTGACGTTTTATCAGGTGCTGATCGAGCAGCAACGCGAACTGCGGGTCGCGCATCCAGACTGGAAAAAATACGGGAAGTGAAATGAGGCTCCGATGAGCAATTTCGCCAAACAATTTTTGGTAGCTGCGGGCAACCTTGCGGTGGCGCTCATCATTTCGGCATGCGGCGGCGGCGGTGGCTCGACGGCCAGCGACAAGCCTCCCCCGCCGATTGTCGAATCGCCTACCGCCAGCTTCACGCTGATACCTGCCCGTGTTGTTCGCAGCGCACTTTGCGAGGATGAGATAACCGGCCTTGGTGGTTGTGTCGGCATTAATCAGCAACCGGAAATGCCGCGAATCATTCCGCTGAATCAGCAAACACAAACCGATCCGACCGTCATTCCTTTTGTCCGCCGCACCGGAACAAACGGTGACGTGCATACCGCACAAACCGCAAGCAGCGCTTATGAAATAGATGCCCGTTCATTCGCGCAAACAAAAGTGAACTCTTCAGAAATTGGCATCTACGTCAACAGTATTGACCGCACAACGTCGATACCGGCAACCAGCGTCAATCCGATTTACCAGTTCACGACCACGCCACCGGGGCCGGGCGAAATGGATCGCCGCATCATGCCGTGGAAAGATAATGTAAATCGCGATATCGAACTATCCTTTGGCCTGCTGATAAAAATAATGCAGCGCACCAACGAGCAGGGATACGCACAAAGCCATCCTGTCATTGAACTGATCGACACCAAAAGCCGCCGCAATTTTTATATCACCATCGGTGCGGCGGCAGTCACCCCGTTACCGACCACCCCGGAAGGCGATTTTTTCGGCAAGGACTTTGGCGTCGGCAATGCCATCGTCTCGACGACATTTCGCGACAATCCCGGATTCGGCGTAAGGCTTTCCGGCAATGCCTTTTGGTGCAACACCGCGAACAATACCGGCGCCTGTCCGCCGACGCAGACGCTATTTGCCTTCCGCTTACGCCGACAGGACATCGCTTTTGTCCTGGCGAAGGCGCGCACGCTTGACCCAACTCTTTCACCCGACATCGCTGACTACGCAATCGATAATTTCAGCTTCAACAATGAGGTGTCCGAAGATGGACAGCTCGGTTTGACGTTGACAAATTACACGCTATCCATCTTCAATCGCTAGGGAGTCATACATGTTTCAAGGCTTGCGCACCATCATTTATCCGACGACTGATCTCGCCAAAGCAACAGCGTGGTACACCAGCGTTGTCGGCCATGCGCCGTATTTCAATCAACCGTTTTACGTTGGCTTCAATGTCGGCGGATACGAGCTTGGCCTGCTGCCGCCGGGCGACGATGACGCGAGCGATGGTCCGACCACTTACTGGGGCGTCGATGACATTCGCACTGAACATGCACGCGTGATTACGCTCGGTGCGAAACCAAAAAGTGCGATCCGCGATGTCGGCGAAGGTATTTTAGTCTCGACAGTTGTCGATCCGTTCGGCAATGTGGTGGGCCTCATTCAAAACCGGCATTTCAACATTGACGATGCCCGTTAAAAAATCCAATCGGGTGATTCCAGAATTGCAGGTGATTCCCGGTGTCGGTCCATCCATCGCGAATGATTTGCACCGCATCGGCATCACGCGTGTTGCACAGTTGAAAAATGCGGATCCGCAGAAGTTGTTTGAGCGTGTGAATCGCGATCAGGGTGTGGTGATGGATCGCTGTCTGCTGTATGTGTTTCGTTGCGCGGTTTATTACGCTTCCAACAGCCGCCACGATACAGAAAAACTCAAGTGGTGGAACTGGAAGGACTAGCGTTGGCGCGGTTTTCGGAGCATTTATGCCATGGGAGCCGCGCCGTTGCTCATTCTTGTCATTTCGAACCCGGCTTTATCGGGTGAGAAATCTGCTTTTTACGATACAAGATAAAAGCAGATTTCTCGCCCTGCCCGAACTGACAGCGCGATGAATGACAGCGCTATTTCGCTGCCAGATCGGCCGCGTTCCACCCACCGCCAAGCGCCCTGATCAACCCCACCGTCGCGCTCAGTCGGCGGCCCAGCAGCCCGACCGACGTGCGCTCATTCGACAATAGCGCCGTCTGCACCGTGACCACGCTCAGGTAGCTAATCGTGCCAGCCTTGTATTGGTTGATCGTGAGCGTCACCGATTCGCGTGCCGCGCGCACCGCTTCGGTCTGCACCACGGCCTCTGCTTCCAGAATGCGTAGCGTTGCA
>JAYVXF010000166.1:0-5686 GCA_043793345.1 Betaproteobacteria bacterium | reverse complement strand
GACGACGTTAGCGAAACCCGTGTTGTAGACCGCGTCGGCATCGCCCGTACTACTCTTGTAAGGTGTATCCCAGTTACCCAACAAAACGGTTCCAGCCGAGCCCGATAGACCAATTGCGCTATTGCGACTGGCGAAGGTGCCACCGCCTACATCAAACGGAGCCAAGCTCTCAATTTGGAAAAAGGCCTTCAGGCCACCACCCAGATCTTCCGTGCCGCGAATGCCGATATTGGACGAGTTGGTCGATACGCGATTGCGGTTACCGGCGTTGGCACCGGTACCGGTTGCGCCCGTGGCTTTTACGGATTCAAAGTCTCCGTTCAGCGTGCCGTACAGCGTGACCGGATTAGCAGTTTGCGCCATGGCCGCCGGGGCGAGTGTTACGCCTGCGACTGCGAGGGCGATCAATTTCTTATTCATCAAAAATCTCCTTAGGGTTAAGTTGAGGCTTTGTAATTCTTCACAACACACAAACTTGTCGGGGCCGAACATGCGATTGCGCGCTGCGCCTTGTCGGCAAACATCCGCGTAACAACTTCCCCCACAATCGTTGTGCCAAAATCTTTTGAGAAGCTGGCGTCATATTGCCAAATTTAGCGCGCTTGCTCAAGTGAACATAGTGAAATTCGGCACACTTTAGGCACCATGTTGCATTTGCGCAACATGGGCAAAGAAAGGAATCATGCCGGTTATAGCGTCATCGCCCAGTCACACGAGCGTGTTTGCGAACAGCGTCGCGAGTGCTGCGCCGGGCTCGACCGACTCCATTAATGCCCCTCCAACGAGGTAAGCACACACTCCGGCATTGGACATTTTTCGCACAATGCTGGCGTCGGAAATACCACTTTCAGTTACCAATATTTTATCGGTCGGCACAAGCTTCATTAGAGAGAATGTCGTTTCAATATTCGTCGTAAATCGCGTGAGATCGCGGTTGTTAACGCCAATTAACGGCGTTTTAAGAATCAATGCTTGATGAAGCTCCGATTCTTGGTGAGACTCGGCGAGCACCGCCAAGCCAAGCGATTGCGCAAGATTTTCCCATTCAATAAATTGCGCTATTGGCGCTGCGCCCATAATGAACAGAACTGCGTCGGCTCCCATCGCCCGCGCCTCGACGATTTGATAAGGGTCGACAATAAAGTCTTTGCGAAGCACCGGCAGGTGACAAGCAGCACGCGCAGCGATCAAGTCCTCAATCGATCCTTGAAAATACTCTTGGTCGGTAAGCACCGACAGGCAGGCGGCGCCGTATGCCTCATAACTTCGCGCAAATCGGGCCGGTTCAAACGCAGACCCTTCACCCGCGAGACCAGACCTGAAAACCCCTGCACTGGGGCTGGCTTTTTTGATTTCAGCAATGACGGCTGGCTTTCCCGCCGCGCGCTTGGCGCGAATGGCACCGACAAAATCGCGCGTCGGCGGCATCTCGCGGGCGGCGGCTGTAACCTCCGCCAGCGGTCGTCTAGCCTTCGCGTCCGTGACTTCACGACGCTTGGTCGCAAGAATTTTTTGCAGAATATCGGACATGCCTAACTTTTTTCCACAGTGCGTATTTTGGAAAAACGGGATTCGAAAACTATAACGCGGACGTGAATTTCACCAGCGCATCCAGCTTGGCCCGCGCTTTTCCGTTTTCAATCATTTCTCGCGCCTTGGTTACACCACCCCATAAATCATTGGCAATACCGGCAACATATATCGCAGCCCCTGCGTTGAGCATGACAATATCTTTTGCAGGTCCCGACTGATTGTCCAGCACCGACATCACCAGCTTTTTCGAGGCGTCTTTATCCGCTGCTTTGATGGCATCAATCGGCGCGATGTCGAGTCCGAATTGTTTGGGCTCAATTTTGTATTCGGTAACGAACCCGTGTTTCAACTCCGCCACCAGCGTGGAGCCGCCGAGCGTAATTTCATCGAGCCCGTCTTCACCGTGAACCACCATTACATGTTTGGAGCCGAGCTCTTTCAGCACCCGCGCCTGTATGCCCACCAAGTCGCTATGAAACACGCCCATCACCTGATTCGGCGCGCTAGCCGGGTTGGTCAACGGCCCGAGAATATTGAGAATCGTGCGCATGCCCAATTCTTTTCTGATTGGCGCTGCGTGCTTCATCGCGGGGTGATAAATTGGCGCGAACATGAAGCCCAACCCAACCTGCCTGATCGACTCTGCCGCCTGCGCTGCGGTGAGATTCACATTCACCCCCAACGCTTCCAGCACGTCAGCGCTGCCGGATTGCGACGACACTGAACGTCCGCCGTGCTTGGCAACTTTGGCGCCCGCAGCGGCGGCGACAAACGCAGCGGCCGTGGAGATGTTGAACGTATGCGCCTTGTCGCCGCCCGTACCACATGTATCGACTAAATTCGGCAAGTCGCCCACGTCAACTTTGGTCGCGAATTCGCGCATCACTTTCGCGGCAGCTGCAATCTCGGACACCGTCTCGGTCTTCACATGCAGACCCATGAGAATCGCGGAAAGTTGCACCGGTGTGACCTTGCCATCCATGACTTGGCGAAACAAGTCGACCATTTCATCGAAGAAGATTTCGCGTTTGTCGGAAAGCCGGTTAATGGCTTCTTGCGCTGTAAACATATTCAAACCTTCAGCTTTAGAAAATTTTTCAATAACGCATGGCCATGTTCGGTCATGATCGATTCAGGGTGAAACTGCACGCCCTCGACGGCCAGCGTCTTGTGCCGCACACCCATGATCTCGCCGTCGTCGGTCCACGCCGTCACTTCCAGGCAAGCGGGACACGATTCCCGCTCAATGACGAGCGAGTGATAGCGGGTAATCCGGTACGGCGACGGCAAGTCAGCGAATACGCCAGCGCCGGTGTGCGTCATCTGTGACGTTTTGCCATGCATCAGCGTTTTCGCATGCACCACTCTGCCGCCGAACGCCTGGCCAACGCTTTGATGGCCGAGACACACGCCGAGAATGGGGATTTTTCCGGCGAATTTTTCAACGGTCGATACCGAAATGCCTGCCTCCGTCGGCGAACACGGCCCGGGTGAAATCACGATTCGCTGGGGAGCAAGTTTTTCAATTTCGGCAAGCGTAATTTCATCGTTGCGTTTCACCAATACTTCTTCGCCAAGCTCGCCAAAGTATTGAACCAGATTGAACGTGAAGCTATCGTAGTTATCGATCATGAGCAGCATTTTTTTCTCCTCACGATGCGTTGGTGTCGATGCCGAGCGAAACCATTTCGGCGGCGCGCAGCAAGGCACGCGCCTTGTTTTCAGTTTCCTGCCATTCGAGCTCGGCTACCGAATCAGCAACGATGCCAGCGGCCGCTTGCACATACAGCGTGCCGTCTTTCACCACGCCGGTACGAATCGAAATCGCCAAATCCATATTGCCGTTGAAGCCAAGATAGCCTGCGGCACCCGCGTACACACCGCGCTTGCTCGGCTCCAGCTCGTCGATGATTTCCATCGCGCGCACCTTTGGCGTGCCGGTGACGGTGCCAGCGGGAAAAGTCGCACGGAGTAAATCAATCGGGCCAACGTCGTCGCGAATTTCACCATCGACGTTCGACACCAGATGCATCACATGTGAGTAACGCTCGACCACCATTTGCTCGGTCACTTTCACGCTGCCGGTTTTCGCGATTCGGCCGAGGTCGTTGCGGCCCAGGTCGATCAGCATCAAATGCTCGGCGAGTTCTTTGGGATCATTTTTCAATTCAGTTTCGAGCGCCAGATCGCGCTCGGGCGTGTCGCCACGTTTGCGGGTGCCTGCAATCGGTCGCACCGTCACTTTGCTGCCTTCCTGACGCACCAGAATTTCCGGCGAGGCACCGACGATATGAAAATCTCCCATGTCGAAATAAAACATGTACGGCGAAGGATTGATGGAACGCAGCGCGCGATAGAGGTTGATCGGCGGCGCATCGAACGACTGCGAAATGCGCTGTGAAATCTGTACCTGCATGATGTCGCCATCGACGATGTATTGCTTGCATTTCGCGACCGCCTTCAGAAACGCTTGCTTACCGATTTCAGATTTTGGATCTCGCGCAGCCGCACCCGGCACGTACACCGGCAACGGCGCGTGCTGGCGCAAACCCAAACGCAGCTCGGTCAATCGCCGCCGCGCATTGACATACGCATTCGGCTTGGCCGGATCAGCATAAACGATCAAATGCAGCTTGCCGGAAAGGTTATCCACCACGGCCAGCTCGTCGGAGAGCATCAACAAAATATCGGGCGTGCCGAGCAGGTCTTTTTTGAGCGCATGCTCTTCGAGTTCGAGTTTCGGCTCGATGTAGCGCACCGTGTCGTAGCCGAAATAGCCCGCCAGGCCACCCGCAAATCGCAGCGCGCCATCGATCGGCGCGGCGTTGAAACGTTTGCGATATTTTTCGACAAACTGAAGCGGATCACTGACGAAAACATGCTCCAGCGTTTCAGTTTGGCCGCCCGTCCTGGCGCGGACAATGGCGCACTCTTTGCCCTTCACCCGCAGCCATTCGTGCGCCGGCAGACCGATGATCGAGTAGCGGCCAAACCGCTCACCGCCGATGACGGACTCGAGCAGATACGAGAATGGTTTGTTGGCGAGCTTCAGATAAATCGATAGCGGCGTATCGAGATCTGCAAAGGTCTCAAGCGTGACGGGGATTCGGTTGTAGCCTTCGGCCGCGAGTGCGGCGAATTGAGTTTCGTTCATGATTTTTCAGCAGTGGTTGGAGTGGACGGCAAAAAAACGACAGCGGCTAATTGCTTAGCGCCAGTTATGCCATCGCCACGTCCAAACCTGTTTGCTGAAAGTCATGTTGAATTGAAAAAATTATTGCGGAGACGCTAGCTTAACAAATTTTAGCGCGGCAGGAATATCGTCGATAAACACATCGCAGTCGAGCCCGCGCAGCTCCTGACCTTCGTTGTAGCCGTAGGGTACGATAAACACCGGGCAACCCGCCGCGCGCGCCGCTTCGGCGTCGTTCACCGAATCACCGATCAGCAACAACTCGGCAGTGCTGCATTCAAAAAATTTTGCCGCATGTTGCAAAGGCAGGGGATGCGGTTTCTTTTCCGGCAGCGAGTCGCCGGAAAGAATGATTTCGAAATAGCCGCTGAGTCCGGTTTTTTCGAGCAGTGGCAGGGTAAATTTTTCCGCCTTGTTGGTGACACAGCCCAGCCGGAAACCCTTGTCGCGCAAGGCTTCCAGCCCATCGACCACGCCGGGAAAAGGGATCGAGGTATCGCCGAAACATTTCTCGTACTGCCGCTCAAAATTTGCAACCGCCACGTTCAGCGCCGTCGGGCCCACTTCACCCACTGCATCCTTTAGCGTCTTGGCGACAAGGTTCGCAATGCCTTTACCGACATAGGTCTTGATGACGGCGGGATCCAGTGGCGCGAAACCAAATGACGCACGCATCATGTTGGCCGCAGTCGCGATGTCACCCACAGTTTCCAGCAACGTGCCATCGAGATCGAGCAGCACGGCTTTGAGCGGAATGGGAAAGCTGAATTTCGGCTTCGCACGTAGTTTCGGTTTTTTAACCACGAGGCCGGCATCTGCAGGGGCATCGGCCTGGAAGCCAATATCGACGGGCGTTTCCGAGGCAATGCCGCCAGCAGCCGCGCCAGTGCTAGAGCTTAAGGCATTTTTGTCATCGATCATGCGCGCACCTTCGCCAATTCACCACGCATCGCGTTGATC
>JAYVXF010000165.1:0-17360 GCA_043793345.1 Betaproteobacteria bacterium | reverse complement strand
AGGCGGGAATCTAATTTTCATCGCGCCAACTTGGATTCCCGCCTGCGCGGGAATGACGGTAAATTACAGTTGTAATGATTTGGAATTGGTATCGCAGTGCTGACAAATGTTTCAGTTACAAGAACTCTCCTGATCGATAGATCGCCATTTGGCGCGCCTTTTGGACAACAAATGGCCTGGAACCCGCACCAGCGCTAGAGTCTGCTGATCACTTTTTCACCGTAACCGATTCAGCCGCAGCGCATTGAAAACCACCGATGCCGAAGAAAGACTCATCGCCAGCGCCGCGATCATCGGTGACAGCAACCATCCGGTGAAGGGATAAAGCACGCCCGCCGCCAGCGGCACGCCGAGCGCGTTGTAGACAAACGCGAAGACGAGGTTCTGGTGCATGTTGCGAATGGTCGCGTCCGAAATCACGCGCGCCCGCGCGATGCCGCGCAGGTCACCTTTGACCAGCGTCACTTGCGCGCTGTTCATCGCCACGTCGGTGCCGGTGCCCATGGCGATGCCGATATCGGCTTTGGCCAATGCGGGCGCGTCGTTGATGCCGTCACCGGCCATTGCGACCACGGCACCTTCGCTTTGCAATTTTGCGACGAGCTCGAGCTTGTCCTGCGGCTTGACCTCACCGTGAACTTCTTCAATACCCAGTTTGGCGGCGACTGCTTTCGCAGTGGTGATGCCGTCGCCGGTCGCCATGATCACGCGAATGTTGGCGGCCTTAAGTTGCTGCAGTGCCTCAGCCGTGCTGGCTTTCACCGGGTCAGACACCGCGAGCGCACCGGCCAGTACACCATCAATGCCGAGGAACATGACGCTGGCACCTTCACGTCGCAACGCGTCCGCATCGCTGAGTAGTGCGGTCAAATCAATTTTCATGTCTGCCATCAGCGCCGCATTACCGAGCGCAAGTTTTTTTCCACCCACACTGCCGCGCACGCCAATGCCGGTACCTGATTCGAATTCTTCGGCCTTCGCGAGCACGATGCCGCGCGTCAACGCAGCCGCCACGATCGCATGTGCGAGCGGATGTTCGCTGCCTTGATCCAGGCTCGCGGCAAGACGCAGCACCTCGGTCTCGTCGAAGCCGGCTGCGGCGATCACGCGCTCGAACGTGGGCTTGCCTTCAGTCAAGGTGCCGGTCTTGTCGACGATCAGCGTGTCGATGCGGCGAAAATTTTCTATTGCCGCTGCATCGCGAAACAGGATGCCGCTGGTGGCCGCCTTGCCGGTCGCAACCATGATCGACATCGGCGTCGCCAACCCGAGCGCGCATGGGCAGGCGATGATGAGTACGGCGACGGCATTGATGAGCCCGAACACCCAGCTCGGCTCGGGGCCTACGAATCCCCAGACAAAAAACGTCATGAGCGCGATGGCCACCACGACCATCACAAAATAACCGGCGACGGTATCTGCCACGCGCTGCAGCGGTGCCTTTGAGCGCTGCGCCTGCACCACCATCTGCACGATTTGCGCAAGCATCGTTTCCGCACCGACTTTTTCCGCGCGCATGACCAGGCTGCCGGTGGTGTTCATGGTCGCGCCAATTAATTTTTCGCCGGCTTTTTTCATCACCGGCATCGGCTCGCCGGTGAGCATCGATTCATCCACCGCACTGCTGCCGTCTGTCACCACGCCATCAACCGGCACGCGCTCGCCCGGCCGCACCCGCAGCAGGTCGCCCAGATGCACATTGTTGAGCGGAATGTCTTCCTCACCGCCGTCGGGCTTGATGCGACGCGCCGTTTTTGGTGACAAGCCGAGCAGCGATTTGATCGCAGCCGACGTTTGCGAACGTGCCTTCAGCTCCAGTATTTGCCCCAGCAGGGTGAGCGAGATGATCGCCGCTGCCGCTTCGAAATAAACCTGTACGCGACCCATCGCCACAAAGTTCGCCGGGAATACGTTTGGCGCGACGGTGGCAATGATGCTGTAGAGGTACGCCGCTCCCGTGCCGAGACCGATCAGCGTCCACATGTTTGGGCTGCGGGTCAGCACCGATTGCGCACCACGAACAAAGAACGGCCAACCCGCCCACGCGATCACCGGCGTAGTCAGCGCCAGCTCGACCCAGCTTTGTTGTGTGCCTTCAAATAAATTCAGCCGATGGCCAACCATGGCGAGAACGACAGCAACAACGGTCAGCGGCAGTGTCCACCAAAATCGCCGCCGAAAATCGGCAAGCTCGGGATTTTCATCATCATCGAGCGTGGGCATCAACGGCTCCAGCGTCATGCCGCACTTCGGACAGTTGCCCGGCTGGTCGCGGCGGATTTCCGGATGCATCGGGCAGGTGTAAATGATGCCAGCGGCGGGCGTTGCAGGCGGCGCGGTGTTTGCGTGCGCGTTTGCGCCTGTGTCTGCGTGATCGTGCGATGCCGATTGTTTGTGTGGATGTTGTGACGCGCTCATGGCTTAAGCCTTTTCACTTGGGACGACTTCGATGCAGTTTGATCGAGCCGTGTGTTTAGCATAGGCGCAATTGCGAAAGCGTGATGTGCGCTGGCGCACAGAGCGCAGAAGCGCGTGGATGCTGACTCCCCACTTTTTTAAAGAGAGGCTGGGAGGGATTGTCGCTGCTTACAATTTTGGCAACGCGAAATTTCCGCTCGCAGCACTTGCGTTACCTCCCTGGCGATGACCTCGCCGCACGACTCGTCCGGGCGACTTCTTCTTCGCGTTCGAGTTGCTCGAGGTAGCGTTTCTGGCGGTCAACATCCGCTTTGGCGCGACGAAGATTCACCTCTTCTTCGTAGCGCTGCTTGCGCTCTTCGGTGGCACGCTGCTGCATTTCGTTGCTGAACTGCCGTTGACCTTCATACTCGCGGCGTCGTGATTCATAACTCGACGAATTTTCGCCCGCAGGAGCCGTGTATCGGTCATCGGCGACATACTGTTTCTTCTGGCTTTCGGCGGAACGGATTTCGTTGGTCTGTTGCCGCAATTTATCGTCGGCTTCTTTTTGCGCACGAAGCTCCTGCTCGAGTCGTTGCGTCTCCTGCACACGGCGTGCTTCGAGCTCTTTCGCCCGGCGCTCTTGCTGCTCTTCGGCGACGATGCGCTCGCGCTCAAGGCGCTCGTTGGTTTGGGCGCGGGCGTATTGCCAGTAAAGTCCAGCGACGACGACGGTGACGGCTACCAAAATCATCCAGGTGCGAGGCGCACGCAATAGCGCCATCACGCCGCCTGCCTCGGCGTCGAAGTCGTGCCGTTTGGCGTCATCGTATTGGTCGCGTTTGGCGGGGGATGTGAGTACCTCGGCGGCAGTTTGCACGTCGGCGAGACGTGCTTCGCGCGTCAGCGGTGAGAGCGACTCGTCGGCGGCGATTTTATCTTTGGCAGTTTGCACCGCGCGTCGTATCGACGCATCGGTCGCGCGTTGCGAAACATCGAGGATTGCATAAAGGTCACGTGACATGTCGGGCGCTTACTGGAGAGGAATACGCAAAATTATAAATGCAAGCCATTGCATGGGGGCAATTTCCCGACAAACGGCGTTTGAAAAATAGTGCTTGCGATGCACGCCAAAAATGGCGTCTGCACGGGCTATTTTTTTTGTTTGGCCGTTTTTTTAGTGGTCTTATGTGCGGCTTCATACCGCGCCTTATTTTCCGCATTCGGCGGATAAAGCCCCGGCAGCGTTGCGCCGTTCAAAACTTCCTGCATGATCCAGTTTTCCAGACGCTCCTGCTCAGGTGCCGACGCGACAATCTCGTCGAGTAACGCCGCCGGAATCAGCACCGCACCATCGACATCGGCCACCACCACATCGTCGGGAAATACCGCCACCCCGCCGCAGCCGATCGGCTCCTGCCAGTTAACGAACGTGAGACCGGCCACCGACGGCGGCGCAGCGACACCCTGGCACCACACCGGCAGATTGGTGGCGAGCACACCCGTCACATCGCGCACTACCCCATCGGTGACGAGCGCGGTGACGCCGCGCTGTTGCATGCGCGCACAAAGAATATCGCCGAAGATCCCCGCGTCGGTGATGCCCATCGCGTCAACCACAGCAATACAGCCTGCTGGCATGGCTTCAATCGCGGCGCGCGTCGAGATTGGTTTGGACCACGATGCCGGCGTCGCAAGATCCTCGCGTTGCGGCACGAAGCGCAGCGTGAATGCGCGCCCGACCAGGCGCGGTTGACCGGGCCGCAGCGGACGCGTGCCGCGCATCCACACATTGCGCAGGCCGGCCTTGAGCAGCAGCGTGGTGATGGTTGCGGTGGTCACATTTGAAAGCGTTTTGATTACGTCAGCGTTCAAGGTCATAAATGTTCTTTCGCAAATTGAAATGGAAGCGTGGCGACTTTGCAAGGCCGATTTGGTGGCCAGCAACTCGCAATAGACCATGCCGACCCCACATTGCGGGGGAAGGAGATGCAGTTAGCGGATATTGCGGCTTTCTCGATTGAGTCGCAAACAGAATGCAGCACGACACTAACGCCCCACCGCAAACAACACCGCGTTGTTGATCGAGTAGACCACCCCATCCGGCCCGATGGCTGTCGGTGTGTAGGCCTCGGCGGTGCCGCTATTGAGGCGGATGCGCTCGGTGAAACTATTCACCGACAAATCCCAGCGATAGAGGATGCCGTCTTCGCTGTTAACCAGCACCGAGCGCGTGAGCGGGTCGACCGCTGCGGTATTGATGCACCACTCTTTCACGCCGCCGGGATAGTCTGGGTCGGGCGTGGGGCCGAGCAGCGTCTGGATTTCTTTCATCACCGCGATACCGGTGATGGCATCCGGCTGGGTTTGATTCGGATCGAGAATGGCGATGCGATTTTTGCCATCGCCGGTGCCTGCGCCGCCGTAGTTGTTGTATTTGCTCATCAGCAAATAATTCGACACGCCCGTGTAAGTCGGCAGCATCGCGCGCGGCACGACCGACGCCGTGATGTCCCAGCCGAATGCGCCGGGCGTTTTCACCTGGGCAAGCGTCGCATCGAAGTGCAGCATCCAGCCAATGAGATTGTGCGATGGCGGGCTCGCTTCGAGTACGCCAAAGTACACGTCGCCGTCGGGCCCCACCATCGGCGAGGAAGTACCGTCATCGCTGATCCAGGCGGACGTTTGTTGGTTCGGATCGGTCAGGCGAATTTTGTTGCGGGTGGTGAGCGTGGTGCTGTCAAGGGCCAACAAATATCCGCCGGGCAAACCAGCCGACGCTGCCGTGTTGACTGCGACGTAGAGCGTGCGTCCATCGAGCGACAATGCAGGCGCGCTGTTGGTGGCGACTTTACTGATCGACGCGTCATTCGCCGCCGCGCTTGCAGCGACCCAACTGCCGCGCCCATTCGCGTCGATGCGCGCGATGCCGCTGACGAGATTGGCCGGGTTGGTTGCGTTGACAATAAAACCAAAATAGATATTGCCGACAGCGTCGGCCGTGAGCGGCGTGTTGATGATGACGGCTTGCTCGTAATCACTGCGTGCGGTGTTATAGCGATCAATGCCATAAAAAACCGCCGTCTGCATCGTGCCGTTCACGTTGTCTGCGTCGTCGCGGAACAGTAACTTGCCGCCCGCGCCGGGTGCATAGACGCGGTTGCTGGTGGTGAGCGTTAAGTTATAGCTCGGTATCCAATTTTGTTGCGTCGGCAGAATGTAATCGCTGGTGGCCGACCAAAGCGAGACACCGGTCAATCCGCTACGCGCCTCGATACGAAATCCACCGGCAGCACCCGTTTTGACCGGCACGATCACGGTGTTTTTTGGCGTGATTACTGGTGAGCCGTAGTGAATCAATAGCGAGCCAGATGAATATTGCGGTGCCAGATCGACCGGCATTTGCCAGATGAGTCGCGACAATGGCTGCGTGGCAATTGCACCCACCGCAGAGTGCTGCGCATCGCGCCCAAAGCCCCACCAGGCCGGGCCGCTGACGGGCGCTGTGAGTGGATCGATCGCGGTCGCTGAGCCGCCACCGCCGCCGCAACTGTTGAGTGCGATGACGAGTACCAAGGCAATGCCGGCGTGTGCGGTTGAACGAACAGCAGCGATGTAAGCGATGTATTTAGCATGCATGTGTTGATTGTACGAAATCGGCGCGTAAGTGTCTCGCTACAGGACTTGCCCGCTAAGCAGTTTTGGTTTCGCGATGAGTCTTAAAAAAGAGAAACACCAGCATTGGCGCGCGTTTACAGCCTGTTTGTGTCTGAACGCCGCGCCAGCGCTGGATCTTGCTACTCTTTAATTGCTTCAACCACAATATTCAGCGTCACATCATCACTCACCGCTGGCGCGTTTTTGCCGGCGTTAAATTCCGAGCGCTTGATTCTGGTATTGGCGTTGGCACCGCACATTTCTTTTTTCGTGAACGGGTGTGGTGCGCAGTTGAACGATGTCACCGCGAGGGTCACCGGCTTGGTGATGCCTTTGATGGTCAGGTCGCCATTGATCGCGGCAATCTTGTCGCCGTCAAATTTGAAATTGTTCGACTTGAAGGTGATGGCTGGAAATTTTTCGACATTGAAATAATCTTCGCCTTTGAGGTGGCCGTTGAAAACATCGAAACCGGTATTGACCGATGCGGCGTCGATGCTTACGTCAAGCGCGCCGGTCTTGGCGGCACGGTCAAGCGTGATCTTGCCGGTGGTCTTGTCGAATTTGCTTTGCTGCGTTGAAAAACCAAGGTGCGTGTAAGAAAAACTGGGGAAGCTGTGGGTGCCTTCAATGACGTAGGTTTCGGGTGCGGCAAATGCGGGAAGGCCGATGCTTAACGTTGCGGCAAGAATGGCGATGCGTTTCATGGTGATGCTCCTTAAGTTAAGTGAAATTTCTATTTGGCTTTGGCGGGTGCCACGGCAACTGGTGCGGCAGACGGTGCCGCAACGATGTGAAAATTGACCTGTATTTCATTGGCGACGGTCGAGACATCGGCCCACGGCCCTTCGCCAATTGCAAAGTCGATGCGCTTCAAAGTGAAGCCGCCGCCAAAAACGCCATTGGCGCCTTCAACTTTGAAGGTAAATGCCGCAGTGACGGGGACGGCTTTGCCCTTGATCGTGAGCGGCCCGGTGACTTCAAATTTTCCCGCGCCGATTGCTTTCACCGCACTCGACGTAAATGTCGCTGCGGGAAACATGCGCACGTTGAACCATTGTTTGCCCACCACCTCATCGTCGGCGTCTTTGGAACCTGCGTCGACGGAATTCAAGTCAATGCTGATGTCGACCTTCGCGGCCTCGGGCTTTGCGGGATCAAACGTCAGGCGCGTGGTGAATTTCGGGAAGCGGCCCTGCACCGGCACGCCCATCTGGCGCGAGGTGAAGGTGAGGCTGGACTTTTCAGCTTGCACCGAGCCGTATTCAACAGCTTCTGCAACGCTTGCCGCAAGTGCGCCGCAGACAAACATAAACGCTGGTAGAAATTTTTTCATGATGGTCATGTTTGATTGTAAGGAGACTAAGCCGTTTTTTTTCTCGCAGGCAACATCCGTCGCAGGATGTCGTCTTTGTCAATGAAGTGGTGTTTTAACGCAGCAGCCGCATGCAGGATGACGATGCCGATCATGGTGAAATTAAGTGCCTGATGCACCAGCGCCAGTGTCTCGCCGAGCGCTTTGTTTTTTTGCAGCAGATCAGGAATCGGCAGTACGCCAAAATATACCGTCTGAAACCCCTTCGCCGAGCTCATCAGCCAGCCGCTCAACGGGATCGCGATCATCAGCGCATACAGCGCTAAGTGCGATGTGTCAGCGGCGATACGCTGCCAGCGAGGCATGTCAGCCGGTAACGTTGGTGCAGCATGCGTAATTCGCCACAAGCACCGAATGAGAACCAGCATGAAAATAGTCACACCCGCCCATTTGTGCCACGAATAAAGCCGCAACTTGAACGGTGAAAGCGACAGGTCAACCATATACAGGCCGACGCTGAATGAAATCAAAATCATCAAGCCGATCAGCCAGTGCAGACCGATGGCAACGCCGCCATAGCGAGGTGGTTTCATGACGAGCCGCCCGGTTCGAACGCGGCATGCAGCCGATCGAGTTGCTGGCGCATGGCGTTGAGTTCGGCATCGCTGAAACCCGCAAAGAGAGGAGACAGATGCGCCAGATGCGCGGGAAATATTTTTTCAAACAGCGCCTGCCCACGGCGGGTGAGTTTGGTAATCCAGCTGCGGCCATCATTGGGCGAGTCGTGGCGCGTTATCAGCCCTTTTAGCTCCAGCCGATCCAGTACACCTGTCATGGTGCCTTTGGTGATGAGCGTTTTTTCGCCGAGCTCTTTGCAGCTCATGCCTGCGCTGTTGCCAAGGGTGGCGATGATGTCAAATTGTGCAGGCGTTAATCCCATCTTGCGTATGTGCAAATCCGCGCAGCGCTCGAAGCTTTGGGCGCATTCGATGAGTGCGCGGACGAGTGGCATGAAAGAATTAGTTCGCATTAGAACTATATTTTGCATGGATATGGCCGCGCATGTCAAGCATCAAAACGCCTGGCATGAGGCTACTTCAACAATTCAGATTTTGTCAGACCGCAACGTGCAATGTGCGGGTCCACGCGCTCCCGGCTTGGCCGGAGCGTTGGGTTGGTCGCTAATCTGTTAGCGAGATTGCATTTGCGCGAGACGCGCTGCCGACCGGGTCTGGCTGGAGAATTTTCATGGCAATGGCGCTTTTACGCAAGGTCTCGGCGTGTAATCTTCCCTCAGTCAACGATTGCGAGGCGTACAGATCGAATTTCTCGTTCGTGCAACTTGGCCGGCTGCCCGCCCAAAGCAGCGTCCAGTCACCGCTCGGTGCCGGCGCGTCTTGCCTTAACTGGCGTAGCAGGAAAGGGCAATCTGCGGCAGGTGATGATTCCTTGCGAACCGTGACGATGCCCAGCGTGTACTGCAGAATGCCGCGTTCCGATTCGCCAAGTTGCTCGCTCTGTATGCACGAGTACGCCGATGGCAACGCGCGTGCCATCGATTCATACACGCCACGATAGCCTTTGGCAGCATCGATCCATGGCATTAGCAGCATGACGGGCAAGGCCCAGGATAGCGCCAGTGATGCAGTCCACAAGAGTAGCGACCCCTGCGTGATGCGGCGGCGATACCAGATGATCAACAGCCATCCCAAAGAGAGTAACGCTGCTGTTGCCACACCGGGCAGCGAAATCGGCAAGCTGAATTTCACCGGCAGATTACGCGCAATCCATAGCCAATCCGGTGCGGCACCTGACCAGGTCAGAGATCCCCATAGATACCAACTCAGTGCGGCAACGACCATCGCGATGACGACGCCAAGTGCGCCGAGGATTTTCCAAACGCGCATCGGCACGACCTGCTGCGCGCCGGTTGCGGCAAGCGCAAGTGCGGGCAACAGGGGCAAGGCGTAAATGACCCGCGCTGAACCGGCGACAGCGAGTACCATCGCGAGTGCCAGTGACACTGCCAGACCAACCTGCATGCCGGGTTCGCGGAGAATATTGGCGCGGGTTTTCCACAAGGCAACACCAATAAAAATCCACCACGGAAAAACAAACCAGGGAAAAGTTTTGGTCCAGAAGCCGCGCTCGCTGGCGGCACCCAGTACCTCGACCGAAAATCCCAGAAATCGTCCGATATTGTTGTCCCATAGCCATGTGGTGAAAGACACCGCGTCGCGCATATACAGCAACGTCGGCCAAATGATCAACCACGGCATTGCCACCAGCAAAGCGAGCAACAAGAGACGCAAGTAACGGCGGTCGCGCCACGCCTTGGCGCACAGCGGCAACGCGATGGCGGCGAGGGTAATTGCACCTGGTGCCAATAGACCTTTCGCCAGAAAGCCCATGCCCACGCCAGTGCCGAGTGCGAGGAAAGCCCATTTGCGGTTAAATGCGTGCGCAACCAGCCCCAGAGTCGCCAGTGCGAAGCCCGCCATCAAGGGCAGATCCGGCAGCATCAACGGGATGGTATTGATTAAGCCGAGCGTGCCGAGCATGATCAGCACCGCGATGCGCCCACGACCTTCGCCCCAGGCAAGTCGGCTCGTCAATGCGGTCGCCCATAACGTGATACCGATAAAGACGCCGCTCGCCAGACGCGCGCCATCGTGCAGCGGCAGGAACGGGCTGGCAAGTGTCGCCGTCGCTGCTGCCACCCAGTGGTATAGCGGCGGTTTTTCCATAAACGGCTCGCCCGCCAGGTGCGGCACGATCCAGTCGCCGGACTGCAGCATGTGAAAGATGCCAGCGAAAATATAGCCTTCGTCGGGCTTCCAGGGCTGGTGTCCGATCAAGCCCGGCAGGCAATACGCGAGCACAACACAAAGCACAACGAATCCTTGCGGAATCGATACTCGGTCGATTGGACTCTTGGTCATGTTCATCAGAATTTTGCGGCAGCCTTGGCGTGATTGGGTGGTAATTGACGCTGCTATGCGACGCAGCTTCGCCAGTTACAATCTGTAACACCGATTGTAACATCCGCGGTTAGCGCGGGTTTGCTCGATCCGGGACTGAAATCGATACTGTCTGAAACCGATTGCGTCTGAAGAATGGATTGAACTGTCAAAATTCAGACCGCACTAGAAAAACTCGCGCATCATGAATTCTTCCAGTCCCGCCGTGTCTTCAATGCGCGCCGACAACGGCACGACGCGACCCAGCCGATGCGAATCCCAATTGAAATTTCCCTGATAGTGCGTGCGGATCAGCGCAATCATGCGACGCACGATGGCCAGCTCGACATTGCCGTTCAATCCCGCATCGACATCGATGACTTCGCGGCGGCTGTTGCTGGCATCATTGGTCCAACCGCGAAACGAAAACTGTGCGGCGCGTTGCCCTTTGCTTAATATTTGAAATACCCCGCTGGTACCGTCTCTCGGCTTTAGCGTCTGCGCGTTGCGGTTGATATTGGCCATCGCAATGTCGTCGGCCGATGGCTCGCGCCCGCGTCCACCGGCGGCGGCTTCCGCTGCCGCGCGGCGTTCACGGTTGGCGTTGACCATGCTCATAAAATCGGTCGGTGCCGTCGCGGTCGTTTCAGGCGGACGTGGTGGCGCGAGCGCGACCGGCGGCTCGGGCAACAGCGGTGTGGTTTGCGGCATGATGCTAGGCACTGTCATCATCGTTGGCGGCAGCGGTGTGCGTGGGCGCAGCGGCTTCGCCGATTGCGCTGATGGCGCCTGCGCGGCAGCCGGCGGCGAAGGTTTTGCGGCAGGACTTAACCGCACCACCAGCGGGCCCTGGCTCTCCTGCGCCTTTATTTCCTGGGTGTTATCCCGCTTCGGCGCAAAAACAAAAAACAATACGTGCAAACAAAACGATATGCCCAGGCCGATGGCGATGCGCCGCAATGTGCGCGGTGGCAGCTCGCGAAGGTGGCTTGCCGAGCCTTTTTGCGAAGTATTGGTTAAACCGCCGTCAGCGGCGAAAATCAGGGTTTGGTGCATTAACGTAATTATGCGGGAGGCGGGCGCGGTTTTCGTGTACGAACGGTTGAACACTGGGATCGTGACGCAGCCGCCGTAGTTCCCAAGGGCCGCGCAATTGAGCGAGGCGTGTTCAGGCAATCGCAAAACGGCTATCCTATGCCGCCGCGCCCCAGACGGGCCAAAGGAAAAATGCCATGGCGAATGAAAATTTTAATATGGACAACCACTGGTTGCCGTTCACGCCCAACCGGCATTTCCGCGAACATCCGCGCGTCTTTGTCGCCGCCGAAGGTTTGTATTTCACCACCGACGATGGCCGGCAAGTGCTCGATGGCATTTCCAGTCTGTGGTGCGTCGCCGCCGGTCACAATCGCAAACCGATTAATGAAGCCATCAAGGCGCAGCTTGACAAGCTCGATTACGCGACCGCGTTTCAGGTCGGCAACGATCAGGCATTCAAAGCCGCCTCGATGATCGCGGCATTGGCGCCGGGCGATCTGAACAAGGTGTTGTTTTGTAACTCCGGCAGCGAGGCGGTCGATACCTCGCTGAAAGTAGCGCTGGCCTATCATCGCGCGCGCGGTGAGGGGCATCGCAATGTTTTCATTGGCCGCGAACGTGGTTATCACGGTGTTGGTTTTGGTGGCATGAGCGTGGGCGGCATTGCGGCCAATCGCAAAGTATTTGGCAGCGCATTATTGCCACGCGTCGATCACCTGCGGTTTATCCACGACCCGGTCAATCACGCCTACATCAATGGTGTCGAGCCCGAGTGGAAAGAAGACTTGCTGCTGGAGCTCGAACAACGATTGCTGCCGCTGCACGATCCCACCAATATCGCGGCCATTATCGTCGAGCCGGTCGCGGGCAGCGCCGGCTGGTACTTGCCGCCAAAAGGCTATCTGAAACGACTTCGTGAAATTTGTGACCAGCACGGCATCCTGTTGATATTCGATGAAGTCATCACCGGCTTTGGCCGCATGGGAGAAAATTTTGCGGCCGATTTTTATGGCGTCGTGCCGGACATGTTGAATTTCGCCAAGTGCGTGACCAACGGCGTGATGCCGCTGGGCGGCGTGATTTGTCGCGAGCATATCTACGACGCGATGATGAAAGCCACCGAAAAAAGTCCCAACCACGCCATCGAGTTTTTTCACGGCTACACCTACTCGGGTCACCCGGTCGCGTGTGCGGCGGCGATCGCGACGCTGACCATTTTCAAGGCGGAAAATCTGTTCGCGCGTGCCGGTGCGATGGGAAAAGTACTCGGTGACGCGATGCACAGCGCGTTCAAAAACCTGCCGAACGTGATCGGCATACGCAGCCTCGGCCTGGCCGGCGCGGTCGAGCTGGCGGGCATCGCGGGCGCGCCGGGCAAACGCGGCTACGATATTTTTCTGGATTGTTTTGCGCGCGGTGTGCTGCTGCGCGTCGCCGGTGAAAATCTGGTGCTGTGCCCGGCCTACACAGTGGAGGCGAGCCATATCGACCAACTGGTGACGACGATTGCGGACTCGATCAGGCGGCACGCGTGAGGTTAGACCGGTTGACCGCTTCGGTTGCGGAAGGAAAACACTAGCACTGGCGCGGCTTTCGGGGCGAATATGCTTCAAAAGGCGCGCCAGTGCTAGTGTTGGCGCGATACATCCGGCGTTGCCGAATGACATTCACCAGACCATTTCATTCACCAAGCGCTAAATTTTTTATCGATGCCAAATTCAAACGCGCGCTCGCTTGCGCGCATCCGCGACGTGCGTGCCGAATAAAAATCGACTCACCACCAGCGCTGCAACCATCCCTGCCAACTGCGCCAGCACAAATGCAGGCGCATCGACTACTCGAATGCCGGCGAACGATTCCGTGACCGCACGCGCCAGCGTCACTGCGGGATTGGCAAAGCTGGTCGAGGCAGTGAACCAGTACGCTGCGGTGATGTAGGCTGCAACCGCGTAGGGGAGTGCAGTGGCGCGATGTTTGGCGACGCTCGCGATGATGAGCAGCAGGCCAAACGTCGCAATTACTTCGGCAAAAATTTCGCCGCCACTCGCGCGTATTTTTGTCGATGCCGTGAACAGTGCGTGGCCGAACATGAGATGCGCCGCCGCGACACCGGCGAACGCGCCGACGCATTGCGCTGCTAAATAGGCAGGCACGTCGCGCCAAGGCATTTCCTGTTGCGTGGCCGACATCAGTGTGACCACAGGATTAAAGTGCGCTGAAATCGGCGCGAAGGTCAACATCAGTGCGACCAATCCTGCGCCGGTGGCGAGCGTGTTGGCGAGCAGCGCAATGGCCATGTTGCCGCCCGCGAGGCGCTCGGCCATGATGCCCGAGCCGACCACGATGGCCAGCAGGAAGGCGGTTCCCAGCGCCTCCGAGACGAGGCGCTGCAAAAACGTTGGCTTCAAGTCGCCGCCGGGTTTTCTATCGTCGCGATTCGTTTCAATTCCTGTGTCAATGACAGATGGACAAGTTTTTCGTTCGGCAAATCAGCCAGCAATTGCACGCGATGACGAATCTGGTGGAAGACTTTGTCAAACGCGGCGCGCTTTTGCGCATCCGTGCCGCTGACGGCCGCCGGATCCGGAAATCCCCAATGCGCGGTCGCCGGATGGCCGGGCCATATCGGACATACTTCACCCGCCGCGTTATCGCAAACGGTGATGATGATGTCCATATGCGGCGCCGTGTTGACGGCAAATTCATCCCAATTTTTGCTGCGTAATTGCTCAGTCAAATAGCCGAGCGTTTTTGCTTTCTCAATCGCAAACGGATTCACTATCCCAGAAGCCTGACTGCCCGCGCTGAACGCCTGAAAGCGCGGCGCGCCGATGGTATTGAGCAGCGCCTCGGCCATCACCGAGCGCGCCGAATTATGTGTACAAAGAAATAATACCTTGTAGACGCGATCAGCCATTGCAGCAGCTCTTTGCTGTTGCGTTCACTTCCGCAACGGTCGCGCTCATGGCGGGAGTGGGGCAGCAGCTTATGCCGCAACCGCCGCTATCGGTGGCCACGCTCTCCTGCTTCGCGTCGTGATTGTCCTCACCATAAAAAGGAATGCGGTCGAGCGAGCGAAAACTTTCCCACGCAATGCCGGCGGGGTCGTTGACCCAGTATTTATCTGACGTTGCGTAGCAGCAATTCGCAGCTTTTTCGGCTTCAATATTGGTGCCCGCAGTCTGTAGCCGTGCATGCACTTCTTTGAGCTCGGCGTCGGATTCGACCTGAAAGCCCAGATGATTGACACCAGGCTGTCCGCTGCGCTCGGAAATGGCAAAGTTGATTCGCGGATCATCGAGCATCCATTTGGCGTAATCAGTTTTCAGCACAGACGGTTCCGCGCCGAACATGGCAGAATAAAAACGCGTGCTTTCGGCGAGATTGTTGACAGCGACGTGGACGTGAAAGCGTTTCATGATTTGCTCCGTTTGACAGTGGTGGCGAGAGATTTTTTTACGCTTACCGACGATGTCGGCGTGCGGCAGATGCTTTTTGATTTACTGACAGGCGCGCATCCGGCGCCAGCGCAACAGTTTTCGGTGAGGTATGCGATGAGATCGAGCATGGTGGTGAAATTGGCCGCGTAGCTGATGGAGCGGCCATTCTGTGTCGCCGTGGTGAGCCCGGCGTTGGTAAGCTCCTTCAGGTGAAAAGAGAGTGTGGCGTTGGCGAGATTGAGTTCCTCGGCAATTTTTCCGACCGGCATGCCGGCGGGTCCCGCAACCACCAACAGGCGGAAAATCGCTAGCCGTGATTCCTGTGCGAGGGCGGAGAGTGCCTGAATGGTGGTTGTTGTTTCCATATTTCCAATATTATGGAAATAATAATTACGTGTCAAGTTGTTTTTGCGCTTGGCACTGGGAATCGCGAATTCTTTGCGTTTTACAAAAATTGCTACACGCGCACTTGCCATCGTGCTGTCGCGATCATTTCTAGCGTAAAATTTTTATTGGTCGCACTTTAGAAATGTTGCATTCAACACCGGCATCAGGAACCGTTTCGCCACCAGCCGGTCAGTGACAATTGACCTTTCCATTTTCATTTCCTTTCGGAGAAAACCATGATCCGCTTCAGTGTCAACGGCGAGCGTCTCGAAACCAATCTTTCCGCAGACACGCCGCTGCTATGGTTTTTGCGCGACAACCTGCAAATGACCGGCACCAAATATGGCTGCGGCATGGCGCTGTGTGGCGCGTGTACCGTGCATGTGAATGGCGAACCGGCGCGCTCATGTTCGACACCGTTGTCGGCCGTTGCCGGCAAGCGCATCACGACCATTGAGTCCATCGGGTCGTCAGCGATTGGCAAAAAAGTGCAGGCGGCGTGGATTTCTGAAGACGTGGTGCAATGCGGCTACTGCCAGTCCGGCCAGATCATGTCAGCCACGGCGCTGCTCACCAAAACCAAAAACCCGACCGACGCGCAAATCGACGAAGCGATGAGCGGCAACATTTGCCGATGCGGCACGTATAACCGTGTGCGTGCGGCGATCAAGGTTGCTGCGAGTGGCAATGTGGCTACACCGGCCGCCAAAGCGAAAGCATAGGGGACGATGATGAAACAACTTTTTGAAATTTCTCCTTTGCCAATAAAGCGTCGTGCATTTCTGAAGGCTTCGGTCGCCGCGACCGGCGGTCTGGTGATCGGCTTTTATCTACCCGGTGGCAACAAAATCGCCGCCGCGCAAACGCCACCGAAGCCCAACACCACGCCGAACGCATTCCTGCGCATCGCCCGCGACGGGTCAGTCACGGTGCAGGTAAAACATCTCGAATTTGGCCAGGGTGTCATGACCTCGTTGCCGATGCTGGTAGCCGAAGAGCTCGATTGCGACTGGTCAAAAGTGCGTGCTGAATTGGCACCTGCTGCGCCGCAATTTACGCACACCATGTTTGGAATCCAGATGACCGGTGGCTCTTCGTCGGTGGTGAATTCATGGACGCAAATGCGCACGGTCGGTGCCACCGCACGCGCGATGCTGGTCTCAACGGCTGCGAGCAAATGGAAAGTCAGCGCGACCGACTGCCGCACCGAAAACGGCGTCGTGATTGGGCCTGCCGGGCAAAAAGAATCATTCGGCGCACTGGCTGAAGCGGCCAGCGCGCTCGCTGTACCGGATAAGGTAACACTGAAAGACGCGAAGGACTTCCGCATTATCGGCAAGCCGACACGACGCATCGACGCGCCAGCCAAGGTCGATGGCAGCGCGAAATTCGGTTTGGATGTCACCGCGAAAATGGTGCCGAATCTGCACACGGCCGTGGTGAAGCATCCACCGATTTTTGGCGCGAAGGTGAAAAGTTTTAATGCCGACAAGGTCACTGGCGTACCGGGTGTCACCCACGTGGTGCAGACGGCCAACGGCGTCGCGGTGGTTGGGAAAACGTTTTGGGCTGCCAAGACCGGGCGCGATTTGCTGGTGGTGGAATGGGATTTGGGGCCGGGCTCGAAAGCTGACACGAGCGAGATGAAAAAATCCTATCGCGCGCTCGCGCAAAAAACCGGTGCGATTGCGAAAGTCGGTAACGTCGAGATGTTAAAGAGCGCTGCCAAAACAGTGACTGGTGAATTTGAGATGCCGTTTCTCGCGCATGCGGCGATGGAGCCGTTGAATTGCACGGTGAGCATTAAAGCCGATAGCTGCGAAATCTGGGTCGGCTCGCAATTTCAAACCGTCGATCAGGCAGCCGCTGCGAAGGTGGCAGGACTGAAGCCCGAGCAGGTGAAATTGAACACCATGCTTGCAGGCGGTGGCTTCGGGCGACGCGCCAATCCGGCATCGGACAACATTGTCGAAGCGGTTGAAATCGCGCGCGAAGCGAAAGTGCCGGTGAAGACCGTGTGGACGCGTGAAGACGATATGCAGGGCGGCTACTACCGGCCCATGTTTGTGCATCGCGTTGTAGCTGGCATCGACGCGACCGGAAAAATTGTCGGCTGGGATCACACCATCGTCGGTCAATCGATTATCACGGGCACCGCGTTTG
>JAYVXF010000164.1:0-5739 GCA_043793345.1 Betaproteobacteria bacterium | reverse complement strand
GCAACGCGTTTGACGATATCGGCTTCAGCATCATCGGCCGTGTCGTAGCGGCTCTGAATATCGAAGGCGACTTCGTTGGCACCGCCATGCTTCGGCCCGCGCAGCGCACCAATGCCGCCGGCAATCGCCGAATACATGTCCGAGCCGGTGCCGGCGATGACGCGCGCGGCAAATGTGGACGCGTTGAATTCGTGCTCGGCGTAAAGCACCAGTGAAGTGTGCATCGACCTGACCGCCAGGTCGCTCGGTTTCTCGCCATGCAATAGATGCAGGAAGTGGCCGCCGATGGAATCGGCATCTGTTTCGACATCGATGCTTTTGCCGTTCACCGCAAAGTGATACCAATAAAGCAGCATCGAGCCGAAGGAGGCCATCATGCGGTCGGCGATGTCGCGCGCACCGGCCGTGTTGTGGTCATCCTTTTCCGGCAGCACGCAGCCGAGCGCAGAGCAGGCGGTGCGCAACACATCCATCGGGTGGGTCGACGCGGGCAGCGCTTCGAGCACGTCGCGTACGGCATGTGGAATGCCGCGCATGGATTTTAATTTGGCTTTGTACGCGGCCAGTTCGGCGACATTTGGCAACCTGCCGTGTACCAGCAAATGGGCGATCTCTTCAAACTCGCAGGCTTCGGCAACGTCGAGAATGTCATAGCCGCGATAGTGCAAATCGTTGCCGGTCAGCCCGACGGTGCAGAGCGCGGTATTGCCTGCTACCACGCCGGAGAGTGCGACGGATTTTTTTGGTTTGGAACCAGTTGGCAGTGGTGTTTCGATTGCAGCGGTGCTCATTTCAATTTCTCCATCGTCGGTTGCGCATCGCAAAGATCGCGCAGATTATTTTTCGTGCTTACAAGTTTTGCATCAGTTCAATGCGGTTGCCAAATGGATCGAACACCGAAGCGCGTTTGTAACCGGCAGGACCTGCGTCAATGCGCAACTCATGCCCGGCACGTTTCGCGTTGGACAGCAGCTCGTCAATGTTATTGACCAGCAGCGCCGGGTGAGCGCGTCGTGCCGCCTCGAATTCTTTCTCTTCGCTTAAATGCAAATTGACCGGGCCTTGTACCAGCCACGCGCCGCTTTGATCGAGCTCAGGCGGTTTCGCGACGCGCACAAATTGCAGCACATGCTCGTAGAACGCCAGCGCATCGGCAAGTCGGCCTGACGGAATCGCGATTTGGAAATGATCGATTTTTAATACGGCCATGGTGATATTGCCCAGCTAATTTATCTGTAGAACAAGCACTGGTGCGGCATTCAGAGCAAAAAGCCGCCAGAAGGCGCGCCAATGCTAGACTCTACTTCTTAGTTGCAAATAGCGCATCGAGCTTTTGCTCGTACGCGTGATAGCCCAAATATTGATAAAGCTCGGCGCGCGTTTGCATGGTCGGTACGACATTTTTTTGTGTGCCTTCGGCGCGCAGCGTCTGGTAAAAATTCAGCGCCGCCTTGTTCATCGCACGATAGGCACCGCAGCAATACAACACCATATCGACGTTAACCGATGCCAGCTCGGTGGTGGTGAAAAGCGGCGTGTGGCCAAACTCGGTGATGTTGGCAAGTATCGGCACTTTCACCGCATCCTTGAATTGCTGGTACATCGGCAGCGCGGTGATCGCCTCGGGAAAAATCATGTCGGCACCGGCCTCGACGTAGGCACACGCACGATCAATCGCGGCATTGATGCCCTCGACAGCGAGTGCGTCGGTGCGCGCCATGATGACAAAGTTCGGATCGGTGCGCGCGTCCACTGCCGCCTTCACGCGATCCACCATTTCTTCGAGCGTCACCACTTCTTTGCCGGGCCGATGGCCACAACGTTTGGTGCCAACCTGGTCTTCCATGTGTACCGCTGCCGCGCCGGCTTTCTGAAACGATCGGATGGTGCGCGCGATGTTGAACGCACCGCCCCAACCGGTATCGATGTCGACCATCACCGGCAAGGTGGTGACATCGGTGATGCGACGCAGGTCGGTCAATACATCTTCCATCGTGCTGATGCCAAGGTCGGGCATGCCGAGTGAATTTGCCGCCACGCCGCCGCCGGAAATGTACAGCGCTTTATAGCCGGTGGCTTCCGCCATGCGCGCGGTGTAGGCATTGATCGCACCGACGATTTGCAGTGGCGCTTCGTCTTTCAATGCTTGGCGGAATTTGCTGCCTGCGGAAGTGTTTTGATCGCTCATATCTTAATTGTTTTTGTGTTGTGTACTTTGTTCAGCGCTTTTCGCTTCATAGTAATGTCGAGCACTGCTTTTTCGACCAAGATGCCAATCTCCTGAATCGCTTTTTCTATTTTTTCTACGTTTTGATGTAGTGCCTTACTCATTTTGCACTCTTGTTTGTCGACTAAAGAAATGCTTTTGCCAATCAACTTCTCGAGCGCTTTCTGTAGGGCTTGAATTTTTTTTAGCTGTTGTTCTATTGACGCGTTTGGCATTTCCTTCTCCCAATTTCGTGCTGACTATCAAGCACTTAGTTCGCAGTGAGTCTCGTTCGGTCATATCGTTCAGCTTCAATCGAAAAACGCTTTTGATGCGTCCTCTAATATTCTAACGCCGGTCACCTTCGCCTTTTGCAAAATTTCCCAGAAGTAGCGATACGTGGCGCGGTCGTGCAATTCGCCTTTGTACTGTATCGGTCCCCAGTCGGCGGCTTGCGCTGCGAGCAAAATGTTGGCGGCATCCTCCACCTCGGACAAATCAGGCTTCATCGCGTCGACAATGGCGGTGATTTGTGTGGGATAGATTGACCACATGCGCAAGAATCCAAATTCATTGCGCGCCCGTTTTGCGTCGGCAAAAACGACTTCAGTGTTTTTCAAATCGAGGCAAACGTTGTGTGCCGGCACCACACCGTTGGCGAGTGCGGCAGCGACCACTTCCGATTTCGCACGCACCAGCAGGTTATGCTCGAATTGTCCCGGGCTTCGCATTGCCGACGCCGGAATGGCGCCGTGATGGCCCGACACAAAATCCATCAGTCCGAAATCGAGTACCTGCACGTTGGGCAGCGCGGCGAGACGTTGCGCGTCGCGCAATGCGCCATGTGTCTCGACCAATATGTGAATCGGAATCTCGCGACCGATCGCCGCTTTTTTTGATGCCGCCGCGATGTACGCGACCATTTCTTCGGCTTCATTAAACGCGGTGCATTTCGGAATCGTGATATAGGCGAGTACTTTGCCCGCACCATTGACAAGAATGTCGACATCCTGTTTCCACAACGCATGCGAATAGTCATGGATGCGCGCGCCCGCCATTTTGCATTTGTTGGCCTCCGACGTGAGCACACGCACGATCATTTCCGCGTGGGCTTTTTCCTGGCCCGCAGGCGCGCCGTCTTCGCAATCGCAGGTGATGTCAAAAACGGGGCCCAATGTTTCCTGCAATTGAAGTGCCTTGCCGATCAGTTTTTCGCTGCCGGCGAAATGCTCGCAGGAGGGAATAACCGGGAACGGTTTTTCTCCAGCGAAGAGGGCTTTGTTTGGATGGACAGGTTGAGTCATGTTTTCCTCATGTGGGGCGGCGCGGCATTAGCACTGTGTAGTCGAGCGAAAGAACTTTCAGATCGTCGGATGCATGCGCAAACTCCGCCGCGTTTGGATCAATGTTTTTGAAGCCAAGAAGTTGCAGACGCAACGCGCCGACGCTGTCGTTGATCGGCCACTTCATCATCGGCATCGACATCGCATAAAGCGTGTCGCCCGCGAACGTCGGATTGTGATGCGTGCCGCTGTTGATGGCGGCAATCGACAACACGTTTTCCAGCCCGTCATACGACAGCGCGCGACAAATCGACATCACCTGACCGCCGTATACCAGGCGGCGCCCGAACCGTGAATTTTTCATGTGATGCAAATCAAAATGCACCCGCGCAGTATTTTGGTAGAGCTTGGTGGCCAGCGTGTGATCGGTTTCGTCGATGGTCATGCCGGCGGGATGCTTGATTGGCTGAAATTGCTGCGCCAGTTTTTTTTCGTCGGGCAAATTGTTGAAATCGTCAATGTTCAACGCGGGGAAATCGTCCCAGAAGCGCGTGCTGCCGGTTGCCATCGCGATGCCTGCGGCACTCGTCAAATATGGCGGCACAAGGATCGCGTCCGCTGCAACTTGCGCTGCAAAATCATTCACGCCCAGCAGCCGACCGACCGGCGCATGACTAAATTGTTTGCGATGCACCATCACCCAGCGTATCCACGTGAACACCTTTTCATCGCGCTGGTTGAAGCATGCCGAGCGCACGTACACGACGCCAGTTTTGCCGCTCGAATTTTCTTTCAAGCCAATGATTTCGGTTTCCGCACGCAGCGTGTCGCCGATAAAAACCGGTGCAAGAAAACGGCAATCCGCATAGCCAAGATTGGCCACCGCGTTATACGAAATATCGGCCACCGTTTTGCCAAACGCAATATGAAACACCAGCAAATCGTCAACCGGCATTGACGGATAGCCCAGCGATTGCGCGAACGGCTCGCTGCAATGCAACGGCAACCGTGAGCCCGTCAGCGCCTGATAGAGCGATACGTCGCCTTGCGTAATGGTGCGCGGCGTGGCGTGATGAAATTGTCGCCCGAGGCGATAGTCCTCGAAAAAATAACCACCCAGCGGACGCGTGAAATTTTCCATGTCCGACTAAGCGACTTCCAGCTCTTTCGTCATCTCCACCAGCGTCAGCAATCGCTTGGCGGCGTTGACATGATGGTGCTCGACCAGACGGCCATTGAGCATGATCGTGCCGCGGCCTTCGTGATGGGCTTTTTCCAGCGCAGAAATGACTTCGTGCGCGTGCGAAATGTCGGCAGGCTTTGGTGTAAATGCATCGTTGCAATACGCGAGCTGATTCGGATGCACCAGGGATTTACCGTCGAAGCCGAGATCGCGGGTGAGCCGACATGCCAGCTCGAAGGAATGCATATCCTTGATGTCGACACTGATGCCGTCGATCACCGCGCGTTTGTAGGCGCGACCCACCAGCAACACGTGTGAGAGCGAATAGTGCAGCGCCAATCGATCTGGCGTTTTGTGGCCATGCAATTGGGTGAGCAAATCACTGGTGGCCATAATCATGCAGGCGATGCGATCCGAGGCAGAGGCGATTTCCTCGGCGCGCAGCACCGCAATCGGGCTCTCGATCATCACCATGATCGGTAGATGCGAGCCGCCGGATTTATCAAGCGCATTGAGCGCTTCGATGACGTCGGCTTTGGACTCAATATTTGGAAATAAAATCGCATCCGCGCCAATATTGGCGACCGCTTTGATGTCGTCGATGCCCCAGGGCGAATCGAGATCGTTGACACGAATGACGCGCTCGCGGCGGCCAAATCCGCCTTGCAGTATCGCCTCAACAATTTGCTCGCGGGAGCTTTCCTTGTTTTCCACCAGCACCGAATCGCCAAGGTCAAAAATCAGCGAATCCACCTTCAGCGTGCGTGCCTTGTGCAGGTAGCGCGGCGCGCAGCCGGGGACATAGAGCATCGAGCGGCGGGGGCGTAGGTAAGGCGTCATGGCGTCATTTTTCCGGATTTCTGCTGTGAACGGATTGCATTTGCGCAGTGCAGCAATATTATGTCGCACCCGGTGAAATGTCAATAGACTTATATCTTATATAAGACATACAATAGCCAACATATTTTTCTGACCGTGCTAGCATTTATGCGAATTCCACCAGTTGCCGTCGCGAGCGACGTTCCCATGCCAAACAATATTGCCGGTCCCAGTTTTCGACCGCTGTA
>JAYVXF010000163.1:0-17478 GCA_043793345.1 Betaproteobacteria bacterium | reverse complement strand
GCGCGTTGGTTACATGCAATTGCGCACGAGGATATGCAGAATAATCGAGGCACCAATCGTTGGCGGTGACGGCTAAATCAAATAGCAATTTCTCGTTGCACGCAAAATAAAAATCAATCATTTGCGGCGCGTGATGCAGGCCGTGGTCGTCCCACAAAATATTGTCGCGAAACAGGTCGCCATGAATAATGCCGCGCGGCAAGTCGAGCGCATCGAGATGTTGCTGGTGAACAATTTCGGCGGCGATTTCTGCGTTTTCGCCAGTTGATAAATGCGGCTTCAAGTCACTCGCATAACTGCGCCACCACGGAAGTCCGCGCCAATTGGGCATCTCCAGATCAAATGATCGTGCGGCCTCGTGCATGCGCGCGAGTGCCACACCGACGGCGTGGCAATCTTGCCGCTCTGGATGGGCAAGGTCGTTGCCGGAAAGTCGTGACACCAACGCGGCGGGCTTGCCTTTAATCTCCCGGATGACCGCGTGATCCAATGTGGCCAGCGGTGCCGCACACGGCACGCCTTTCGCATGCAAGTGCGCCATCAAGCCCATGTAAAAATCGAGATCTTTGCGCGGGATTTTTTCGAAAATGGTAAGGACGTAACGCCCTTCCGTGGTGGTCACGAAAAAATTCGAATTCTCCACGCCGGCGGCGATGTTCTGGAAGTCGATAATTTCGCCGACGTGATACGGCGCGATGAAGACGCGGGCTTCGGCGGTGGTGATCGGGGTAAAAACGCTCACAGAATAATAAAATTCGAATGGTTCACCACGATAATATCACCCACATCGGCACCGCGATCTTCAAGTCCGGCCCGTCCAGACGGGTGAATTTGCCCTCACCTTTTTCATCGATCAGATAATACGCAGGGCCCGTCGCGGGCTGGATGCGCTGCTTGTAAAGTTTGCCACCGAGCCGATATTCTTCAATCGTGTCGGTGCCTACCTTGCGCGTTGTTACCTTCTCCTCCTTCGAGGCATCGGTCGCCTTTACCTCTGGCGGCGATGGGATGTCTTCAACCACCGTCAAGTCTTTTGGACGTGGCCGCGCGGGGCTTTGCGCCATTGCGGAAAAGGTAAACATGGTGACAATTAAAATAGTGAATAGTCGCATGGCAAACTCCAATCATTAAGGTGGATGCAGCGCCAAAGCGGCTGCATTACAAGGTCATTTCCAGCGCACGCTCATCCGGCGAAGGCGTAAATCCGCGATTCGCGTAGTGATCAAAAATCGCTGCGACCACTTGATCCGGATCGTCTATTACTTTGAATAAATCGACATCGCTCGCGCTGATGACTTTTTCCTGCACCATCGTGGTCTTCATCCAGTCGATCAAGCCGCTCCAGAATTCACTGCCAACCAGAATGACCGGGAAGCGGCGAATCTTGCCTGTCTGTATGAGCGTCAATGCCTCGGAGAGTTCATCGAGCGTGCCGAATCCACCCGGCATCACCACGTAGGCGGCGGCGTGTTTCACGAACATCGTTTTGCGCGCGAAGAAATGCTGGAACATCATCGACACGTCCTGATAGCCGTTGCCGCCCTGCTCGAAGGGCAACAGGATATTGAGCCCCACGCTCGGGCTTTTGCCCGCCAACGCACCCTTGTTGGCCGCCTCCATGATGCCCGGCCCGCCGCCGGAGAGCACACTGAATCCCGCGTCGGATAATTTGCGCGCAATCGTTTCGGTGATGGCGTAATAACGATTACCCTCAGCCAGACGCGCGCTGCCAAAAATCGCCACCGCCGGTGACACGCCAGCCAGCCGCTCGGATGCGGTAACCAATTCGGCGATAATATTGAACATCCACCACGACTCACGCGCGGCGACCAGCGATTGGTGTTTCATGTCCGGATCGGCCGGCTTGGGAATTTTCCCCAGTTGTTTTTTCGCGTTTTGAGTTTGTTTCAACTTCCGGCTCCTCTCCATCAACTCCCATTACGTCCATGAGCGCCACAGAAAAACCACGCCCACGCCTGTTGCTCGTCGATATTTCGAGCTTTTTTTATCGCGCTTTCCACGCCATGCCGGACTTTCGTTCCCCCGCTGGCGAGCCCACCGGCGCGATCTTCGGTGTGGCCAATATGCTCAACAAACTTCGCATTGACTACCCCGCTGATTATAGCGCCTGCGTGTTTGATCCCAGAGGCAAAACCTTTCGCGACGACATCTATAGCGAGTACAAAGCCAATCGCGCCTCGATGCCGGAAGACCTCGCCCACCAGATCGGCCACATCCGTGAAGTTGCCGAGGCGCTGGGCTGGCCGTGCGTGGTGGTCGATGGCATGGAAGCTGACGACATCATCGGCACGCTCTCCAAACACGCGACCGCGCGTGGTGTTGAAACAGTGATCGGTACCGGCGACAAGGATTTGGCGCAACTGGTGGACGAGAGCGTGGTACTGGTTAACACGATGTCGAACGAAACGCTCGACATCGCAGGCGTCAAAAATAAATTCGGCGTACCGCCCGACCGGATCATCGATTACCTGACCCTGATGGGCGACACGGTCGATAACGTTCCGGGCGTGGAAAAGGTCGGGCCGAAAACGGCGGCGAAATGGATTGCCGAATATGGCTCACTCGACGGCGTGATCGAGAATGCGGCCAACATCAAAGGTGTGGTCGGCGAAAATTTGCGCAAGGCGCTCGACTGGCTGCCGACCGGGCGCGTGCTGGTGACGGTGAAATGCGATGTGCCGTTGTCGTTTGAATTCGACACCATCGTGCATAAAGCGCCGGATATTGCCAAGCTCGACAAGCTCTATGAGCAGTTTGGCTTTAAGGGGATGCGCGCGGCGCTGCATAGACCCGGTGACGGGAAACGGGTGACGGGTGACGAGGACGGGACGGCCTCCGCCGTGTTCAGGCAGGCCGCAAAGGACGCCGGTGCTGCGAGATGGTCGGCAGGAGCCCCTCTCCCGCACGCGGGAGAGGGTGCCGAAGGCGGGAGAGGGCAATACTCCTTCGTCGATACCCGCAATTACGCATGCATCCTGACCGACGCACAACTCGATACCTGGATAGCAAAACTCAACGCCGCCGAACTGTCTTGCCTTGATACCGAGACCACCAGCCTCGACCAGATGCAAGCGCAGATCGTCGGACTTTCGTTTGCCTGCGTCGCGGGCGAGGCCGCATACCTGCCACTCAAACACATCTATCCCGGCGCGCCCGATCAACTCGATTTTGAAAAATGTATCGCCAAGCTGCGGCCGTGGCTGGAAGACGCAACAAAAAAGAAACTCGGCCAGAACATCAAATACGATCTCCATGTATTCGCCAATCACGGTATCCATGTGAAAGGCTACGTCCACGACACGCTGCTGCAATCCTATGTGCTGGAAAGCCACCAGCGCCACGACATGGATTCGCTGGCCACGCGTCACCTCAATGCCAAGACGATTTCGTTTGAAGAAGTCGCCGGCAAAGGCGCATCGCAAATCGGCTTCGAGCAAGTCTCGATTGAGACCGCCACCAATTATTCGGCCGAGGATTCGGATGTCACACTGCAATTGCATATGGCGATGTATCCACAGGTCGCTGCAGAAGAAAAACTCAATTTCGTCTATGCGCAAATCGAGATGCCGACCGCGCGCGTGCTGCTCACCATCGAGCGCAACGGCGTGCTGATCGACGGTGCCTTGCTCGACAAACAGAGCGGCGAGCTCGGCATCAAGATGCTGGCGCTCGAGGCCAAGGCGTACGAGGAAGCGGGCCAGCCCTTCAATCTCAGCTCACCAAAACAGTTAGGCGAAATACTGTTCAACAAAAAAGGCATAAAGCCGTTGAAGAAAACACCCGGTGGCGCGCCCTCGACCGATGAAGAAACGCTGGCGAAGCTCGCCGAAGATCACCCTCTGCCAAAAATCATTCTTGAATATCGTAGCGTTGCCAAACTCAAAAGTACCTACACCGACAAACTGCCGCGCATGGTGAACGCGAAAACTGGTCGCGTGCATACCAACTACGGTCAAGCGATTGCCGTCACTGGGCGCTTGTCATCGAACGACCCCAATCTGCAAAATATTCCAGTACGCACCGCCGAAGGCCGCCGTATCCGCGAGGCTTTTATTGCCCCACCCGGCAGCAAGATTTTGTCTGCCGATTATTCACAGATCGAGCTTCGCATCGTGGCGCATCTGTCGAGCGATCCTGGCTTGCTGGATGCATTTGCCAAAGGTGAAGACGTGCATCGCGCCACGGCATCCGAAGTATTCAGCGTGCCGCGCGATCAGGTGTCTAGCGAACAACGCCGCTACGCCAAGGTCATCAACTTCGGTTTGATTTACGGCATGAGCGCATATGGCCTCGCGAGTAATTTAGGGATTGAAAATTCTGCCGCGAAACTCTATATCGACAAATATTTCGCGCGCTATCCCGGCGTCGCCGCGTACATGCAGCGCACGCGCGCCGAGGCGCACGAACGTGGATACGTGGAAACGGTGTTCGGTCGCCGCCTGTGGTTGCCCGATATTCGTAGTGGCAATCAGGGGCGCAGGCAAGGAGCAGAACGCGCGGCGATCAACGCGCCGATGCAGGGAACTGCGGCGGATTTGATCAAGCTGGCGATGATTGCGGTGCAGGGTTGGCTGGAGACTGAAAAGCTTAAGACGCGCATGATCATGCAGGTGCACGATGAGCTGGTGCTGGAAGTGCCGGACGCAGAACTTGAGCGCGTGAAAATGAAGGTGCCGGAATTGATGAGCGGTGTGGCGAAGCTGGATGTGCCGCTGGTGGCGGAGCCGGGGGTGGGGATGAATTGGGAGGAGGCGCATTAGCGTGCGCGGGGAGGAAGCGCGTAAGTGCGCTTGCTCGACACCGATGTGGATGAGCCAGTGCCCACGTTGACAAGTTCATTTCCTTTCATTAAAGTAAGGAATATAATTTTTGTAAGGAATTGTCATGGCCACTGCAACGCTTACCTCCAAGGGCCAGATTACGCTGCCGAAACCGGTTCGGGACAAGCTCGGCCTGGAGGCAGGTGATCGGGTGGATTTCGTCATGCATCCGGACGGACATTTCGCCGTCGTGCCGATCAAATTGAGTATCAAAAGCCTGAAAGGATGCATCCCGAAACCGGCGAAACCGGTGTCCATTGAGGATATGAATGCGGCAATCCGGAAGCGTGCAGCAGGACAAGCAATGAAATGATCGGCCTCGATACCAATGTCCTCGTCCGCTATTTTGCGCAAGACGACGCCCGGCAAAGCGTCCTTGCCACCAAGCTCATCAACGGCCTCTCAAAGGAGGCGCCCGCTTTTATTTCATTGATTACCGTTTGTGAAATGGTCTGGGTGATGGAGTCGAAATATGGGCAAACCAAAGCCAGCATCATTGGCATCCTGAGAAGATTGCTCGAATCTGACGAGCTCATCATTGAGGAAAAGCCGCTTGTATGGGCAGCATTCTCTGCTTTTCAATCAGGCGTGTTGGACTTCAGTGATGCGGTGGTGCTGGAAGCCGGGAAAAAAGCGGGCTGCAGCCACACAGTGACCTTCGACAAAGCAGCCGGCAAGACGGCCGGGTTTGTGGAGTTGAAAGGGAAATAGCATATCAATGCACGCGATGTTCCTTGTCAGTCGCTCATCAAGATATGGCTTGATGGCAAGTTGTCGGCGCAGGTCAATGGACGCATAGCCGATTTGAGGGCAGCCATGGAACTCAAACTCATTCGCACCAAACGCGATTATGAGACTGCGTTGAAGCATGTGGAAGCCTGGTGGGACGCGCCTGCGGGCTCACGACAAGCCGAACAACTCGACGTGCTGGTGCTGCTGATCGAAGATTGCGAGACGCGCCTTTTCCCGATTGATCCGCCAGACCCGGTCGAATTCCTGCAATGCATCATGGAGCAGCGCGGCTTGGCGCGCAAAGATTTGGAGCCCTTCATCAGCTCGCGTGCACGCGTCGCGGAAGTGCTCAATCGCGTTCGCCCTCTCTCGCTGGCAATGATTCGCAGTCTGAGTGAAGGGCTTAATTTACCGGCTGACGTGCTGGCGAAGCGTTATGCGTTGCGGGTTGCGGCGTGAAATAAGGTGAAGAAGCAGGATCGGGCATCCGACCCTGCTTCTACTATTTACCTTTCGGCGACCGTCTGTCTATTTCGCGCACGGTCGTTTTCGGGTGGGACTTTGCGAAGCCCGGTTTTACATATAGCCCGTAGGTTGGGCTGGCTTCATCAAGCCCAACATCAGTAGTCGGTACGGCAAAGATAAGGCGCCAGCGTCGATATTGCTGACAACCTCCAGCACTGGCGCGCCTTCCAGGCATAAATACCACCGAAAGCCGCACCAATACTAGACCTTTGCCTTGACGCCCACAGGCTTATTATGCAGACAATCATATGTATGTAATGCGTCCATGCGATTTGCTTGCGCCGCGATAAAGAGCCGTTCTGCGGCCAAACGTCGACTGCACTAGCAAGACCCAGACATTCGATGCGCAAAACAGCTACTGCACACGCGCCGAAACCGGCGACTACGGATTGCGCAAAGTGCCTAGACGCAACTGCATCGACGGCAAGATCACGACCGACAGCTTCGACGCCAACAGCACCTCATTTTGACGATTCAATCCGCGCACAAACTTACCCCAACACCTTCCGCTGCTCCGCAATCAACGCGGAAATCCCCCGCTCCGCCAATCCAATCAACGCATCCATGTCACTGCGCGAAAACGGCACGCCCTCCGCCGTCCCCTGTATCTCCACAAATTTTCCCGCGCCGGTCATCACTACATTCATGTCGGTCTCACCGGTCGAATCTTCGATGTAATCAAGATCCAGCAGTGGCCCTTCCGTACCGATGCCGACGGAAATCGCGGCGATGAAATCGGTGATGGGAGTTTCTTTGAGCAAGCCTTTTTTCATCAGCACCGCGACCGCGTCATGCAACGCGACAAACGCACCGGTGATCGAGGCGCAGCGCGTGCCGCCGTCGGCTTGCAGCACATCGCAGTCGAGTGTGATCTGGCGTTCGCCGAGTTTTTTGAGATCGACCACGCATCGCAGCGAGCGGCCGATGAGGCGCTGAATCTCCTGTGTGCGGCCGCTTTGTTTGCCGCGTGCAGCTTCGCGATCAGAGCGGGTGTTGGTCGAGCGCGGCAGCATGCCGTATTCAGCCGTCACCCAGCCTTCGCCCGAGCCTTTTTTGTGCGGCGGTACGCGCTCCTCGATGCTGGCGGTACACAGCACCCTGGTGTCGCCCATCGCGATCAGCACCGAGCCTTCGGCGTGTTTGGTGTAGTGGCGGGTAATGACGACGGGACGCAATTGATCGGTGGTGCGATTGAATGAGCGAGGCATATTAGTTCCGTAATGGGGGTAAAAAACAGCGCCGTTACTTGGGCGCTTTTTTGATCGCTTCCTGAATTTCTGAAATCGCGCGCTGAATCTCTTCGTCAGAAATATCGTCCTTGAACGCGGACATCTCCTGCGTGCTGTTCATCGACGAGGTGGTGAAGCCTTCCATCGGCATGGTCATGGTGATGGTCGGGGAAATCGCTTCTTCTTCCTGGCGCTCCCAGGTGAGGCCGATGACCGAAAGATTGTCTGACTCGGCACCGGCTATTTTCTCCGCTTCTTCCAGCAACGTCGGCACCAGCGTGAGGATCGCTTCGTGTTGCAGGCGCGACGCGATGGCGTCGGCATCCAGTGGTCCCCAAAAGCCATCGGTGGAAAGCAGCAGGGTGTCGCCGACTTTGAGCACCCATTCTTCAGAATGCGTCACCGTCGGTGGCAGCACGCCGCCAACGCAGTTATAAATTTTATTGCGATCTGGATGTACCAACGCCTGTGCTTCAGTGATGACGCCGGCATCGATCAATTGCCGCACCCGCGAATGATCCGCCGTGGCCGCTGCGACATGGCCGGCGCGTACGCAATAAAGCCTTGAGTCGCCCGAATGCGCCCAGCAGGCTTTGCCGTTTTGAACCACGCAGGCAACGATGGTGGTGCGCGGACATTCGAGCATGTCGTGCTGGTCGGCGAAGGCGACGATGGCGCGGTGCGCCGAGTGAATGGCCGACTCCAGAAATTCACGCGGACGCCGCAGCGTGGTACGCGCCTCTTGCTGGAAGCGCTGCGTGATTGTGCTCACCGCCAGCTCAGCCGCGATTTCGCCGCGCGCATGTCCGCCCATACCGTCGGCGATGACGAGCAGCAGCACGTCCTTGGAATACGAATAGGCCAGCCGATCCTGGTTGGACTTGCGACCACCGATATGACTGTCTTGAAAGATCGTAAAGCGCACGATTAAAAAATCTTTTTATTGAGGGTTTTTTTCAAACGGCCCGAGAAACTGTCGTCAACCATTTCCGCCGCCCCGGTGCCACGCATCTCCCGTTCAACCACGCCTTTCATCAATGCTTTTTGCAATTCGAACGCAGTCTGTGGCCGCGCCAGATGGTCGATCTTCAAACACGCATCGATAATTTCCAGCAACTCGGGCGAATACGCCGCGCCGGCCAGATCTTTGATCGGTGTCATCTGGTCGTCTTTTTCGCGCTCACTTGCCGGTTGCGGATGCACACCCGCCACGCAGGTGTACATGGTCGCGCCAACCGCATAAATATCAGACCACGGTCCCATTTGTTCCTGACCGTGGTATTGCTCGGGTGCTGCGTAGCCAGCGGTGTACATGGGTCTTAACCGTGGCGCATCGGCGTTGAGCGCCTGCCGGGCGGCACCGAAATCGAGCAGCACCGGTGCGCCATCCATGGTGATGTAAATGTTGGCCGGCTTAATGTCCAGGTGCAGCAATTTATTGGCGTGTACTTCGCGCAGGCCATTGAGCAGATGTGTGAACAGGCGACGCACGAAGCTGTCGGTGAATTCGTGGCGATGCCGCTGGATGTGAAACTGCAGGGTGCGGCCGCGCACGTACTGCATCACCATGTAAACCGTCTCGTTGGCGCGGAAGAAATTTTCAACGCGCACGATGTTCGGGTGGGAGATGGTCGCGAGTGAGCGGCCCTCTTCGAAAAAACATTTGAGCCCATGGCGAAACACCGCCAGATTTTCGTCGGAATTTATTTTTACATCCGAGCCGTCAGCGCGAATCACCAGTGCTGCCGGCAGATATTCCTTGATCGCCACCGGCGCGCCGGTTTCATCGCGGCCGAGATAGACGATCGAAAACCCGCCCGACGACAGCAGCTTTTCAATGGTGTAATTATTGAGTCGATACCCGTCTGGTAACGGCTCGTTCGATTGCGTGGCCATGTTTGGATCGTGTCTTGACGTTGACTCTAAGGCAAGACGCGCGAAATCCCTAAGTTATAATTGTGGGGTTTTGTATTCGCCAAGTAAAGTTGCGCCACAAACACAGCAGGCGTGTTTGTCACACCCATTATCCCTTGCTTTTTGTGCATTTTTCCAGCTCCTCCCCTCACTTAAAAAATCGCCCAAACCATGAGCACCATTACCAGCATGACCGGATTCGCCGCCGTGAGCGGAGAGGTACCCGGCGGACGGTTTGCCCTTGAGCTTAAGACCGTCAACCACCGCTACCTCGAGTTTCAGACCCGCATGCCGGAAGACCTGCGCTCACTGGAACTATTGATGCGCGAGTTGCTGGCCGCCAAGTTGACGCGCGGCAAAGTCGACTGCCGCGTCACCTTTACGCCCGTCGCCACCCGCGATTCGCTGACGCCGAACGAAGACGCGCTCGCCGCACTCGCTGAAACGCAGGCGCAGATTCTTCGAAAATTCGACGCTCAGCGGCTTTCCGTTTGGGAAGTCATGCACGCGCCCGGTGTGATGTCGGCCGAGGCGCTGGGCTCAGATGCGGCCAAAGAAGGCTTGATGGTGTTATTCAAAAACGCCATTGCCGAGCTCAATGCGACGCGTAGCCGCGAAGGCGAAAAACTCGGCGCGATGATCAATGAACGCCTGGATGGTATTGAGGTGTTGGTCAAACAAGTCACGCCGCTGATTCCCGAAATGGTCGCCGCGTATCAGGAAAAGCTTGCCCTAAAACTTAACGAAGCGATGGCGGGAGCTGCGTCGGACGAACGCCTGAAACAGGAAGTGGTGTTGTTCGCCGCAAAGATCGATGTGAGCGAAGAATTAAATCGCCTCACCGCGCATATTTCTGAAGTGCGCCGGGTGGTGAAAGGCGGTGGTGCAGTCGGCAAGCGGCTCGATTTCCTGATGCAGGAATTGAATCGTGAAGCCAACACACTGGGCTCAAAATCGGTGTCTGCCGAGAGCACCAAAGTCGCGGTTGAATTGAAAGTGTTGATCGAACAAATGCGCGAGCAAATTCAGAATATTGAATAAGCCGCATCACCGCACGCAATCGCCATGAATCTTCCCGTCGCAGGCTGCCTCTACGCAATCGTCGCCCCGTCGGGCGCCGGCAAATCGAGCCTCGTACACGCTTTGCTTGAGCGCGAGCCAGACATCGGCCTGTCGATTTCCTACACGACACGAGCGCCGCGCCCGGGCGAGCAGTCGGGCCGTGAATACTTTTTCGTGACAAACGACGAATTTGCCGCGATGGTTAAACGCGGCGAGTTTCTGGAGCACGCCGAAGTCTACGGCAATTTTTACGGCACGTCCCGCATCTGGATCGAAAAAACCCGTGCGGCAGGCTCCGATGTGTTGCTCGAAATTGACTGGCAGGGCGCGCGTGCGGTCAGGAAATTGTTTCGCGACATGACTTATATCTACATTCTGCCGCCCTCGATCGAGGTGCTGCGGGAGCGACTGGTCAAGCGCGGCAAGGACTCAAAAGAGGTCATCGAGCGCCGCTTGAGTGCGGCCCGCGAGGACTTAAAGCACGTCCACGAAGCCGATTATGTTATTATTAATGAAGACTTTGGCGTGGCTTTGACCGATTTGCAGTCGGTCGTTCGGGCGCTTCGGGTGACGGCGGCTCGACAATTGCGGCTGCACGCGCAACTCATTTCTTGAATATTTGGTATGGATATCGCGCCCTTGGGGGTTCAAAAACCGAGGCGCGCGCAGTCTTTTTTGTGTTGCTTGAGTGTTTGTTTTTGGAGTAAGAAAATGGCTCGTATTACTGTTGACGATTGCATCAGATTGATTCCCAACCGCTTCGAGCTGACCCTCGCCGCTACTGCGCGCGCGCGCCAGCTCGCGTTGGGCTCGGCTCCTTACGTGGACGCGGGCCGCGACAAACCCTGCGTCATCGCCTTGCGCGAAATCGCCACCGGTCGCGTGGGTGCCGAGATTCTGAATCCGCCGTTGCCGGTATCGGCACCGCAACCCGAGATGTAACACGGGACTCTGCGAGCGGGATGAGACATGGTGACCAATCTCTCCTCCTCCCAGAGTCTGCCTCAACATGCCCAAGGCGCTAGCGGCAAAACTGCCAATGCCGGCATCGTGCCGCCGATTGGCGCGCTTAGCGCTGATTTGCCCCACGCCGATGCAGTCGTTGATCCCAACGCCACCGCGCTAAAAGAACTGCTCGCGACTTATCTAAAACCGGTCGACATCGACAACGTCGCGGCGGCTTACGCGATGGCGCGCGTCGCACACGAAGGGCAAACACGCAATTCCGGCGAAGCCTACGTGACCCACCCGCTGGCGGTCGCGACCATTCTGGCGCAGTGGCATCTCGATCCGCAGGCGCTGATCGCAGCCTTACTGCACGATGTGGTGGAAGACACGCCGACGACCAAAACCGACATCGCCAAAAAATTTGGCAAGCCCGTCGCCGAGCTGGTCGATGGCGTTTCCAAACTCGATAAATTGCAGTTCGCCACGCTCGAAGAAGCACAGGCCGAAAACTTCCGCAAAATGTTGCTGGCGATGGCGCGCGATGTGCGGGTGATTCTCATCAAGCTCGCTGATCGACTGCACAATATGCGTACACTCGACGCGGTGCCGCAAGCCAAGCAGGAACGGGTGGCGCGCGAAACGCTGGAAATTTATTCGCCGATTGCCAACCGCCTGGGTTTGAACGCGGTCTACTATGAATTCGAAGATCTCGGCTTCAAGTATTTGCATCCGCACCGGTTTTTGGTACTCGAAAAAGCCGTCAAAAAAGCCCGTGGCAATCGCCGCGAAGTGGTCGGAAAAATTCTCGATGCGATCAAGGCGCGACTGAAGGAATTCAATATCGAGGCCATCGTGACGGGCCGCGAAAAATATCTTTCCTCGATCTACAAAAAGATGGCCGAGAAGCAGATTTCGTTTTCAGAAGTGCTCGACATTTATGGCTTTCGTATCGTCGTCAAGGATTTCATTTCCTGCTACGCCGCGCTCGGTGCCCTGCACACGCTCTACAAGCCTTTCCCCGGCAAGTTCAAGGACTACGTGGCGATCCCGAAGGCCAACGGCTATCAGTCGCTGCACACGACGCTGTTCGGTCCCTACGGCACGCCGGTCGAGCTGCAGATTCGTACCGGCGACATGCATAAAATTGCCGAAGCAGGTGTTGCTTCGCACTGGCTATACAAAACGCTGGACGCGCAAAATGACGGCGGCTCGCAGCTATCCGACATTCAGCAACGCACTCACCAGTGGCTGCAATCGCTGCTGGAATTGCAATCCGAGTCGGGCGACGCGCTCGAATTTCTTGAGCACATCAAGGTTGATCTGTTTCCCGACGAGGTCTATGCGTTCTCGCCCAAGGGCAAAATTCATTCGCTCCGCAAAGGCGCCACCGCGCTCGATTTTGCCTACGCCATCCACTCCGATGTGGGCAATCGTGCGGTCGCTGCACGCATTGATGACGCCAATGTTGCTTTATCGACGCGGCTGAAAAACGGTGATCGCGTCGAGATCGTTACCGATCCTGCGGGCCGGCCAAATCCGGCGTGGCTTAATTACGCCACCACCGGACGCGCGCGTTCGCAAATTCGCCATTACCTGAAAACTACGCAACAAGCCGAATCGGTCGAGCTCGGCGAGCTGCTGTTGATCCAGGCGGTGGGATCGCTCAATTTCGATCCCAACGACATCGGCAAAATTCACTGGAACCGCCTGCTCAAAGGCGACAACGTCAAGACCAAGGAACAGGTGTTGTCCGAGATCGGTTTGGGCAAACGCTTGGCCATCGTTGCGGCAAGAAAGCTGTTCGCCGTTTCAGAGCTGGTCTTGCCTGAACACCGACAACGCGATTCGATTGTCATTCGCGGCACCGAGGATATGGCGGTGCAATTTGCGCCGTGTTGCCGGCCGATTCCGGGTGACCCGATCATCGGCCAGATCAAGGGCGGGCAGGGTCTCGTCATTCACACGCATGATTGTCCGACGATTCATCCCTACAAATTCGATCCCGGAAAATGGATCGATGTGCAATGGGATCCGGCGATTGATCGCTTGTTCAAAGTTGATATTCGCGTGACCGTCGCCGATGGTCGCGGCGTACTGGCGAAACTCGCCGCAGAAATCGCCGCAACCGACGCCAACATTTCGTACGTATTCATGGAAGACCAAATGGCGGCGAGCGAAAATCGCTACACCACCGTTGGTTTCACGCTCGAAGTGCGTCACCGCATGCACCTGGCCAGCTTGATGCGACAATTGCGCCACATGCCGGAAGTAGTCAGAATGGCGCGCGTAAAATCGGGCACGCTTAAAGATCAACAGCGGCATTGAGAATAACCGAGGCATTGATGAAGCAAATTATTTCGACTACCAACGCACCTGCCGCCATCGGCACCTATTCGCAGGCGGTCAAGGTCGGCGACACCACTTATCTCTCGGGTCAAATTCCGCTTGACCCTCGGTCGATGCAGCTCGCCGCAGGCTTCGATAATCAAGTGCGGCGGGTATTCGATAATTTACAAGCCGTGTGCGAAGCCGCCGGTGGCTCGCTCAACGATTTGGTAAAAATAAATGTTTACCTGATCAACCTCGCCAATTTTGCGAAGGTCAATGAAATCATGGCGACCTATTTCAATGAGCCTTATCCGGCGCGTGCCGCCGTCGGCGTTGCCGCGCTGCCGCGTGGCGCAGAGGTGGAGATTGAAGGCGTGATGGTGGTGGAATCGACCGCCCAGAGCAGTGGTTGACGGTCAAACATTTTCAATTGCGTAATGTGCCGCAGCAAAATGCGCGCTCTTCCCCAGAGTTCCTCTCCCGTTCACGGGAGAGGATGGCCGACAGGCCAGGAGAGGGCAAGCGATTTCGATTGTTTTAGAAAATGCAAGAAGCCCCGCGTTTGACGAACGCCTCCCCTACAAAACGCAAACGCACCGCGCCCAAGCCCGCTGCAACAGCCAACACGCTGGCGGCCAAACTCGCCAGACTCGATCTGCGCGACGACTGGGATTTCGCGCTGCATCTGCCGATTCGCTATGAAGACGAAACGCGACTGACCAAGGTCGGTGATGCCATCGTCGGTGTGCCGTGTCAGGTGGAAGCCGAAATTATCCATACCGAAATCACCTATCGTCCACGGCGGCAATTGGTGGTGCAAGCGAAGGACGGTGCGGACACCATCTATCTGCGCTTCCTGAATTTCTACGGCAGTCAAGTCAAACAGCTCGCGCCAGGCAAACGCGTACGCCTGTTCGGTGAAGTCCGCCCTGGATTTTTTGGTGCCGAGATGGTGCATCCGCGATATCACATCGTGAGCGAGGACACGCCCGTGTCTGAATCGTTGACCCCGGTGTACTCGACCACGGCAGGTCTTTCGCAATTTCAACTCAGGCGGTTGATTGATCGCGCGCTTCTACAGCTTGAAAAAAATCACCAGCTCGATGATGCGTTGCCTGTTGCGCTTCTCAAAAAACTCGCCCTCAATGATTTCACGCCGAGCATGTTGACCCTGCACCGGCCGCCGCCCGATGCCTCGCTTGGCAGCCTGGCCGAGCGCACCCATCCGGCCTGGCGGCGAATCAAGTTCGATGAATTACTGGCGCAACAACTGGCGATGAAAAAGGCGCGTGCGGCGCGCGACGCGAAGACCGCGCCGAAGCTGCTCACCAAAAATAAATTGACCGACGCGTTCAAAAAATCCCTGCCCTTCGCGCTCACCGATGCGCAATTGCGGGCGTGGCGCGAAATCGCCATCGATCTCGCCGCACCCCACCCGATGCAACGCTTGTTGCAGGGCGATGTCGGAAGCGGCAAGACAGTGGTGTCCGCACTCGCAGCGGCCCAAGCCATCGATAACGGCTATCAGGCGGCCTTGATGGCACCCACCGAGATTCTTGCCGAGCAGCACTATCGAAAATTATCCGCCTTGCTCGAGCCGCTGGGCGTCAATGTGACATGGCTTACCGGCAGCCTGAAGGCCAAGGAAAAACGCGCGGCGCTCGACGCCATCGCGTCAGGCAAAACGCAACTCGCCATCGGCACCCACGCGCTTTTTCAAGACAGTGTTTCGTTCGCGAAACTGGGGCTGGCGATCATTGATGAGCAGCACCGCTTCGGCGTCGGTCAGCGTCTCGCCTTGCGCGAAAAAGGCAAAGCGTCTGATGCGGCAAGCGAGCCGCACCAGTTGATGATGAGCGCCACGCCGATTCCGCGCACGCTGTCGATGAGCTACTTCGCCGATCTCGATGTCTCGGTCATCGATGAGTTGCCGCCGGGTCGCACGCCGATTGTCACCAAGCTTGTCGCTGAATCGAGGCGTGATGAAATCATAGACCGCGTCCGATCTGCCTGCGAAGAGGGCGCGCAAGTTTACTGGGTGTGCCCGTTGATTGAGGAGTCCGAAACGCTGCAATTGAAAACCGCAGTGGAAACGCTGGAGGCGTTGACGACAGCGTTGCCCGGACTCACCGTGGGCTTGGTGCATGGCCGCATGAAGTCGGTTGAGAAACAGGAAATCATGTCGCGGTTTTTAGCCAACGAAATTCAGCTACTCGTCGCCACCACCGTGATCGAGGTCGGCGTGGATGTGGCCAATGCGACGCTGATGGTGATCGAGCATGCCGAGCGCATGGGCCTTGCGCAATTGCATCAGTTGCGCGGGCGGGTCGGTCGCGGTGCCAAGCAAAGTACCTGCGTGCTGCTGTATCAAAAACCATTGGGCGAAACCGCGCGGGCGCGATTGAAAGTGATTTTCGAAACCACCGATGGCTTCGAAATTTCACGACAGGATTTATTGATCCGCGGCCCTGGCGAACACCTGGGTGCGCGTCAATCCGGCGCGCCGCTGCTGCGCTTTGCCGACATTGAACGCGACGTTGATCTGCTCGAAGCCGCGCGCGATGCGGCGACCTGGCTGCTGAAACACGCGCCGCAAAATGCCGAAATCCATCTCGCCCGCTGGCTCGGTTCGCGCCAGCATTATCTGAAAACATGAGAACGCTGCGATTACTAAAACCTGACGCATGGCGCGCCGCGCCGCCTGCGCATCCGCATCCCTTGCACGCGTGGCTGACCTCGCGCGGCTCGCTCACCTCGCGCATCAAGGCACGCGCAAAACATTTCAATCTGGTTCGGCTCAAGCAGTCGGCGCAGTTGCCGAATATTGATGAACGCCGCGAGTTGGGGTTGCGTGATGGCGAATTGGCGATTGTCAGGGAAGTGCTGCTGCGTGATGATGAATGTGTGCTGGTATTTGCCCACAGCGTTGTGGCACGGCGCGATCTGCGCGGTGCGTGGCGTGGCCTGTCGCGGCTTGGCTCCAGACCGCTGGCAGAGATGTTGTTCAATGATCCGACGGTGGTGCGATTGCCGATGGAATACCGGAAAATCGATGTGCGTCATCCCCTGTATCGGCGTGCGCAGCAAGTCGCGGCGTTTGCCACGGCCAATGTTTGGGTGCGTCGCAGCGTGTTCCTGAAACGTGGCCGACCACTTCTCGTCACGGAAGTATTTTTGACGGCGATGGCAACGGGAGGGTAACGGCATGGGTGGAAACGCAATAAACTCAAGATCTGGTGACGCCTGCGGATCGATAATGGCCGGAGAGGCGCACCAGTGCTTGAGTTTGACGGCGAGAAAATAACCACATGCGCGAACGCCTCAAACACTACATATCCCTCACACGCCTCAACCGCCCCATCGGTATTTTGCTGCTGCTGTGGCCAACGTTATGGGCGCTGTGGATCGCCACCGAGGGTCGGCCCAACACGACGATTCTCGTCGTGTTCGTCATCGGCACAATCCTGATGCGCTCGGTCGGCTGTGCGATCAACGATTACGCTGACCGTGATTTCGATGCACACGTCAAGCGCACGGCCGAGCGCCCGCTCGCGGCGAAAAAAATATCCACCACCGAGGCGTTGATCGTCGCCGGTGTGCTGGCCTTAAGCGCGCTAATGCTCGTGGTGATTTTCCTGAACCGGCTCACACTGTATTTATCGTTCGTGGCATTTTTTCTCGCCGCGAGTTATCCCTACACCAAACGTTTTTTCGTCATGCCGCAGGCGTACCTCGGCATCGCGTTCGGCTTTGGCATCCCGATGGCGTTTGCCGCCGAGACCGGTGCGGTGCCAACGCTCGCGTGGTGGCTGTTGACGGCAAATATTTTCTGGACGATTGCGTATGACACCGAGTACGCGATGGTGGATCGCGACGACGACGTGAAGATCGGCATCAAG
>JAYVXF010000162.1:0-17484 GCA_043793345.1 Betaproteobacteria bacterium | reverse complement strand
ATCCGTTCGATGCCGTACCCACGCTCTCTGGTGGAATGATCAAGACGAAAAATGACGGCCAGAGTTGGTCACCTTTCGTTCCACTCGTCGGCGCAAATAACGTGCGCGACGTTGCGGTCGACATCTCGACATCGTCGGATATCGTGCTGGTTGCGACCGATGCCGGCGTGTATCGTTCTGGCGACAGCGGCGCGAGCTACGCTGGCGTGTTGCCTGTGCCGGTCTGGAGTTTTGCCAACAGCAGCGCCGGCTGGCTGGTTTCCGGCGCCGATGGGGTGATTTACCTCTCGGTGAACAAGGGTGCCTCGTGGGCGCCGATCCCGAATGGCGGCAACAGGTTTTCGGGTGCCGGCCGCACCACGCTCGGTGTGGGTGCGGCAGGCGACGCGGTCGTCTATGCCTTCGCGTCGACCACGTTCGATATCGATCAGCTCGACCTGTTCCGTTCCGCCGACGGCGGCCTTAACTGGATCGCGCTCGGCATCACTGCTCAGATCCCGAGCAATCCGAACCTGTTCCAGCCCGACATGAACATCATGGCGGATCAGGCGTTCTACAATCAGATGCTGCTGGTCGATCCGGCCGATCCCAAGCGTGACACCGTCTACATCGGTGGGCAGCTCGCGTCCGCCAAGACGACCAATGGCGGTAGGAACTGGACCCTCATCTCCGACTGGCTGCCGGGCATCTTCTCGAATCTGCCCTACGTACACGCCGACCACCACACCGCGTCGGTGATCCGCGTCGACGACAGGACGGGCATCGTGTTCGGCACCGACGGCGGCATTTTCGTTTCCACCAACGGTGGCAACAGCTTCGATTTCCAGAAAAACAACGGCATCATCTCGATGCTGGCGCAGACGGTGATCTCATCGACCACGTTTCCGCAGTCCCTGATCCTGGGGATGCAAGACACCGGCACGCGCGCCCGCCTGAATTCGAGCAGCGTCTTCAACCAGGTCACCGGCGGCGACGGCGAGGGCGTAGGCTGGAGCCAGGCGAACAATCTGGTGACGGTGAGCTCGGCCGCAGGCGGCACGATTTTCAGGAGCGACGGACTCAAGCCCGACACCATCGGCAACTGGCGCCGCGTCACACCCGGACTTCGCGCGGGGGATTCGCGTCCGTTCTTCACCAAGATCGCGACGCCGAACGCTGTCGCCGACCCCACTGGCCTGCAATTTCTCACTGCCACGCGACGTCGACTTTTCATCACTTTCGATGGCGCGCAGGCTGGCCCATCGTGGTTAACGCTCGCGCGCTCGGGCTCGTCATGGCCGGCCTCGTTCGGGGTGCGAGACACGCATCACGGCATTGGTCTTGACCCAACGGCCGACTTCGCCAAACCGGGTCCATTCGGTCGTATCGCTGTGGCGGGGTCGGGTGGGCAGCTGGTCTTCACGGTGAATGGGGCAATTAGCTCGTCGTCCGCATCACTAATCGCACTAGTGCCAGGCTGGCAGGGCTTCAACTCCTCCACCGCATGGACCAAGACCGGCAACCTGTATGTAGGGTCAGAGAGCCCGATCCCGGGATCTATCCGCGTGGTGCGCACCGTCAACAACGGTGCCACCTGGCAGCGTGCCGACGGCGGCCTGCCCGACGTACCGGTGTTCCACGTCGCGGTCGACCCTGGCGACGCCTCGGGCAATGGACTATACGCGGCGACATCGCTGGGCGTTTTTCACACTGCCGATGGCGGCGCGAATTGGACACTGTTCGGCGCGGCACTGCCGACGGTACGGGCAATGGGCTTGCACATTTCTGCCGACGGCAACGTGATACGCGTCGCAACCTACGGTCGTGGCGCATGGGAAATCAACAGGCGCAACAGCGAAAACGACGATTAACGGTTTTTGCAAGCAATCGTAAAACGGGCGCGCCGCTGGTGCGCCCGTTTTATTTGCGGCATTCGACTTCTACAACAATAGATTAATAATTGCGCCGTCTTTCCCGCATCGGCATGAATGCAATTTTCGTCGCGAAGACTTGGATGCCTGCCTTCGCGGTAATCCGGCAGCACGCCATCGTCGGCCTTCGCGCCAAATATGCGTGTAGCAATGATTGCCGAAAACACCTGAAACGAGCGCACCTACCGCCACAATTTCGGAAAAATTTGCCGCGCCAAATCCGGCCGCGTGTCGTAGAAAACCACCAGCAGGGAATAAATAATCGGCAACACATAATAGCCAGCGCTACCGAAGGTGAGCATCACGTAACAAAGCAAGACGAAGGTAGCAATCAACGTGAGTTGCGCCGCGTAGGCACCCTTGGAGCGGCTGCGATCCTCGGCGATATTGCCAATCACGGGTGCGGCATCAGGCGAGCCGTTGACCGTACCGACAGTGACAGTGGCGTCAAAGGCGAGCTGCGCGCGAATGCCGGCCATCAGCGCCGCGCCGCCAGCCAGAATCAAAAATGCTTTGCGAAACACCACTGTCTGCCAGTCGACGTCGGCGAATAATCCGAAATAGAACGCGGGCGCGACCAACGGCAAGGTAAGCAGGGCCGCGAACACCGCGAGTATGATGGACGAGACCACCAGCGCCGCCAATCGGGAAATCAGCCAGCGCGAGCGCGGGTCAACGGTAGTCCTGTCGCTCGGGTCACGCAGCGTGCCGACGATGAGCATCAGCCCCAACGCCAAATTGAACGCCGTCAACAGCAGGTAACTCGGGATACTGCCGTTCAGAAAATACAGCGACACCAACGGTAATCCGTGGCGCGTGGCATCGATAACGACGTTGCGAATCGACACGCCTTGCCCGGGCGCAAGCGGCGGCGCAGTGTCGTCATGCGACTTCCAGAAAGGCGCCATCAGTGATTTGGGTTTGGGCTCCGTTTTGGGTTTGGATTCCGTTTTGGTTTTGGATTTAGATTTTTGCGTGGTCATCATGTTCTCGCGCGCAATAAATTAACCGGCAATGTACCATGGTAACTCTCCAGCACTGGTGCGGCGTTCACAGCACAAACAGTCTGGAATCCGCGCCGGTGCTAGAGTTTGATACTTTTATCGTGCAGCCGCATTGCATGCTGTGTTGACCTTACACAAGTGACGCGGCTGCCAAAATCATTTCAACTTTTTTCCATTAAGACTGGCACGCACTCGCAATCACCGCCATGCGGACGCCGAGCAATTCATGCCGCATGGTGGCGCACCAATCCGTGCAACGGATTTTTCTCACGGCACCAAACTCAATCCCGACCGCGCCTTCACCGCCGAAATATCCGATGAATTAATTGCGCCGCTTGCATTTAAGTCGTAAACGAAAGTAGTCGCCGTCGCCGCTTGGCCTGATCGCGCTTTCACGGCGCTGATGTCGCTGGAATTTACCGAGCGGGTGTTGTTCACGTCACCGACGAGGAAGCCGACCGATGCGAGCCACACCGTTGCGCCGCCATTCACACCACTAAGCGAAATCTTCGCACGGCTGTTGTCGGCAACGCCGGTCAGCGTGACCAATACTTCATTGGCCGCCGCTCCCAAAGCGTTGGTGGTCGCAATCGAAATATTGCTGCTGTCCACCGTGCTTGCCGAGCCGGACGCCGTGACAGGGCCATCGAACTGAAAAACAATAAAGTGTCCCGCGCCGATGGTTCGCGGCTCAACCGTTACCGAGCCGGCAATTGGCTGCGTGTAGTCGATGGCAAGATTGAATGACCCTGTCGCACCATGGGTCTTGCGCGACTGCACGGCAATCAAACTGACGGGAGGCACCACCAGTACATCCACCGGCAAGATGCTCTTGCTACCCGAACCTAAGTTGTCCCCCAATTGGCCAATATTGTTTCTACCCCAGCACTTAACCCCACCACCGGTCGTGAGCGCGCAACTGTGGGATTGCCCGGCCGATATCGCGCTGATGCCGGCAGTCAGGCCAAACACGTCCACCGGCGTGGCGCGGATAAAAGGAGTCACCGTGTTGTCACCCACCTGGCCGTAAAAATTGTATCCCCAACATTTCGCGCCACCGCTGGCCACCGCACAGGTATGATCCTGACCGGCCGAGATCGCACTGATGCCCAATAATGGTGGCATTGATGGCGCTGAAAGCACATCGCCCGGAACGACGGGATTGTTGCCCGAGGCACCGCCCAACTGGCTATAGAATTTATTTCCCCAACACAAAGCGCCGCCGCTGGTGGTCAGCGCGCAACTGTGCTGGATGCCCATCTCGAGCGCACTCACTCCCGATGCCAGGCTCGGAACAGCAATCGGGGTGAGGCGTGTGAATCCGACGGTCGCGGCATCGCCGACCTCGCCGTAAGTGTTAGTGCCCCAGCACAAAACACCGCTGCCGACGGTCAGCGCGCAAGAATGATTTCCGCTGGTTGCAATCGCGCTCACGCCGGATGTGAGGCCGAGCACATCCACCGGTGTGTGGCGGTCGATGGTCGAGCCGTCGCCGATCGCGCCACCGAGGTTATATCCCCAGCATTTGGCCCCGCCGACGCTGGTGACTACGCAGTTGGTGTAGGAGCCAACTGAAAGTGAAATCACCCCCGACAGCGGTGGAAGACCCGGGCCTTCGAGTACATCCACCGGCGTAAGGCTTTGGATGATCGTGTCGTTACCCAGCTGGCCGAAACCGTTCGAACCCCAACACTTGACCCCGCCACCAGTCGTCAGCGCGCAGGTATGTGTGGCACCCGCACCAATGGCGCTCACGCCCGACAAGGCTGGCAATCCGGAGCCTGCGAGTACATCCACCGGTATGAGGCGCGTGGTGGTCGAATCATCGCCCAACATGCCCCTGAAATTGTCGCCCCAGCATTTGACTCTGCCATCGCTGGTGAGCGCACAGTTGTGCGTGTAACCGGCGGTAATTTTGACGATGCCGGTCAGCGGCACCAGCGCGAGAGTGTTGCCGCTTGCCAGCAAGGCCAGCATGCAGACGATGGGGCCAAGCAAACCGGATTGACGCAGTTTTTGAATTGTTGTCATCTCGTTCTCCACAGAGCAATGGCGGAATTTCGATCAAGCCGTTAGCGCACCGTCTTAAACGTGTTGGTGAGCGTCAGATCGAATGTGGCATCGACCTTTGCGCCGCCGACTGTGATGTCGTCGATGTGGAGTTCGCCGGCCAGATGGTCGGGCGTGTTGGCGGTCAGCTTGAATGCGTCGCCGTCGGTGCCGCCGGAATATTGCACGCGCTGGCCATTCAACTTGACCGCGTAACCGAGATGCCGGGCGTCACTGAAATCGACCATCGCGCCGTCTTCGAGCGCGAGGTTGGCGCATGAGAGTGTCTTGCAAGTCTTGATTTTTGCACCTATGTCGGCGCTCGAAAGATAGATGCGCAGTATCGACTTGCTGGCGTCCATTTCGTCCGGGCTGCGCACCATCCACGCATATTTCAACGCGCTCGACCAGGTTTTGAATTTGACCGTGCCGCTGGCTTTTTCTTCCGCGTGTCCGGTGGATGCGATCAACAGCAGCGCCGCCGTACAAATTATTTGTCGAATCGAGATCATGAGTTTCTCCTTAGAATTAGCGTTGAGCAAGAAGTGCATCTTTCACCAGCAGCAGTTTGAACAGTTCACTTGCCCGGCAGAAGCGCTGGTACTTGCGGCGTTGCAGGAACATTTTTCAAACGCACACTGCCGTCACCCGCAGTCACTTGCTTGCGCACACTGCCGTCGCCGCTGGGTGCCAGCTTTACAGCAGCCGCATCTTTGTTCGGTTTTGATTCAGCGGGCGGCGCAGGAACCTTTGCAGTCTTCGCCGCCGGACAATCTTTGCCCTTGCAAGGATTATCCGAAGCCGCTTCGGCCGACCACGCCATCAGACCCAACAACGCGAGTGATGCGACCGCTGTCTTACGTGAGTTAAAAAATTTCATGACACCGCCTCCTTGTTTCCCGCTTTCGCGGGTTCTCTGGTTGTAGCCGACAGCAGGAAGAGCCTGCTCCGGGGATAAATTTGCATCGTTGCGCCGCGGCGCGACCGGTGCAAAGGCCAGTATCAGGGACGGTACCTTACGGATACCTAACAGATTGAAATTTGCGGTCGCGCTACCGCGATTGAGGGATGGGTGCCGCACGCGCATGCGTTGGCGGTGGCAGATCGCGGGCGCGTGTCGCTCGTGTGACCATGCGGCGTGCCGTGCGCGCCGCATCGGCGCGATTGTCCGCGCGCAGCGCACGGAGTATCACCGACATGTGACCCTTCACTGTGCGCAGACCGATGCCGAGCTCGGCGGCGATGGCTTTGTTCGAGCAGCCCTCCGCGACGAGGCCGAGCACATCGTATTGGCGCAGCGTGAGATTGAGCGGGCCCGTACCGCGGCGCGCACCGGGCGCGGTGCGATCCATGAAAGTCGGGCTCGCGTGCGGATGCGCGAGGTCATTGCCGCGCACACAGACGTTGCCGGATAGCGCGAGCCTGAGTGCGGCGGCGAGAATTTCGGTCGATGCGGTTTTTGGTATCAGGGCGTTGATGCCGGCTTTGAGCATGCCTGCCATGGCGGCGCAGTCGGTGCAATCGCTTAGCGCCAGCAGTAGCAACTGCGGCTGATCAACGCGCAGCGTGCTGATTTCGTCGGCACTGAAGAGCGCCGCATCGAACCATGCGGCATCGAACGCAGGTGCGCCGTCGATTGCGGCACGCGCCATTGCGGCGTCGGCAGCTTCTATAAATTCACACGTCGCGTCAATCTGCAAGGTGACGCGCTTTAGCCCCTCGCGGACGAGAGCCTGTGGTTCGGCGAGCAATACGCGCATATGGTCGATCCAATGCTGGTGATGAGCGCGGATTTTTCGCGCACCCGGACAGCATAGGGGCCGGTACCTTACGGATACCTAACGGATTGGGGATTGGGTGGGGTGAGCGCGCGCGGTGAATGAATTGGGTGCGGGGGTTGTGATTTCCCCTCTCCCCAGCCCTCTCCCGTAAACGGGAGAGGGAGTTTTGCTTCCCTCACCAACTTACGGGACAAGTGCACACTTGAAGCGAAGCAGAGGCAGTTCTGCTTCCCTCTCCCGTTTACGGGACAAGGGAACACTTGAAGCGAAGCAGAGGGACTGAGGGAGAGGGGAACTACCCCACGCTACTTCTTATAAATCGACTTGAACAACGCCTCAGTATCAGCCGACGGCGGAATACCAAGCTGCACCGACAACATCTCGCGGCAGCGTCGGTAGACACGCGCCGCTTCGGCAGGCTCGCCCCGCGCGAGATACCCGCGCATCAGCCGCCGGTAAAGATCTTCGGCAAGGCTATCTTCCTCAAGCGCGCGTTCATACAGCGCGATGGCGCGCAGCCAATCGTCCTTCTGTTCCCAGTAACGCCCCGCATCGGCAAGCGAACGACGAAAACGATTCTGCCAACGGTCGCGCGCGGCGAGAGACCAGCGTTGCGGATCCTCAGAGCCGAGAAAAGGACCGCTGTAGCGTGCTAGTAATCGTTGACCGATGCTGTCGATAACGGTTGCGTCGGACTGTGCCTGCAGCGCGCTCTGCAGCGCCTCCACGTCGCGGTCAAACGCCCAAACATCGAGCCACACCAGTTCAGGGTCGAGACCGATTTTGCCGTCCTCAATGTGTACCGCTTCAGGCACACCCAAGAGCTTACGCAAACGCGAGATCACTACATCGAGCGTTGCCGCAGCGGCGGCGGTATCAGCATCAGGCCAGAGCAGGTCGTAGAGTTTTCGTTTGGCGATTGCGCGGCCACCGAGTGCGATCAGCGCCTTCAACAATTCCATCGGCTTCTTTTGTGCCTTGCCTTCGAAGGTCAGCGCCTCGCCGCGTCGCTCGACCGCGAAGCCGCCGAATGCCTGAACGCGAATCGGCCACGGCCATGACTCGGGTGCGTTGGCGGGCGCGGCAATGTTGCATACTTCGACGAGGCGTTTCACGAACTCGACCTCGATGCCGTTTTCCAGTGCGAACACGCATAATTTTGCGCAAAATTCCGGATAGCCGTCGAAGATGTCGTAGAACTGGCGCTCGCGTACGGAGGCCCACGCACGTGTCATCAGCGCGCGACCTTCAGCCTTTCCTGCGATGACTGCAGCGTACGCTTCGGTGAGCGTAATCATCTCGCCGACTTCGTTAGCGTAATTGGCGGGAACCATGGCAACCGCATCCCGCATAAGCTGGCACGCCGTTGCAAAATCGTCGATGAGCAATCGCGACTGCGCCTCACTGACAATGTGGGCGGCACGCATCGGCGGCGGACATTCGAGCTCGATTGCATAGTTGCTCGCGCGCGAAGCATGAAACACAGCGCGATCGCCCTGCCCCTTCATGCGCGCGAACTGTACTTTCAGAAATTCAAGCACCAGCATGTCGTTCAGTCGCGCCGGATCGGCGTACCGTTCGGCAGCGGCTAGCGCCTGTTCCACCAAGAGCACGTTTCGCGCAGGCAGGTTGCGCTCAACTTCGATGTGTGCCAGCCGGAAAAAGATGTCCTGAAGATTGTGTTCTTCGGCGAGCGCACGAGCCTGCTTTTCGGCAAGCTCGGCCTGCTGAATTTCTTTTGCAAACCGCGCGCAACGCGACCAAAAAATGAGCCATTGACCGAGGCGGTGCGGGGTTAAGCCTTGGCTGTCAAAGCAAGGCTTAAGCGTGCCATACACGCGCTGCCCCAAAGCGCGCAGCTCGCGTGGCTCGGTGTAGAACATCACGAGGCGACCGGCGGCGAATTTCACGTTGACATCCAGATCGAGTTCGAGCAATCCCATGATTCGCTCGACACAGGTGTCGATGAACGCATCGGCCGCACCGAAGTAAATCAATCCGGCGAGCAGACCAGCAAGTGCCAACAACTCCTCGTCACGATCATTCCATCGATATTCGCGATCCCGCACCAGCGCCAACCGCGCGATGTGTTCGGGAAAGCGGCGGTAGCTTCCCATCACCTGCCCGGTGATCAGCAGCGCAGCCGATGCGAGCGCCGCACCTTTCACATCTCCAGCTGCGAGGCAGGCCTCCAGTGCAGTATTGAGCATCTCAAGCGATTTCACCTCGCCACGATGCGATGCCGCGAGGCCGGGCTGATGGGCGATTGCAGAATGGGGATTGGGTTCTGCCCTGTTGCGGCGCGCGGAGGTCATGTCCAGATTCTAGCCTAGGAGGCGTGGTTTTCCACCGTAAATTGACGTGGCGGATCAACGATAAATAGCGCTGGTACGGTCGAATATTTCAGCGCAAAAAAATGGCAGCCTCTAGCACTGGCGCGCCGTTACAGCCTAAAATGCCACAGAAGCCGCGCCTGCTCTGGTGTTTGGCTACACCGTATTACGCGAAATGCCGCGCCATGGACGAGCGCGCAATGACGCAGCTGCGACGTAGCACCTCTCGGCTCATGTTGAAAAACAAATTGACTCGCGCGCGGGATAAGCGTTGAATTTATTGCCATGCGCCGACGCCAATCAGAGGAAGCCTGCACAGATGAACAAATCAATTGCGGCTAATCAACACGACATCGCCCCAACCGGCGGTCGCGTTGAGCGCCTGACCGATCTGATCGATTGGCCAACGCGCATCCACCAGCACCTGATTGGCTTGGTGGCAGTGACGTTTCTGGCGATCTATGGTCGCGCGGTGTGCCCGTTTATCAACGGCATCAAGGTGCCGGAACTATTGGTAAATCTGGGCGCGATCTGGATTCTGCAGATCGTGGTGCGTGAGTTACTGCTGCGCCGGTTTGCGTTGCCGCCTATTGGGCGTTCCTTTCCACGTCAGGGCTATTTGATCGCAGTCGGCGCTTGGTTTATTTGCGGCGTGCTGGCACTCCTGCTGCATTGGGCGCGCTATGACAATTTCCCGATTTCAAGCCACGTGAAGTTGCTCGTCGGCTATTGGATCATCGGCGGCGGTTTGCTCGCGCAGTGGGAATACGTGGTGCTCGAAAACGTGGCGAGGAAGCGCGTGGTGCGCTATCAGAACGTGGACGAACACCTTGAGCAGATCAATCGGCGGGTGATGGAAGGCTACGTGTTGTTTACGCTTGCGCCGAGTCTGGCGATGGCGCTGACGCTCGCACGATTCAAGTTTGAGGGTCTGGTGGATCGCGCAATGGTCATCGAGGTCGCCTTTCTCGGCGGCTTTTGTGTGTTGCTCGCGCTGGCGGTGTCGTTCCGGTTTGGCCAGAGTCTGCGTCGCGATGCGAGTGCCGTGATCAAAGGGACAAAGCGCATCGAACAAGGCGACCAGAACGTGGTGCTTGATCAATCGCGACTCGATGAGCTCGGCGCAGTCGCGTCAGGCATCAATAAAATGGCTGGCGAGTTGCGCGGAAAAAATCAAAGCCTGAAAACGCAGATTGCCGAAAAAGATGCGATGAGTCGGGTATCACTCGCGATGATTTCATTGATGCCGGTCGAGTCGATTCTCAATCTGATCGTAGAGAATTCAAAAATCGTCACGCACGCCGAGGCAAGCGCACTATTGCTGCTGGACAAACAAACGCGAATGCTGCATTTTCACGTGGTCAAAGGCGAAAGTGTGGATGGACTTGCCGACGTGAGAATCGCGGAAGGTTCCGGCATCGCAGGGCATGTTGCGGCGAGCGGCAAAGCGTTGCTGGTGGCAGATGCTTACGCCGATCCGCGATTCAATCGCATTTACGATTTGCTCACCGGCTTTCGAACACGCTCATTGTTGACGGTGCCGTTGACGACCAAGGGCGAAGTGGTTGGTGTTATTCAGGTCGCAAATAAAAGCGGCACTAAAGATGGCTTCACCAGTTTTAGCCAAGAAGATCAGTTGTTGCTGGAGTCATTCGCGGCACAGGCGGCGGTGGCGCTGGAGAACGGACGCTTGCTGGAGGCTTCACAGCAATTAACGGCCGATCTGCGGCTGGCACTTGAGGCCGAACGCAATCTGACCATCGAGAAAGCAAAGATGGGTGCGTACATGCCGCGCAGCGTCGTCGATGCGATCTCAAAAAATCGCGAACAGAAATTGGCACTTGGCGGTCGCACTGTGACAGCGACTATTTTATTTTCCGACATCAAAGGCTTCACGGCGTTATCCGAGCGTCTCGACCCGCAGGAAATTGTCGGAGTCCTGAATATTTACATGACCGCCATGTGCAGCATCATTGAAGAAGAAAGCGGCGTCGTCGATAAATTCATGGGCGACGGCATCATGGCGATTTTCACGCCTGGAGCCTCGCAGCACCACGCCACTGCTGCCGTACGCGCAGGTCTGCGCATGCAACAGCGACTCGGCGAGCTGCGTCGCAGCAATGCGAACATGCGCAACCTGCAAATGCGTATTGGCATCAATACCGGCGAAGTTGTTGCCGGCAATATCGGCAGCGAAACGCGCATGGACTACACCGTGATCGGCGACAACGTGAACGTTGCCTCGCGTATCGAAAATGCCTGTCGGCCCGATGACGTGCTGGTGAGCGGCAGCACCTGGGCATCGGTCAACACCGCCGCTGGTGCCAGCAAGCAATTTTCGGCTGAGGTGCAGCCGCCGATTCAGGTGAAGAATCGCGACCAGCCGGTGTTGACGTATTTGATTGTGCCGATGATTGATGCGATTGCCAAAACAACAGAATAATATTTGTGCCGACTTCCGCTGGAATCGAATTACGCTTGCCCGCAAATCTGTCGCACAGCTTATTCCGCGCGACCGATCACTTCGTCCAGATGCGAAATGAGCTTGTCAATTTCTTCCGCCGTGTTGTAATGCGCCATCGACACCCGCACCACGCCGCCCTGCACTTGCAAATTCAGCGCCTCGATCAAGCGGCGCGCATAAAAATCGCCAAAGCGAATGCCGATGTTGAATTTGTCGATGTGTCGCACGATGGCTTCACTGTGTTGACCGGCGACGACAAAGCTGATGGTTGGCATGCGATCGCCGTGGGTCACGTTGTTCAAACCGATGATGCGCACGTTCGGCTTGGCTGTTAAATACGACAACAACCGTTCCGCCAGCGCATCCTCATGAAGTTGAAATGCATCGAACGCGGCCTGCATGCATTGCCGCTTTGAGCCGACTGCACCCAACATGATGCCGACATCATGCAGATAGTCGCCAATCCCCGCACAGCCCCACGACAACTCAAAATTCACATTGCCCGGTTGTAGCTTGTAGGGCAACACGTCGGGGCCGATGAAGTGGTGATTCAGACTCGGCAGCGACAGCAACAACTCACGCTGCCCCCACAGCACCGCGTAATGCGGCCCAAATACTTTGTAAAAGCTGAACACATAAACATCCGCACCACTTGCGCGCACATCGATCAACCGGTGCGGCGCATACGCGACGCCATCCACGCACAATCGCCCGCCGACCGCATGCACGCGCCGCGCGACTTCGGCGACCGGATTCACGCTGCCGAGTACGTTCGACGCGTGTGTCATCGCGACCCATTTGGTGCGGTTCGTCAGCAAGCGATCAAGGCCATTGAGCTCCAGCGTCAAACTGTCGAGATTCACTTCCCAGATTTTGACGACCGCACCCGCCTCCTGCAGCCGCATCCAGCCGCCAATATTGGCCTCGTGATCGCTGTTGGTGACGATGATTTCATCGCCCGGCCGAATGCCCGGCAGCAATGCCTGCGTGAGCATAAACATCAGCGCCGTAGTCGCCGATCCCATCACCACTTCATCTTCATGCGCCGCGTTGATCAGCTCCGCCACCGACCGCCGCGCCGATAACACTTTTTCCGAAGCAAGCTGCGATTGCGCGTAGCTCGCACCGAGTTGCACGCTGGTCGTCAGCAGATAGTCATGGATGCGATCCGCCACGCGGCGTAATACCTGGGAGCCACCGGCGTTGTCGAGGTATATGCAATCGGCGCCAAGTGCCGGGAATTCGGCGCGAATGGTGGCGAGATTTAGTGGTGACATGCAGAATCGCTATGCTTGAACAAACGTCGTGACGCGTCTTCTTGTTCGTTCCCGCAACGAACATTCGCGCAACGAATCGGCCAGTTTCTCCAGGTCGGGGATGCCGTAGAGAATAACGGTCGCGAAGCTCGCGTCCGACGAACGCAGGTGGAGCAGGCATTGGCCGACGAGTCGCATGCCCAAGGGTTTATGCAAATCGAAATGATCGATACGGAACAGCTCGAGACTGTCTTTGGTTTTCGACAACAGGCCGCGCTCGATGCGCACCCGCTGTGAGGTAATCTCGTAGCTCGTACTGAGACTTTGCAGCCAATAATAAATCCAGCCCAGGCCGAACGTGAGTACCACCACGATCCACTGCCATGCGCTATAAATAACCGCAGGGCGACCGGTAAAGAGTGCGGTCTCGACCTCTGCCTCACGGGTGGCCGCAAACGCCGCCAGATCGCTATTGCAGAAGCGGCACTTGATCGCGACAGCCTTGATGGTTTCGCCGCAAACCGGGCAGGCTTTGGTGTCATCACTCATTGGTCATTCCTCTTTTTGCGCAGCAATCGCGTTAGACGCGCGCGGTGCGCCGAAGCCAGAGCATACGATAAAAAGAGAAACGCACAAACATTTGACGATCAATCATCGCAACAGCAGCGCCACAATCCCCGCCACTGCCGCATCATCCGCCAATAAATTACCTCGCCAGTGATTTCAATCGTCGTTAGCGAATGAATTTTCCGCCGCTACCGATCATGGTCGCATCAACAAACTTGGTGCCGGCGCGCTTGCCGCTGCCGTACGACACGCTAAAGTCGCCGACGTCAAAAGAGCCGGAGTTCTCAAGGGTCGTCATCAGTTTTTCGCGGCTAAGCTTTGGGCCGACACGCTTCAATGCTTCAACAAACACCCTGGCCGAGATAAATCCTTCGAGCGCTGCATATGAATAATCTTCTTTGTTTTTTCCCGAAGACTCCATCAGCTTTTGATAGTCTTTCACCGCCCTGCCCTGCGGGGTCCAAGGTGTTGGCACCACTTGCGAAATGATAATGCCGCGACTGTTTTCCCCCATCACCTTGACCAGCTCTTTGCTGCTGACCACGGATAGCGCCATCAGCCACGCAGCCGGGTTTTTGTGCCGGTATGCCGACATGAAATCGATGCCCGACTTGCCGGCGGTCAATACCAGTACGCTTTGCGGCATGAATGCAGCCACTTTGCTGACAGTCGCCTCCATGTTGGCGCTGTTGACGTCGACCGGGATTTTAGCCACGATCACGACCTGGTTTCTTACGGCGGCCTCTTCGGCAGATTTGAGTGCCGCTTTGCCGAAATCGTTATCCTGATAGGCGATCGCCACCGTTTGCAAACCAAATGTCAAGCCTTGCACGATGAGCTGTTCCGTTTCCTCGGCGTAACTGGCGCGGGTATGGAATAAAAATTTGTTCTCGCTGGCGCGCAGTCCTTCCGCACCGCTGTACGCCGAAAAAATCGGTGTGCGAGCTTGGGTCGCGAGCGGGAGTGCCGCGCGGGTGTTGCCGGTACCAAACATGTTGAACAGCGAAAAAACATTTTCGGATTGCAGTAATTTCCTGGTGTTCTCAATGGTGCGTTCCACAACGTAGGCGTCATCGAGCGTGACTAATTCAATCTTGCGTCCATATACGCCGCCTTGTGCATTGACCTGTTTGAAATAAAGATTTGCACCATCACGGTAATCAGTACCGAGTTGCGCCAATGCGCCGCTCAGCGGTGCGGATTGTCCCAGCTTGATACTGGATGCGGTAATGCCTTCGTCGGCGTTTGCCGAACCTGCCGCGAGCAACAATGCAAAGGTACACGCAGCAAAGGACAAGTTCTGCTTGCGGGGGAATCGGGATAAGGTAAACATTTTTGTTTTCTCCTTGGAATGACGCGCTTGTTGAAGTGCTGTGACCGATGCGGATGCGTTATGTTTGTAACCAGACCGCAGTGTAGGCGACACTATTTAATAGCGTTGTTAACTTGTGTGAACTTGCGCGTCAGCTTGAGATCTGGACGGGCGTCGCCATCGAGAATTCGTGAGGTGCGCTACCAGCGTAAATCGACGAAAATCAAGCACTGGCGCGCCTTATAGGCGCATATGCCGCCAGAAGGCGCAGCGGTGCTAGCGTTTATGTGTATATTTTCAGGTTGAAGCAAGCAATGCAAAACATTGCAAACCGCGCTACAGTCCCAGCGCACTCAGGCTTGCATGGTCGTCCGGGCCGCGACCATTGTTGTCGCACAGCCAATGAAATGCGAGACGCGTTGCGGGTCGCGAGAATTCCACGCAGCTTCAGCCATGCGAATTTTTTGCACCGCAGTCTCGTGGGTGAACGGCGGCAAAGGCGGTCGGATTTCTGACGGGGTCATTGTTGAATCCTTCTGCGTGCGTAGGTGGCAGGCAGAAAATCATCATTGGCTTGAATTATTTTTTCGTCAATTCACCCTGACCGATTTGTTGATTGTCATTTACTTTTCTTCCCGCTTCAACCCGCCAGCGATTGCACCCACTTTGCAATCGCCATCCACGTTGGCCCGGCACTGAGCGGCACGCTCAAGAGCTGAACGGCAAGAAGGATCGCGCCGCCAATCACATAGACCCGATGCGGGCGTCCGCGTGTACGCCAATCGTGGATGATGGCCGCGACGATGATCAGATCAACAAATAGACCCGGCGGGATGGACACGAAAACTGGCGGCGGGCCTTTGGCATCGGCCGGTGCAAATGCGGTCATAAAAACGCGAGCCGTCGCCGCATGCATCAATGGCACCATGGCAAGCAACATGAAACGCTTGTGCAATTCGGCGCGGCGCACGTTGGCAATCGCGAGCCCAAGGAAGGCTGCAAACAAGGCAAGCCCACTGAGTGAAACAATCGTGAATCGCCGCGCCTCATCGCCCATGCCGATGGTTTCCGCCGCCTTGATGGAATTGATTGCCGCCAGGACAACCGTGATCCCCATCGCGGTCGCGAGTGAGATGCCCGCCAGCCCCCAGTTGCGGTGTTTGGGCGTACGACCGGTCGCAACAAAAGTCGTTTGCGCAAGAAAAAATAACGTCCAGGTGAAAAACAACACGCCGTGTATGTGCAGTATCGGCGCGCCTTTGAATGTACCGGCCGCGAGCTTGGCCCAATAGGTCGGGATGAAGCCACCGAATGCGATCAGCACACAGACGCCGGCCATCCAGACATAGAACCATTGCGCGTCGCTGCGCGCCGAAGCTGAATTGTTGGGATTCATCTGACTCTCGCTTGTCGTTGGAGAATATTGTTACGCAAAAACCCGGCGGAACGATTACAACTGCCGCATAAGCAACGTCTGCATGTCAAGTCGGCCATCGGCAATGACGACAACAAATACGTGCTTGCCATGTAGTCTGAAAGGCCGGTGGATGCCAGCGTAGTACTTCGCACCTTTTGTCGCTAAAGAAGAAGGCCTCACTTGAGGCCTTCTTCTTTGCGCGCGGTTCGCTGATCCGCCGAACGTCGCAGACTATTTCTTCACGGCCGGCGGAGCCGCTGGCGCTTTCGGCGGTGCCGGGGGAGCCGGTGGCGCATCCGCATTCCAGGTATCGCGAATGTAGAGCCACTTTCCATCTTTCTTCCGGGACACCGAAAGAAACTTGCCGGTCTCGACCACGGCACCCTTCACCGTCACCTTATACATACCCGATTCCCAACCCATCTTGCCCGAGACACCGACATCAGTTTTGGGATTAATCACAAAAACCACGCCGGCCGCTTTCGAATCGGCGATGTCCCTGCTCATATGTGCCAGGATCGCCGCCCGACCGCTTACGCCCGGTGCGCCAGGCGGAAGGAGCAGTGCGTCTTCGGCATACAGTGCAGCCACGCCTTTCGCGTCGCCGCCGTTGTACGCTTTCTCCCAGTTGGTGGTCTGTGCGCGAATGGCGGTTTCGTCCGCACTCGCCGCAGCGTGCGCAACACCTGCCATTGCGCCCACCCACGCGACGAGCCCGACGGCAAGCCACCAACTATTTTTGGATCGAATCATTTGTTTTCTCCCGGTTGAGTGTTGAAATGGCGGTCGCCAGTACCGCGCCAATAAATGATACGCGTCTGCACGTTTTCTGGGTTAAACGGATTAGGTTGAAAAACCGCATGCACGGTTTGATGAAAGAGGCCAAGTGAAAACCTGTTATCTACTCAACCCATAGAACTCGCTTTCCGGGTCAGAGCAACTTAAGATTCTTCGCCGTCGCGCCACCGACTGCGCTTAAGGCGATACGGTGATCGAACGTCGCTAACGCACCACTGTGGTGAACGGCGAGCGCAAGCAAGTACGCATCCGTGATCTGGTTATGACCCATCACGCGTGACCAATCCACTATCATCCCATCCCGAAGACTGACGTTGCACGGCCAAAATTCGTGGTCGAAATCGTTGCAGGCGAGCGCCAGTTTTTGGCGTACCAGATCAAACCCCGGCGGCGCGCGCTTCGCATAACCGGGCAGATTCAGCACCCGCAAAACGCCATTTTCCGTTAATGCACAAGTGGCAATTCTGAGTTTTGGCTGCCTGAATAATTTCAGAGCGTGTGCGTTGTGGATATGCGCGTCGTCAAGCAGGGCAACCCACACGTTCACATCCAAAAGAAGTCTCACGCGTCAGATACCCTCTTCGTCCATGAGC
>JAYVXF010000161.1:0-1688 GCA_043793345.1 Betaproteobacteria bacterium | reverse complement strand
CCGATACCGGCACGATGCTTTGGTAAATTTGCGTGGTGCCGGTGTAGGTAAGCGTCATCGCGAGCGTGCAGTCTTCGACCCACTCTGAAAATGTGGCGTCGCTGCGGGACAAATTTGTTGCGCTCGCAGACGCGCACATGCCGCGCAGGGCGAGGGCCTCGGTGCAATCGAGCACCGCCAGCGGCTCGGTGAATGTTTCCGCACCAGCGTCGCTTGCCCGGCGCTTGCGTTGAATCTGCAAGGCCGCACGACCGGGGCTCTTCAAGCCTGCACCGATCAGCACCGACACGCAGGCGAGCTCGCCTAAGTATTGGCGAATGTTGGCCGGGTAGTGACGCTTGTCGTGCATGTCGCGCCAGACATCGGTGAGGCGCACCACCTGCCCGCGTATGTCGAGGTTATCGAGCGTGAAGCGGCGGCTGTAATTGTGTTGGTCAGTCATGCACCGATTTTAGCAAGCTCTACGCCATCGCCAACCATTGCGAAAGTGAAGAAGATGATTTTTTGGTGGCCTCGCGCAGCATGACGATAGCGAGCTTCAAGGGCAGGGAATGGGATAACTCATGCGAAAAAATTGCAGCGCGCTTTTGATCAATTTGCTGCGCTGACTTCGGCGACAATACGCGTCGTGAAATCAAAAAATAATGTTGGCGTTGCTGCGCCCAACGCATCGTCCTGGGTGCTGTATCTGCTCGAGTGCGAGAACGGCACTTACTACGCAGGCATCACCACTGATCTTGAGCGCCGTTTTGCGGAACATGTGTTCGGCATCGGCGCGCGCTATACCCGCGCCAATCCGCCTCGGCGCGTTGTTGCGGTGAAAGAGTTTCCGGATCGCGCCAGTGCGTCGCGGGCGGAGGCTAAGGTGAAGAAATTGCCGCGCGCGCAGAAGCTGCATTTCTTCTGCAGGTAGTCAGGAACAAACGCGGAGAGTGAGTATTGGCGCGGCTTTTCGGCCATTACTCCAGCGAAAATCAACCTGAAGCAGATCCTCGCTGTTGCTGGTTGGCTTGCAGCATCGCCGCCATTTTTTGATGAATCAAATTGATCGCTTTCAGTGGCCGCAACATCACTTTGAATTCAACAATCCTGCCGTCGTCGTCCCACGTGATCATGTCCACACCATTCACACTGATGCCGTCAATCTCCACCTGAAACTCCAGCACCGCGTGCCGACTGCTGACGTTCTCGCGGACATAGCGAAAAGAGGCGTTAAAGAAAACGCCGAAAGCCGCCGCGAGATATTGCGTCGTCACCGCCTTGCCGACTTGTGGCGTGTGCAGAATAGGCGAGTGAAAGACGACGCTGTCGGCGAGCAGCGCGTCAAGGCCGTTCACATTTCGATCTGTGACCAATTGATGCCAGCGGGTGAGTGTGTTGATCGTCATGAAGATTTTCCCCGATGGCGACGCACGCACAAACGTTATAGCCAGACACTGCGGAATTTAATTGGGTTGCCGAGTGTCCGGGAACAAAAGAGTTACGCGGTGACGATGTGCTAATAAAAGACCCCGAGCGTTTGACCCACTATGTGATGTGCGTTCAACTAGTTTTGCATCCCTTCAACGACAAACGACCGCCATTTTGTCGACTTGTCCCGAATTGGCTTGAGGGCGGCATATTCGGGCGAAGAGTCGTACGCCAGTGCTTCTTCAACGCTCGGGTACTGGATGATGCCGATCCACTTT
>JAYVXF010000160.1:0-5779 GCA_043793345.1 Betaproteobacteria bacterium | reverse complement strand
CCACGATAAAGCAGGTTGCCACTTTTGATTGCCTCGCGGGAATCGGAAAACCCGAGTTTTTGGCCGTCGATGGAAATGGATTGCTGAAAATTACCGATTGAAGAAAGTGCTTTGGTGGCAGAGATTCGCTGCGAGCTGTGATTGCCAATGGCTATTTCTGCCGCCTCGGCTGATTTACCCGCCGGGTAGTGAATCACATGGATGACACCCACAAAAGAGGTCGCGCCGAAAAGCACGGGCGCTGCACCCTTCAGCACTTCGATCCGCTCCACATTATTCAAATTCAGCGTGGGGATTGCAGGATTAAAAGCACCGCCCCATGGCACGCCATCGACGACCAATAAAAATGCATCGAATTCATGCAAGCCCCAAAACGAGGGCACCGCCCCTGCCGGGCCAGTATCGCCTCCCATCGGCGCTTCCACGCCGGCGACCAACCCCAGCGCAGTGGCAAGATCAATCGCGCCACGGGCGCTAAGTTCGTCACCACGAATGATGGTGATGCTGGCGGGTATCAGGCCTGCCAGTTGCGGCACACGAGTTGAGGTGATCTGAATGGCTTCGACACGCTCGGTATTGACATCGGTCGCAGCAAGGCATTGATGTGCCGTTGTGAGAGCCGCAAGGATCAGCGGCATCAGCCAGTGTTTGTTCCGGAAATTATTTTTGTGAATGTGCAAGAGACCCCCAATGAAAAGTGGGAAAGAAAATTAAAGTGGCCGCGGTCGATATATTTTCCAGTCACACCGAAAAAATGGTTCTCATGGGCAATTTATTTTCCTCGCAGCTTGACGCCGATACTACCCTAATACCCTCAACCGTTTCGCGGCGGTTGCGGCGTGCAATTGTTTAGTCAAAATGTCTCCGTCCACAATTGCTGGCGATCAGGATGCAGGCAGGGCCGACCGTATCGCCCAGCGCAATTTTGCCGAACTCGAGCGCGGATTGCTGCGCTGCTCTTCAGGCGACGGCCGAATTGCGTCCGGCGATATGCTCGCATATGCCCCCGATTGAAGTGACAGTTGGAATGCGTCTTCGACTCGCCGGTCTTCACCGGAATGAAACGAAAGAATCGCCACGCGGGCGTTGGGCTTCATGCACCACGGCAACATGTCCAGAAAACGGTCCAGCACCGCGAGCTCGTCGTTGACCGCAATACGCAGCGCCTGAAAAACCCGCGCCAGGGTTTTTTTGGGTGTCGTCATCTCGGGCAAATGTAGAAGTGCGAGATTGACGACATCGGTTAGTTGTCGTGTCGTTGCGATTGGTGTGGCGCTATTTTTTATCGTTAGCGCGATCAACGTGGCATGTGGCTCGTCGGCGTTCCTGGTGAACATTTCAGCCAGCGCTTCTACGCTCATCGAGTGTAAAAGCGCTGACGCTGGCGTGCCGCGCAGCGGATTCAAGCGCAGATCGAGCGGCCCGTCGTTTTTATATGAAAAGCCGCGCGTGGGATTGTCCAGTTGCATCGACGACACGCCAAGATCGGCAAGGATGCAATCAAACCCGCCGCCAGCTTCGGGCAGCAGTTGCGCGATGCCGGCAAAATTCATTTTGTGAATAATGAGTTCATCTTTTGAAAAGCCACGTTTGCGCAAGCGCGCCTCGGTGCGCGGCAGCTCAATGGCATCCACGTCAACGGCAAATAGTCGGCCACCGGGCAACAGCCGTGGCAATATCGCCTGGGTGTGGCCGCCGAAACCGAGCGTCGCATCAAGCGCGGTCTCACCTGCCTTGGGATCCAGAATCGCGAGAATTTCATCCACACAAATCGAGCGATGCATGCCGGCCGGGGTCTGCCCGCGAGCGATGACTTTTTCGACATCGGCGACGAATTTCTGCCCGTCCAGCTCCTTGTATTTCTCTTCAAATTTGCGCGGGTGCGTGCCGCGGTATCGCTTGCGACGCACATGGGGCTTCGGTACTTCTGCGTCTGATGGCATGCGATAAGACCTGTGCGCTTAGGATCAAAAATTCAACGACGTCCGCGACAGTATCCCCGCCCGCAGCACCTACCGTCAATTGCCGGGCTGGTCGCAAGCGCGCTGTCGAAATACCTGGAATCGCACCGCGCACCATGTTGAGGTGCGGTCGCCAGCGCTCGTCACAACCGCGCCCTCACCGCCGAAACGGTTTAGGAAAAGTCGCCACACTCGCGTTGCCGTCTTTGTCAATCGCCTGCAATCCAAACACCACATTGTCTTTCGACACGCCATAGATAGTGGTGCGCGTAACCTTGCCGACATCTTCAAATTTCTGCCAGAACGGCGCGGTGGTCTCGCGCCATACGACACGATAACCGGTGACGTTTGGTGCCGTGTTCGCGGTCCAGCGGAATGTGGTGTTGTTATCCAGCACCAGATTTTCCATCAACACCTCCGTCGGTGCGGCGGGGCCGATGGCGAGCGACGCGAGTGCTGCGGCATTCACGCGCGCTACATCAGCGGTGTAGGCAAAATCGACGAACTCGGGCAAGTCGCCAAACTGCACGCCGTTTTCCACGCGCACGTTTTGATGTTGATGATGAAAATCCTCATTCGGCTCGGTCATGCGCACCGCTGCATAGCCGGCATCGAGAAACGGGAAATGATCGCCGCCGCGCAGATAGCGATCACGGCGATAGATCAGATCTACTTTTATCTTTGGCACGTATTGTTCGCTCGTCGTTTTGATAAAGCGCGCGAGTTGCCGTGCCGGAGAATCGTTTTCGCCGCCGGTGCGAATCAGCGTGAGCCATTCATCAGGCATTTCCTTGAGTGGCGGAATGCCTTCGGCGAACAAACGCACGCGGTCACGCACCACTTTGCCATCCGATCCACGGGTGTTACCGATGATGTCGTTGGTGATCATGCCGGCGATATTCATGCCTTTTGCTTTTGCCGCGTTGGCGAAAAATGTCGAGCCTAGCAATCCTTGCTCTTCACCGGCAACGGTCATGAAAATAAGTGTGGCATTGTATTTATATTTCGACATCACGCACGCCATCTCGATCACTGCTGCCGTGCCGGAGGCATCGTCGTTGGCACCGGGTGCCAACCCGTCGGGGTCGATTGGCGTGCTGCGCATCGAGTCGTAATGTCCGCTCACAACGTAAATGCGATCGCGGCTCTCGGCTTGCTCGCCGGGCAATGTGGCGACCACATTGATGATCGGTGTCGGCTGTGCGACCCGTGCGCTCACGGGTGCGAGATGCTCGTCGAATTCGATTTTCATGCGCCCACCGCTGGCGACGTTGCAGCGTTCCATTTCACTCTTGATCCAGCGCCGTGCGGCACCGATGCCTCGGGTTTCGCTGGCGGTTTCAGAAAGTGAATTGCGGGTCTCGAAACTCACCAGCTTGCGGATCGTGGCTTCGATGCGTGTTGCCGAAATCTCTTTGACGATTTTTTCAATATCGGTATTTTTTTTCTCTGGTGCCGCAATCGTTGGCGCGTTAAAGAGAGCAACGAAAAGCATTAGAGTAATAATTTGCGACCGCATGATTTTCTCCGTAACGAGTGAAGGACTTAAACCATCATAGCCGTGATCGGCTATTCTGTTGTTTGCACAAATCAATGAAACGGTGAGGAAAAGCATGCGCATACGTGACTGTAACTGGATGCAAATCGAGCAATATTTGCAGCACGATGACCGCGCCGTGCTGCCGCTGGGCTGCACCGAGCAACATGCTTATTTGAGCCTGTCGGTAGATTCGATTCTATCGGAGCACGTGGCGCTCGACGCGGCCGAGCCGCTCGGCATCCCGGTGTTTCCGGTCGTGCCGTACGGGCCGACCGCGTCATTCATGGCGTACCCGGGCACGGTGTCACTGCAACTTAAAACCTATCTTGCGTTGGTACGCGATGTACTCGATAGCATGATGACGCATGGCTTCAAGCGCATCCTCGTCGTCAACGGGCATGGCGGCAATCAACCCGCCGCCAATCTCATCGAGTTCATGATGCAGGAAAATCCGGCGATTGAAGTGAAATTCCATAGCTGGTGGAAAGCACCGAAGACCTGGGCGAAGGTGCAGGAAATCGATCCGATGGCGTCGCACGCGTCGTGGATGGAAAATTTTCCGATCACCCGTTTGGAAGGCGTCGTGCAGCCATCACATCGGCAGCCAATGGTCGATTACTCGAACGTGGCGTCGATGACACCGGGTGAGGCGCGTGCGCTGATTGGCGATGGAAATTTCGGCGGCGATTATCAAAAGCCGGACGATGTAATGGCAGCGCTTTGGCAGGTCGCGGTGGCGGAAACGCGTGCGCTGTTGCAAGAGGGGTGGCGTGTGAATCCAGTGACGCAGACAAAAGAGTCTATAGCAAGCACTGGTGCGGTTCTCCAGCCTAAAATGGCCTGAAAGCCGCGCCGATACTCGTGTTTGCGCAGAAAATTTGTTGACGAACTAAAAAATCATCCGTAAAAATTGTTAGGTGTATGAAAATACAGCTATTTGTTTGAAAATACCGGTTATTTCCTGCGAAGTTACTTTAGGTTTGAAGCTTATCTAACTAATTATCAACGAAGTTTTCCACAGGCAAAATCTTTCGAGAAAACAGCGCTAAGTGCCTGACGGATAACGAAAAAACCTTCCAAACCCGCTTGACTGCGGGTTTTTATTTGCCTATAGTGTCCACAAGTGGAGAAAAGTGGGTTTTTCTGGAAACAACAAAAATCCCGAAGCTTTTTTGCCAAAAAATAATTTGAGGAGTCCATCGAACGTGTTTCAAGGTGCGTCAGAGCTAAGTCTGGATGTGAAGGGTCGCATGGCGGTGCCGGTAAAGCATCGCGAGCCGCTCGCGCTGCCGAGCGACGGCAAATTGGTGCTGACCGCGCATCCCGAGGGCTGCCTGCTCATGTATCCGCTGCTGCATTGGCAGCCGATTCGGGACAAAGTGATGACTTTCCCCAGCCTTGATCGTACCGCTAGTGGTTGGAAGCGATTGCTCATTGGCTTTGCCGAAGATCACGTGCTCGACGGCAATGGCCGCGTGTTGATCTCGCCTGAATTACGCAAATACGCGGGCATCGAAAAGCTGGTGATGTTCGTCGGCCAGGGCACGCATTTCGAAATCTGGAATGTCGGTGCGTGGGACGCGCAATTGAAATCACTTACCTCGGGTGCCGCGGGCTTACCGCCGGGCACCGAGAATTTTTCCTTATAGCCGGTGGCATGAATGCGCCCCCAACTTTGCCATCAGCGTCTTCGCAACAGCACATCACGGTGCTGCTACCGGAAGCGGTTGATGCGCTCGCCATTAAACCGGATGGCGTTTATGTCGATGGCACCTTTGGTCGTGGTGGACATTCACGCGCGATCCTCGAACGACTGGGGCCACATGGCAGATTGATCGCGATTGATCGTGACCCGCGCGCGATTGAAGCGGGTGAATTATTGGCGGCGCAGGACAAACGTTTTTCGCTGCACCACGCCGCGATGAGTGAACTAAGCGATGTATTGAAGCAGGCAGTGGGTGGAAAACAAAATGTAGTGGATGGAATGCTGGCGGATTTAGGCGTGTCATCGCCGCAGTTGGATGTGGAAGAACGCGGGTTCAGTTTTCGTTTCAACGGACCGCTCGACATGCGCATGGATACCTCGCGTGGCGAGACTGTTGAACAGTGGCTTAACCGCGCCGACGGACAAGAAATTGGGGAGGTCATCTGGCGCTATGGTGAAGAACGGTTTGCTAAACAGATTGCAAGAGCGGTTGTTGCGGCAAGGGTCATCGGACGTATTCGGACGACGCGCGAGCTTGCCGAGCTCGTGGGTAAAACCGTCCGGACGCGCGAG
>JAYVXF010000159.1:0-5782 GCA_043793345.1 Betaproteobacteria bacterium | reverse complement strand
CGCGCTCACAGACGAAAGTACCGACGGCTTGACCTCGATTCGCGCCATCATCGACGGCGCACCCGCGCATTTGAACGCTGGCGGCTGGCTGCTCTTTGAGCACGGCTTTGACCAAGCCAAGGCAGCGCGTGAATTGCTCTTGAAAGTGGGCTTCGAAAACCTCATTTGTATGAATGATCTGGCCGGAATTCCCCGCGTTGCGGGCGGTCAAATTCGTTAAAATGGCTCATTGATTGATAACTGGAGTTACACCATGGACGCACAAGACAAAATCCGCGAAACCGTCACAGCCAACCCGGTCGTGCTGTTCATGAAGGGCTCACCGCAATTTCCGATGTGCGGTTTTTCCGCATCCGCCACGCAGATGCTCAAAGCCTGCGGCGTCGATAAACCATTCACGGTCGACGTGTTGCAGGACGCCGACATTCGCCAGGGCATCAAGGAATACGCCAACTGGCCGACCATACCGCAGCTTTATATCAATGGCGAATTTGTCGGTGGGGCGGACATCATGCGCGAGATGTATCAGAGTGGTGAATTGCAGCAAATGCTCGGCGTCACCAAGTAGCTGCGCGCATGCTGTTTCACTCGCAGTCGCTCGCGACGGTTTTGCCATTAGGCAAAACCGGTCACGCCGGGTCGAAGCCAAGCAGTTGGCTTCGACAATTCCCGGCATGACTATGCGCGAGATGTATCAGAGTGGTGAATTGCAGCAAATGCTCGCCACGAAGTAAAACTACCTACGATGGACGGCTAAGTTTTCCGTCCATCAATTGCCAAACATTTGCACCCGGCAGCGCCATCAATGCCGGGTCGTGCGTGGCAATGATGACGATGCGTCCTTCGGCACGCAAGGATTCCAAAAGCGCTTTCACCTGATCGCGCGCCTTGGTATCCAGATTCGCCGTCGGCTCGTCGATCAACATCACCGGCGCATTCAACACCAGCGCGCGCGCCAGTGCCACCCGCTGTTTCTCGCCACCGGACAATCGCTTCGGCGTGACGTTTTCAACGCCTGTGAGGCCCGCCCAGCGAATCGCTTCCGCAATCGCCGCTTCACGCGGCTCTCGCGGAACATTGCGCATCTTCAGACCATAGCCAATATTGGCGGCAACACTGGTCGAAAACAGATACGGATGCTGGTGAATGTAGACAATGTCGCGACGCAGTTCGTCCGGGTATTCGGTGTGCGTGACGGTCGCACCATTGAAGCGAAAATCCAGCGCGTTTGGCCGATCAATACCGGCGAGTATTTTTAGCAACGTGGTCTTGCCGGCACCGTTGTCGCCTTTGATGAAATGCAATTGACCCGGCGAAAATGTGTGCGCGTCAATATCGAGCAAACGGCGGTCGCCAAAGTTTTTTACGACACGCTGAATTTGCAGCGCACTCAATCCAGCCCACCGCGCCCTTGCGCCCACGCCAGCGCGAGATTTGCGCCAATCGCAAACACCATCAGCACCACGCCCAGGGCAATGCCCTGCGCGAAATCACCCTTGCTGGTTTCCAGCGAAATGGCGGTGGGAATATTGCGCGTGAGGCCGGCGATATTGCCGCCCACCATCATCGCGCAGCCCACTTCGGAAATGACGCGGCCGAAGCCATTGAGCACGCCGGCCACGACCGCGAAGCGCACCTCAAATAGCGTCGTCCACGCCGCGCGCATCCGCGTCGCACCCAGCGCCAACGCGGTCTCGCGCACCCGAAGATCGGCACCCTGCACGGCCGACAACGCAAACGCGGCAAGCACCGGAAAGGCGATCACCGCCTGCCCCGCGATCATCGCCTCTTGCGTGTAGAGCATTTGCAAACTGCCGAGTGGCCCTTGTCGCGTCAGCAGCAAAAACAGAATCAATCCAACGACCACGGTCGGAAACGAAAGCAGGCTTTGTAACGCGATCACACAAGCGCGTCGCCCCGGGAATGAGGACACCGCTAAAAAAAAACCAAGCGCCACTGCCGCAGGCGTTGCGATCAGCAAGGCAAGCAAGGACACGCGCAACGAAATCCAGACGATGGTCCAGAGACTCGCATCGCCTGAAAACAGCAGGCGAAATGCGTCGCGCGTTGCGTCGAGCAAATCCATCAGTCGCGCTTATCCACGTTTGCCGACGGGGGCACGCCGGGGAAAAATAACTGCTCACCATTCACCTTGAAGGCCGCAATCGATTTCACACCCTCCGCCGACGTTATCCAGTCAATCAGCGCTGCCGCACCCTCAACATTAATATCAGGATGGCGCTTTGGATTGACCGCGATGATGCCGTAGGGGTTCGCCAGACGCGGGTCACCGGCGACCAGAATGTCGAGACCAATGCGCGATTTATAAGCCACAAACGTGCCGCGATCCGTAAGCGTATAGGCACCCACGGCGCCGGCCATGGTCAACACCGCACCCATGCCCTGTCCGGCAGCGAGATAGCGTTTCGTGTCCGGCGCACCCGGCACGATGCCCTCCTCCTTCCACAGGCGACGCTCCATGATGTGGGTGCCGGATTCATCACCGCGCGAGACGAATGTCGCGCCTTTATCGTGGATTTTTTTCAAGGCCTCACCGATCCGCGTCATGCCGCGAATACCGGCCGGATCATTCGCGGGACCCACCAGAACAAAATCGTTGTACATCACATCGCGCCGGTTGACGCCAAATCCAGCCGCAACAAATTTGTCTTCATCGGCCCGGGCATGTACCAACACCACATCGACGTCGCCGCGCTCACCGAGCTTTAGCGCCTGACCCGTGCCCACGGCAATAACCCGCACCGGTGCACCAAGTTTTTTTTCAAACGGCGGCATCAGTGCGGCAAGCAAACCCGAATTCTCGGTGCTGGTAGTTGTCGCCAGCCGCAACGCGCGTGGCTTTGATTGTTCTGCGCTGGCGAAGCTGGCCGCCAATATTGCAATGGCTACAAATAACGCGCCGCTCATTTTCCAAAAAAGATGTTTCATGTCACGCTCATGATCCTATTGCGGTGAATTTCATTTTGATGCACACAAAGCGCGTCGCGGCGTGCCAATTGCAGCGCAGCGCTTGCAGTATTTTTGTCCAGCAAAGACAATGCATGATTATGCTGTCTAAACCCCGTTATTTTAAGCGCTCGATTGTTGGCTTTCCGCTGACACGATGGCTAACGTCGACGCTTCGCGTGTTGACTGGCAACGATCATAGGCTGTCGGCACGGTGATGTGGAATGCATGAAGCCTCTGCTTTGACCAAGCCGCACGCGTCACGGAGAGCATCGATCTTGCTGCTCGCGACGCTGGCGCTACTCATCGTGCTCCTGGTCATCGCGTTGTCGGTTGGCCGTTTCGCGATCAGCCCCGGCGAATTGAAGACCGTGCTGTGGGCAAAATTAACCGGCACCGGCCATGCGCTACCCGCCACGTTCGATGCCGTCATTTTCCAGATTCGCGCGCCGCGTGCGATTGCCGCCGTGCTGATCGGTGCTGCGCTCGCAGCGGTCGGTGCGGTCTATCAGAATCTGTTTCGCAATCCACTCGTGTCGCCCGATATTCTTGGCGTTTCCAGCGGTGCGGCGTTCGGTGCGGTACTGGCAATTTTTTTGGCCTTGCCGGTTGTGGCGGTGCAAGGCTTCGCGTTTGCCGGTGGCTTGATGGCGGTGGCGATGGTGGTTTTTATTGGCAACGCCGTGCGCGGACACGATCCGATACTCGCGCTGATTCTCACTGGCGTGGTGGTCGGCACGCTGCTGGGCGCTGGCATCGCGATGGTGAAATATCTGGCCGATCCGTATAACCAATTGCCCGCGATCACGTTCTGGTTGCTCGGCAGCTTGAGCTCTATTTCCCCGGATGAGCTCATCGTCGCGGTGCCGCTGGTGTTGATCGGTCTGATGCCCATCTGGCTGCTGCGCTGGCGCATGAATGTGCTGTCGCTTGCCGATGATGAAGCGCGCGCACTCGGTGTCAACGTGACTCAACTGCGTTTCGGGCTCATTACCTGTGCAACTTTAATGACTGCGGCGGTCGTTGCCATTTCCGGCATCATCGGCTGGATCGGCCTGCTGATTCCACACGCTGCACGAATGCTGATCGGCCCGGAATTTGCCCGCATGCTGCCGTTGAGCATGCTGCTCGGTGCCTGCTTTCTGCTCGCGGTCGATACCATCGCGCGGGTCGCAGCGTCCATCGAAATACCGCCGGGCGTTTTAACCGCGCTCGTCGGTGCCCCATTATTTCTCTGGCTGCTGGCCGCATCCAATTCGCGGTCGCGCCAATGATGCCGCGCACCCTCATCGAAACGCATGCGCTGGCCTTCGGCCATCCCGGACGCACGCTTGGGACAGACATCAATCTGCTGGTACGCGCTGGCGAAGTATTGTGCGTGCTCGGCCCCAACGGCGGCGGCAAGACCACACTGTTCCGTACCCTGCTGGGGCTGCTGCCTGCGCATGCAGGATCGATCACCCTTGGCGGTAAATCGCTCGGCGCCTGTTCACCATCCGCGCGCGCCAAACTAATGGCCTACGTCCCGCAGGCAGGCAACAGCTATTTTGCTTTTACCGTGCGCGCTGTGGTGTTGATGGGCCGCACCGCGCATCTTGGCTTGTTCGCCGCGCCCGGCGCGAAAGATGTTGACGCAGCAAACGCCGCGCTGGCTGAGTTGCGTATCAGCCATTTGGCGGACAAATCATTTACACAAATCAGCGGCGGCGAACGCCAGCTCGCTCTCATCGCCCGCGCACTCGCGCAGGAATCGCCGCTGCTGATCATGGACGAACCGACGGCGAGCCTGGACTTCGGCAACCAGTCGCTGATCCTCAATGAAATCCTGCGATTGAAAGCCAGTGGCCGCAGCGTTCTTTTTTGCAGCCACGATCCCGATCACGCGCTGCAATGTGCGGATCGTGCGCTGCTGTTACATCGCGGCAATATCCTGGCGCTGGGCAGTTCGCGCGAAGTTGTCACTGCCGCAAATCTCAAGACACTCTATGGCGTGGACGTGGAGTTAGTCGACAGCCCGTCGCGCGGACACCCCTACTGCCGCCCGACGTTGCAACCGCATAATGGCCACGGTTAGTTAACGCCGGTTAGATAAACTCTAGCACTGGCGCGGCTTTCCAGGCATTTATGCCCCGCAATACCCGCCGAATGGCGTTCTTCATTCTGTTCGGCACGAATTATTGAGTTGTCGAGTAACTGGTTTGAAGTTGCGTGCGCTCCGGTTTTGCTCGGCAATCGCTTAACCGAGTGAGATGAATGCCGGACGCTTATCGCGCGGGGTGGCATCAATCGAAAGCAAATGAGCGCGCCGGCTCAGTAGACATACGCCTCTGCCGTCCTTAGACTGCAATGCAGGTATCGAATGCGCTCGCGCAACTGATCCAGAATGCGTACAGACTGCAAGGACGGCAGGTGTTTTTTTCACGCTTTTGTTAGTACCATCAATTCACATGGCATATTGATCGAAACCCGCGCCTGTCAAGGGTTTCAAGGTAGCTGGTTCCGGGGAGTTAGACACCCAACCGGGATGGTAGACAGCGTTTGGGTGTCGAAAACTAGTTAGGCATCGGAGAGAGCATGCCCGCATACCTCTACCACATGTGCGCACCAGACTTCCGGGGCGATCGCCTGTATCCCCTGGCGGGGCTCCAAGCGGTCTATCCAGACCTCTACGAACGGGAACTCGTGAAGTACGCTGGACGCGACCCTGTCCTGCGCTTTGTTGTCCCCGGTCTAAACGTTACTTGGGGCCAAACGGTCAACCTGTCCGCCCTCAATCCCGCCCGTTTGCTGGTGGAGCGCCGAAGGCTTGGCGTTC
>JAYVXF010000158.1:0-17513 GCA_043793345.1 Betaproteobacteria bacterium | reverse complement strand
CGTCGATGCCGGTCACGGTGAATCCTGATCGCGCCAGCAGGGTACCGACCAAGCTGCCTACTTTGCCCAATCCTAAAACCGCAACGCGTTTCAATTTAGTGGCCATGAATTTCTTTCAAAAAATGTAAGTATCGTGGAAAAAATGTTTTTGTTTTTGCTGCGGCGGGTTAGGTCAATTGGGTGCGTGGCGATGAAGCAGATTTCTCACCCGATGAAGCTGGGTTCGAAATGACAGGTCTGATGAAGCTGGGTTCGCAATGACAGACCGAAGAGTTGGCTTCGAAATGACACCTGTTTTATTTTTTCGGCGATGCAAAATTCACCGCCCCGTTAAGCCCATCGACCGGCTGATCACTTCCTTCATGATCTCGTTGGTGCCGCCGTAGATGCGCTGCACGCGCGCATCGGCATAGGCGCGCGCGATCGGGTATTCCCACATGTAGCCGTAGCCGCCGTGCAGTTGCACGCATTCGTCCATCACTTTGCATTGCAGATCCGTCGTCCAGTATTTCGCCATCGAGGCCGTGGCGGTATCGAGCTTATCCACCATCAATAGCTCGGTGCATTTATCCAAGAATACTTGCGCCACCTGCACTTCTGTTTGCATTTCAGCAAGCTTGTAGCGCGTGTTCTGATAATTGCCGACTGGCTGGCCGAATACTTTTCTTTCTTTCACATACGCCGTCGTCCATTCGATCGCCGCCTGCGCACTGGAGATGGCGGTGATGGCAATCTGCAGCCGCTCCCACGGCAGTTGCTCCATCAGGCAAATGAAGCCGCGATTTTCAAACGCTTCGCCGCCGAGTAAATTTTCCACCGGCACTTTCACATCGTTGAAAAAAAGCTCTGCCGTGTCTTGCGCTTTCAAACCAATTTTCTTCAGGCGCTTGCCAGTCTCGAAACCCGGCATGCCGCGCTCGACCAGCAACAAGCTGGTGCCTTTCGCGCCTGCCGCCGGATTGGTCTTGGCGACGACGACGACCAAATCGGCGTGCCAGCCATTGGTGATAAATGTTTTGGAGCCGTTCAACACGTAATGATCGCCATCGCGAATGGCTTTGGTTTTTATGCCCTGCAAATCAGAGCCCGCCGCCGGCTCACTCATCGCAATTGCGCTCACCAGTTCGCCGCTGGCGAATTTCGGCAGGAATTTTTTCTTCTGTGCTTCGGTGCCGTAGTGAAGCAAATAAGGTGCGACGATTTCGGAATGCAGGCTGTAGCCGATGCCGCTGAAACCGGAACGACCGAGCTCTTCCATTTCGATCACCGAAAATAATTTGTCCGCGCCTGCGCCACCATATTCCTCCGGCATCGAGGTACACAGAAAGCCGTTTTCGCCAGCTTTGTTCCACACCGCGCGATCAACATAGCCCTGCTCTTCCCAGTCGGCGTGGAAAGGTGCCACTTCTTTACTCAGGAATTTTTTGAAGCTGTCGCGAAACGATTCGTGGTCGGCGTTGAAGAGCGTGCGTTCGATCATGGTGAGGTTCCCGCCGATGTTAAAGGTCTGGTTGAATAATAAAGAGCATGCTCACAGCGCGTCCAGCCGACGCTGACTCTTGAAGCATCTCTGTTCGCCCGAAACAGGATCCACAAACACGATGCTCTCCGCCAATAACTGTAACGGTTTACGGTAGTCAGCATTCTCGATCTGTTCCCTGGCTAAATGATCTGGATAAATTTGATCGTTCAGAATCGGGATGCCGAGCGCCGCCATCTGCACGCGCAATTGATGCTTCTTGCCGGTCACCGGCTGCAAGTGATAGCGCGCACGCCCATTCCTCGATTCAATTATTTCGATATGCGTTTCTGCATTGGCCACGCCATCGACTTCACGCATGCGCATAAAATGTTCTGCCTCAACCAGCCGGCTTTGCACCGTCATCGGAAACTTCAGGTCCGCGCGGTACGGTGCAATCGCCTGATAGCACTTCGTCACCGCTTTTTGTGAAAACAGATTTTGATAGATGCCACGCGTCGCCGGTTGAATCGTGAATAACACCACGCCCGCCGTCTCACGATCAATGCGATGCATCGGTGCCAGCGTCTCGATACCGCAGTTGCGCTTCAGCCGCACCAGCAAAGTTTCCTGCAAATAGCGCCCACCAGGTGTGACCGGCAAAAAATGCGGCTTGTCGACCGCGATCAAATAATCATCCTGAAACAACACCACTTCATCAAACGGAATTCGCGTCTCACTCGCAATGCTGCGGTAATAAAAAAGTTTGAGATGCGGCTGATATTTTCGTTCGGTGGAAATGACCGCGCCCGTTTCATCGACCACATCCCCGCGTTGCATGCGTGCGGCAATTTCTTCGCGCGATATAGCCGGAAAGCGATGCGATAAAAAATCAATCACGGTCGGCCACGCGCCCTGATTCGCCGGCAACACGATGCAGCTTGGGCCGACGCCTTCGCGCGTGGGTAACCTCGCTAGCCCCGCGCTAACCCGCGCCATCGAGCTCTTTGGCACGCTTTAAGCGCCATTCACCGTCAGGCTCAGCGCCATAGACGTCTTCAAGCGTGGTCGCAGTTTCGTGAAGCGTGGTGTCGAGCGCGATGCGGTTATCGAATACAAAACATTCGCCTTCAAAGTCTTTTTCGGCGTCGGGCATTTGCTGGAAATAATTGAGGATGCCGCCTTCGAGCTGGAACACCGGGATGTTCAACGCCTTCATCCACGCGCTGGTTTTTTCACAGCGAATGCCGCCCGTGCAATACATCGCGACGCGCTTGCCTTCGGCCTGCCAGGACGGTGCATGCGCTTCAACGTATTTCGGAAAATCGCGGAAGTTGGTCACGTGCGGGTCAATCGCATTGTTGAATCGGCCGAGCCGGTACTCAAAACTATTGCGGTTATCGAGCAGCACCACGTCGTCCTCGGCCATGAGCTTCCGCCATTCTGCGGGACTGACATTGATACCGGTGTCGCTGGCATCGACACCCGCAATACCGAGCGGGACGATCTCCGGTTTTTTATACACTTTCATTTTGCCGAACGGCGCAGTAACGCAGGCGCTGCGCTTGAACGCGATGCCTGCAAATTTGCCTGCGAAATACGCGTCGCTCTGCAATGCCTGCTGAAAATCATCGAGCTGCGAAGGCGAGCCTGCCAGCATGCCGTTGATGCCTTCGCTGGCGACCAGAATGCTACCGAGCAAATTTATCGTGAGCATGCGCAGCTGCGAGACCACGCCATCAGTATCGTCAAGCACCACGAATTTGTAAAACGCGATGTGAACAATCGTGCCCGAAGGCGCGCTATTTTCCGCAGGTAAAAGAGGCTGGTTCATGACCGGCATTTTCTCATGAAGTGCCCGGTACTTTGCGCCCGATTGCAAGACTGGCTTTGTCGTGCGCGCCGTTCCACCGTTGAAATGTCTATATCTGGCGCGCCTTTCAGGTCTTTTTAGTCCTAACGACCGCACCAGCGCTTGATCTACACCATTTTATGCGGCAGCAATCGCTGCGTTTCGTGACTCCAACCCCGCGCCCACTTGCGCTTCCATCCACTTGTTCAAATCCGCCACCCGCATCGGCCGGCAGATCTGGTAACCCTGGGCGTAATCGCAGCCGAAGCGCTTTAGCTCACTCAGCTCGTGCTCGGTTTCAACGCCCTCGGCAACGACGGTCATGCCGAGGCTGTGGCCGAGCTCAATGGTTGACCGCACGATCGCAGCACTCTGTTTGTCGGTGTTCATGTCGGTCACAAACGTGCGGTCGATTTTCAATTCATCCAGCGCAAGATTTTTGATGTAGGCCAGCGACGAGTATCCCGTACCGTAGTCGTCCATCGATAGCTGCACACCGAGCGCATGCAGTTGCTGCAAGGTTTCGCGCGCGCGCAGCGGGTCTTCCATCAACGCACTTTCGGTGAGCTCCAGACACAGCAGCCTGGCCGGCACCACGTGCTTCGCGATTGCGGCACCGATGAACCCAACCAGTTCCCTGTCGAGCAGGTCGCGCGCCGAGATGTTGATCGAAATTTTTAATTCGCGGCCTTCAGCTTCCCACGCACTGCACTGCTTCACCGCCGTCTCGATCACCCAGCGCGTAATCATTTTGATGTTGCCGGTCTGCTCGGCAAATGGAATGAAATCGACCGGTGATACCTGGCCACGGGTTGGGTGCTCCCAGCGGATCAGCGCTTCCACACCGGTGACGGCGTTGCTGGCGAAATTGAATTTCGGCTGGTAGAACAACACCAGTTCGTGTTGATCGATGGCGCGGCGCAACTCGCCAAGCAGCGTAATGTGATCCTGCCGATCCTCTTCAAGTTGTGTGTCGTAAATGGCGTAGCCACTCTTGCTGCGCTTGGCCGCGTACATCGACACGTCGGCATGGCGCAGCAGCATGTCGGCATCCTCGCCGTGCTGCGGGAAATGAACGATGCCGATGCTGGTGCCGACGTCGATCGGTTGTTGCTCGACCATGATGGGCGTCTCCATCGCTGCCAATATTTTGCGTGCCACGATTTTGGCGCGGCCGTGTTCGCCCGATGGCATCAGGATCGCAAATTCATCGCCACCCAATCGCGCGACGGTGTCCGACTCGCGCAGCAATCCACGCAGGCGGCCGGCCACTTCGCGCAGCACCATGTCGCCGACCGGATGGCCGAGCGTGTCGTTGACATATTTGAAGCGATCCAGATCGAGCAACATCACGCTCAACGGCTGTGCATTGCGTTTGTTGATCATCAACGATTGCCTGAGGCGCTCATAAAACATCGCGCGATTCGGCAGCCCGGTGAGATGGTCTTCAAACGCCAGCCGCAGATTTTCTTTTTCGCGCGTGGCGATACCGTCAAGCATGAAATTAAAACTCGACGCCAGCGCACCAATCTCGCCGCGCTGCCCCACGTCCACTTTTTGCGCATAGTCGCCCTGCTCGATGCGCCGTGCGACACCGGCCAGTTTGTTGATCGGGCGGGTGATGTTGCGGGCAATCAGGAAGCTGCCGAACACCGACAGCACAATGCTGAACAACGCGAGCACCAGAAAGGCTTTGCCGACGCGTTTGAACGGCTTGATGCCCTCGGTAAACGAATTTTGCAACACCGCAACGATTTGCGTATCACCCTGCGTTTCAATCTTGGTCAGGCGCGCCTTGTACTGCTCGCCCGCCAACGACAAGTCCATATCGCTCTTGGCAGACCCTGCGCCGGGCATGGCCGGTAGCAGCCCGCCGCGAATCTCCGGAGCCAGCGTCGACGCATGAATATTCCAGGCGTCATTGCCCTGACGGCTTAAAAACGAAACGTCCAGCGCCGTCAGTTTTTTCAGGTCGTCGGCGGTTTTGTCATCGATATTAAAACCAACACCAACCCAGCCAATCGCGGTCGGTGCCAACACCGGCACCAGCACCAATTGAACGAGGCGACCGTCCATCGTCACGATGCCCGAGGACTTGCCACTCGCCTCGGCCGCCTCGGTGAGGCGCGGAAATCTGAACGGCTGCGAACGTGCCTCCGGATGCATCGTATCGGCCGTGACGATTTGCTCACGCGAAATCAGCAGCATCACGCTGGCACCGGTGCGCGCGCCATGATTGGTCAGCGCCGACAAAACGGTCGCGTTGTCATTGGTGCCGACGGCCGTGCGAAACGCGAAATCCCTCGCCAGCAACGCCGCACTTTGCTCGAGCTGATCGCGGTTCTGGCCGAGCAGGCGCAAAAATATGCGCTCACCGACGCCCAGCTCCTGCTCGATCGTATCCTTGGCAATCTGGTCGTTGGCGGTGTTGACCAGTACGAAGGCCAGACCTTGAACGAGCACCAGCAGCGTCGCAAAAAATACCACAATGCGGGTACGCAGGCTTTCAAATGGCAGTTTCAATGCAGTTTTCCGTCGATGGTTTTGGCCTCAGTCAAGAGGCGGTTCCCGGTATTTTGAAGGGTTTTTCAAAGCTGTTTGTGAATTGTTGTAAACACGGAAATCAACCGGGATTGGATGGCGTTGCGGCTCCCATCCAGATGGGACGCCGCCTGCCGGTTTGATTAACGGTACGAAATAAAAAGCCGACGCATTGCGTCGGCTTTTTTGTTATGTATGCACCACGCAGGCGCGCGTCGCGGCTATTTTTTCGATGCAAAGAAATTGTCGTACGCACCAGCGCTGAATCCTTGTATGCGCCTGCCGTCCGCCATCAGCAGCGGCACGCCACGCTCACCACCGGCCTCAAAATAGGCGCGACCGCCATCGGGCGTGTCAATGTCAACCTCACGGTAGCCGATGCCCTTGGCTCGCATATACGCCTTCGCTTGTGTGCAATAGCCGCACCAGGTCGCGCTGAACAGCGTCGCCGACCCGCCCACGTCAATTTTTTTCGCCTCAGCCAATCGGCTCTGCATGCTCTTTTGCAATGCAGCCTGATATTTCAACACCGACGCCGGCAGCGGTGTTGATGGCGCATCGGCGAATCGAAGCGCTGTGGTTGATTTGCGATCTGCCGGCGGCTGATCGGTGTAGGTAATTTTGCCGTCGGCGCCGACGACCTTGTAGAGCGTTTCTGCGTGCGTGATCGAGATGGCGGCAAAGACGAGAATAAACCAGCACAAGAACGTTTTCATTTTTTGGTTTCGGCGAATAGGTGCACCCAAACTATATCGGCTTTCTGCATCGACAACCAATCCGCCACACAGGAAAAAACCAGCACTGGCGCGGCGTTTCAGCCTTTTTCAGGCTGGAAACCGCACCAGTGCTAGCGCTTACCGCATTGGCTAAGCGTCGCGGCGCACTACGCGTTGCCCGGGTCGGCAAACTTCAGCAGACTTCTAAAAATGACCGGCGCATTCGCACCTGCGAACATCGGCTTCCAGCCTGCCGGTGCGGCGTTGACGAACGATTCATCATCGGCATCCAGCAAACCATAAAACACCTCGGCCACGATGCGACCACCCACCCATCCCAATTGTGTGACGGCGCCATCGCCAGTCAACAACTTGGTCTCGCTAAATTCGCTAGTGCCTTGCTGGCCACCGAAACGATCCACGATTGGCGCCTGCGCTTCGGCCAAAATATAAAACCACAGCGGCGTGTCGTCTTGCAGCGCATTTGCAATCGGCACAAATTTGAAATGGTTGGCTTTAACACCCGGCTGCCGCGTCGCGAGGTGTTTGTGTTCAAGCACCGCACATGGAAAACCACTGTCTTGCAGCGCCCGGGCAAATGTCTGGCCACTGGCGACACGGAAACGATCACCGCGCAGCAAATTAAGTAGTGCAAGCGATGGCCGATCTGGTTTGCCTTTGGTGTTGGGTAATTTGCTCGGCGCAATCGCCTTGATCGCTTGCGCGGTGGTGCTTTCGCCCGCGATTTGCTTGATCGGCAGCGCGCCCATCGGATCGACCAGCGTGGTGTCAAGCTTGTATGCATACTGCAATCTGACCGCCGGACGTTCGACGTCATCGGCCGCTTTCGAGCGATCCTCCACCTTGATAACCATCGGTAGCGTGTTGGGAAAAAACCGCTCCCAATTGTCGATGACTTGATTGTTCGTGATCGGGTCAAACCCAAGCAGACTCGCGGCACCGGCGATTTTTGTCGCGTCGTCACTCGCTGGAAAAATATCAAAGCGGTTGCCCATGCCGCTGTTCATGCGATAGCCGGTACGCACGCCGGAATGTCCGAAACGATAGGCGGCGGCGACGAATTCGCCCGGCAAATTGTAGCGATTATCCTTGGCGTAGAGCGCGTAATTCTTCGCCCGTTGCGCAGGACTTTTCCCGGCGAGATTGGCGACAACGTCGGCGCGCACGATGCGCGGCAAAAAATCATCGACAACGAGACGCTGGTAGGTCCAGCGCACTTCATTGCGGGCAGATTCGAATAGCTGTCCCGGTGTATTCCACGTGGTTTCGTTTTTACCAATGAGTGCATCAACAACGGCGTTGTGATATTTCACGAACGACACTTGGATTTGGCTCACGATGGAATTTTCGTCGTTGCGCTTGTCGCCAATGATCGCGCGGCCAAGAGCATTGCGCATCAAATCTTTTTCGGCTAAATCATTCTGACCCGGCAGCTTAGGACCATCCTTGAAGATCAGCTTTGCGCCGTCGTACATGAAAGGCTGCGCGGCAGGTCCGTCGCCGTACAGGCAATCGAGATCGAATCGTGGCGTGCGCAGATTGGTCGGTGACGACGCACTCGATGGATCGAGCGATGAAGTACTGTCGAAGGTCAAATCATGATCGATGAACTGACCAAAATAAGTGTAGCCAGCCGGCACCAGCAGATTTTCCTCAGGGTCCGGGCCATCTTTGACACTATCGACCTCGCCTTTCATCGACGCAGCCAACGTGGCGAGCTCCTGCGGGTTGTAGCTATTTGCGCGCAGCGGCAACAGCGTGGTGAAATTGTGTTCGCGTTTACCGACCGCGCCGTGACTTAGATCAGGCATTGCAATCTCCTTGGTGTGATTAAAAAAATTTGTTTTTCGGTATCAAAACTTTGGGTGCGCACCTGCTCGCATCGATTTCTGCGCGCGACTCACTCGCCAACAACACGCATTGAGAAAGTAAAACATGACCGCAATGACGCGTCGATCCCGCGTTCAGGGTAGACACGCGGTTAGCCCATCCCGTGATCGCGGGATGCCCTTGCATACAAATTGCCGGGTGAACCTGAAACTGCCAATCACTAGCACTGGCGCGGCGTTTGAGGCTATTTTGCCCTGTGAGGCGCGCTGGTGCTTGTGTTTGAATGTTGTTATCGCGGGCGATATTATTTATTCAGCTACACCGGAAAATGTGGGGCCGGTGGTGAAGGGGGATGTGATCGAATGTCACATCGATAAATTGCCGAACTTGAGCGTGAAGATTGTTTGATGCGCGAAAACTTTTAATGCACGAAAAATGCCGGACTTCCAGCTTTTTTATTCGATGGTGATCGGCTGCCGCTGCGTGAGTACCCGCACCTCGGGTCGCGCTGAACCCGCCAAATATTTCCGCAATACCTTGTAAACATCCGCATCGAATTCGCAGGCATTCACGCGACTCGATTCGAGCAGCGACCAAAGGTCCTGCTCATCCGCAGCAGTGCCAAGATGGCACCATCGATCCACCAGATAAAGCCGCTCCCAGCCGTGATCGGGATGTTTCTCCCTGATCGCAATCGGCGCAGCGAACGGCCACGCCGGAAATCGATGCGCACTTAACGCATCGAGCAGCCGCAGGTTATGTTGCATCATGCTCTCAGCACCGACGCAGGCACCCCGGCAGCGATGCAGTTGTCGCGCGAAACAGGCGCCTTCGGTTTGCTGCACACCGAGCGCTTTCCAGCACAGTGAAAAATCGGCGGCGAGACTTTGCAGCATTGCCTTGGCGCGTGGCTTGGCCGGGAACGGGCCGTACATGCCTGCGGTGCTGCCGGGATCGAATTCGACAAACGGCATCAGCTCTGGCGGCAGATTCAGATCGGTTAGGCGAATGAAAACAATCTGGCGATTTTTCCGCAGCCGATGATTTCTCAGTGGCAGCGCAGACTTCACCAACTGCGCTTCGCGCAGCAGCGCGCCAAGCTCACCGGCCGTTTCCTCGACCTCGATGCGGGTAATTTCGGTCGAGAGCCGTTGATCGTTGGCGCTGCGGTAATCGCTGGAAAAATGCGAGCGTACGCGGTCGCGCAAATTGATGCTTTTACCCACGTAGATCGGCAACGCGTTCACGCCATAAAACAAATACACGCCGGGGCCTTCAGGCAGATCGTCGAGCGCGCCGGGCGACAACTGCGGCGGCAGACTCGGCATTTTGAGCAGCGCTTTAACGGCCGCGGCAACGGTGTCGGCAGAATTGCCGCGACACATCGCCTCTAGCGCCTGCCACGTGATGCGCGCATCACCCAACGCGCGGTGACGGTCATTTCCGTGAAGGCGGTGACGCGCAATCAACGCGTCGAGACTATGCGATGGATATTCGGGATAAAGCCTGCGTGAGAGCCGCACCGTACACAACACGTCAGCGGTGAACGGCATTTCGACACGGCGAAACGCGTTTTTGATAAAGCCGTAATCGAAACGCGCATTGTGTGCAACGAACACGCAACCATCCAGCCGCGCCAGAATCTCACGCGCCAACTGTGCAAACGTCGGCGCATCCGCCACCATCGCGTTGGTGATGCCGGTGAGCGCCTGAATCTCGGCGGGAATGCTGCACTGCGGATTGACCAGACTCTGCCACTCTTCAACGACCACACCATTTTCGACGCGCACGATACCGATTTCGGTAATGCGGTCGCCGGTCGCGGTGATACCGGTGGTTTCCAGATCGACGATGGCAAGTTTTGAAGGCAGCATGCGGCGATTGTAGCGCGCAACGGCGAAATCAATACTGTGTCGGCGCTGCAACAGCGCTGCAAAAAATAGTGTGTAGTGTTTGCCGTCCCGGGTATTTTTTGCTAACGTCAACTGTTGCGCATTTTCCCCAGTTTGTCGGCATTTTTCCATCATGTTTTTCTACCCGGGAGTTTCAGCATGAAAAAAACCATCCTCGCGAATGCCTGCACGCATGGCGCACTTGCACACGGCTTGACTGTTGGCTTTGCGATTGCGGCTGCGATGGTGATGCCGAACGCATTCGCGCAAACGCCGCAGCCGGACACGAAAACTTCCGGCAAGATCGAGGGCAAGCTTGAAACCATCACCGTCACGGCCGAGCGTCGCGACGAAAATATCAAGGACGTGCCGATTTCGATCAGCACACTCAGTGGCGAAAAACTCGACATCATCAATTCCGGTGGCCAGGACATCCGCATGCTGGCCGCACGCGTGCCGAGCCTGAATATTGAATCCTCCTTTGGCCGTGCCTTTCCACGTTTCTATATTCGCGGCTATGGCAATACCGATTTTGATTTGAACGCGTCCCAACCCGTGTCGCTGGTGTACGACGACATCGTGCAGGAGAATCCGATCCTGAAAGGCTTTCCTGTGTTCGATCTCGCGCAGATCGAGGTTCTGCGCGGCCCGCAGGGCACTTCCTTCGGCCGCAACACACCGGCAGGGGTGGTGAAGTTTGATTCGGTCAAGCCCTCGCGCCAGCAGGACGCGTATGTGAGCCTGTCGACCGGCACCTACAAGACGACCAACCTCGAAGGTGCATTCAACATTCCGCTCGGCGAGATGTGGGCCGCGCGTGTGGCGGTGCTGTCGCAGACGCGTGACGATTGGGTCAAAAATACCGCACCAGCGCCGCGCCAGAAAGACGAGCTCGAAGGCTACAGGGATCGCGCCGCGCGGGTGCAGTTGATGTACTCGCCGACGGCCACGTTTAATGCACTGTTTAATTTCCACACCCGCGACTTGAATGGCAGCGCACGACTGTTCCGCGCCAACATCATCAAGCCGGGTACCAACGATCTGGTCGATAGTTTCGATCCCGCGAAAATTTCCATCGATGGCCGCAATTCGCAGGACGTAAAAAACAACGGCGGCAGCTTGAAGTTGCGACTGGATCTTGACGCCGTGACGCTGCATTCCATCACTGGCATCGAAAAAGTCACGTCGTTTTCGCGCGGCGACATCGATGGCGGCTATGGCGCATTTTTTCTGCCGGCTTCCGGCCCCGGCTTCATTCCGTTCGCCGCAGAATCGGCCGACGGCCTGCCAAATCATCGGCAACTCACGCAGGAATTCCGCATGGAATCGCGCGACAAGGGCCCCTTGAAATGGCTGGCCGGATTGTATTTTTTCGATGAAAAAGTAAACATCGACAGCTTTAACTACGACACCCTCGCCGGTGGCGTGCAGAACGGCCTCGCCAAACAGCAGCAGCGCAACAAGACGCAGGCTTTGTTTGGCTCGGTGAACTATCAGCTGAGCGATGTGTTGACGCTGCGCGGCGGCTTGCGCTTCACCCAGGACAAAAAAGATTTCGTCGCCGATCGGCTGATCGCGCCGCCATTTTCGCCCACCTTCATCGGGCGCCTCACCAAGAATACCGATGTGTCCAATACCAGCGGCGATTTTTCCGGCACCTTCCAATTGGATAAAGACACCAACGTTTACGCACGCGTCGCGCGTGGCTTCCGTGCGCCGAGCATTCAGGGCCGCCTGTTGTTTGACGACGCCTTGTCGGTGGCCAGAACAGAGACCGTGACTTCCTACGAAGCAGGTGTGAAAACTGATCTGTGGGACAAACGCGCACGACTTGGTTTCAATGTATTTCGCTACGACGTGAAAGATTTGCAGTTGAGCGCAGTCGGTGGCAACGCCAACAGCAATCGTCTCGTCAATGCCGCCAAGGCGCAAGGCCAGGGGTTCGAGATGGATCTGGACGCGTATCTCACCGAGACGCTGCTGTTAACCGTGGGCGCGAGTCTCAACGACACCAAGATCAAAGACCCGGGCCTCACCATCGCCGGTTGCGGCGCGTGTACCGTGCTTGATCCGATTATCGTGCCGGCCAATCCGGCGGTGGGTAAATTCAGCCCAACCGTTTCGATCAACGGCAACGTCTTGCCGCAGGCACCGAAATACGTGGCGAACATGACGTTGAAATACATCGTGCCGCTCGGCGCCGGTAGCGAATTTTCGGTGTACACCGATCTTGCGTATCGCAGCAAGATTTCGTTTTTCCTCTATGACTCCAAAGAATTCATCGGCAAAGCGCTCACCGAAATCGGTCTGCGCGCTGCCTACACCTGGGGCTACGGCAAATATGAATTGGCCGCGTACAGCCGCAATATCGGTAACCAGATTCGTGTGGTCGGTGGTATCGACTTTAATAATCTGACCGGCTTCATCAATGAGCCGCGTTTGGTTGGGGTGCAGTTCAGGGCGAAGTTTTGATTGGGGGAAAAAGCGGCGCAGAGCAGTAACCTTTCGCGCGAAGAGTGGATCGTCAGTTTTTTGACGTGAATAGCGAGGTCGCGTTCGGCGCTATATTTATGAGTGTCATTTCGAACCCGGCTTCTTCGGGTGAGAAATCTGCTGTACTCGACTTAGGCGAAAAGCGGATTTCTCGCTGTGCTCGAAATGACAACGTTTAGGATTGCACGCCGCGAATGATACCGGCACGAACTTGGCATAATGTCTGCGCGCGTTCCAACATCCCGATTCCCTCGCATGCAATCCCCCACCCCCACATTAATTTTCGATTTCGCCGATCCACTTACTGACGGTTCCAGCGTGCATCGGCTGGCCTTCACGCAGCCGGAACGGATCATCGTCGCGCGCATGATCGCCGAGGTGCGCCCGGCATTGCGCGAGGTGCAGGACGCAACGCGCAATGGTTTTTACGCGGCGGGAATGATTTGCTACGAGGCCGCACCCGCCTTCGACGCGGCGCTGCACGCGCATCCGTCGGGCCCGCTGCCGTTGCTGTGGTTCGGCCTGTTTCGCGCGCCGACCGTGCTGCCACGCGTGACCAAGCAGCACGCCGCCGTCAGCGGCTGGCTGGCGGATACGGATCGCGCGAGCTACGACGCTAACATCGTGGCGATACGCGAGGCGATTGCGCGTGGCGACACCTATCAGGTCAATTACACGCTGCGTTTGAACACTGCCGTCAGCGGCGAGCCACGCGCCTGGTACGAGGCACTCGCGGCGCAATCGCATGGACGATTCAACGCGTATCTGGACATCGGTGAGAGACAGATTCTTTCGCTTTCCCCCGAGTTATTTTTTGCCTGGGATGGCACTCGGCTAATGGCGCGACCGATGAAAGGCACCTTGAGCCGCGCCGCACTTCCCGCCTCGGAATCAGCGAGTCTGGCGTGGCAGGCGAGCGATGACGCCGAGGCGCACACGCTGGTGAATTCTGAAAAAAATCGCGCCGAAAATTTGATGATCGTGGATCTGTTGCGAAACGATCTCTCGCGGGTCGCAGTGACCGGCTCGGTCGCCGTGCCAAAACTTTTCTCGCTGGAAACTTATCCGACGGTGCATCACATGACCTCGACCGTGACGGCGACCACGCGCGAGGGCGTCACGCTGGAAGATATTTTTTGCGCATTGTTCCCGTGCGGCTCGATCACCGGCGCGCCAAAAATAAAGACCACCGAAATTATCGCGGCGCTGGAAGATTCACCGCGCGGCATTTATTGCGGTGCGATCGGCTATATCACGCCGGAACAACGTGCGGTATTTAACGTGCCGATCCGCACCGTCACCATGGACGCGGCGCGCGGCATGGCGCAATGCGGTGTCGGCGGCGGCATCACCTGGGATTCCACCGCAGGCGAGGAACACGCCGAGGCGCTGACCAAGGCGCGCTTTCTCGGCGTCGGCGCCGGCCATTTTGATCTGCTCGAAACCTTGCTGCTGCAGGACGGACAATACGCTTTTCTCGACCGTCATCTGGCGCGAATGTTGTCAGCGGCAAAGCGGTTTGGACATGTGGCCGAAGCGCCTGCCATCCGCGCCGCACTCGCAGCCCACGCGGCAACCTATCCGCATCAACTGCGCCGCGTGCGGCTGCTGGTGGCGCCAAGCGGCGAAATCACCATCACCTGCACTGCGCTGCAATCCGCACCCACCGATTGGCTGCGAGCCGGCAGCGACGCAGAGCGGGTACAGATTGCCATCGCCAGCAGACCCGTCGATTCACATCATGAATTTTTGCGCTACAAAACAACAGCACGATCAGCCTACGACGTGCATATTGCCGAGACACCGGATGCGTTCGATATTTTGTTGTGGAATGAACGTGACGAGGTGACCGAATTTACGCGCGCCAATGTGGTGCTTTCGCTGGATGGCAAATTGCTCACGCCGTCGCTTGACAGCGGATTGCTGCCCGGCGTGTTGCGCGCTGAATTGTTGGAACAGAACGTGATTGCGGAAGCGATCATTAAACGTGGCGACCTTCATCGTGCGGATGGAATCTGGTTCGTCAATAGTGTGCGCGGGTGGCTTCCGGTTGCGATTGTCTCCGCATAATTTAGGTAAACACTAGCACTGGCGCGGCGTTTGGCGGCATTTTGCTCTGGGAGCCGCTCTGGTGCTTGTGTTTTTGAAAATATTCACCACGATTGCTCGGCAGCCGATTTGCGTTACCGTTGTCGTCAAAGCGCCATTTTCCCGTTGTCATTTCGAACCCAGTTTCATCGGGTGAGAAATCTGCTGTCAAAGATTTAATTCGATTTCCATAACAATAGATCAATAATCGCGCCGTCATTCCCGCCTGCGCGGGAATGACGGTAAATTACTGTTGTAATGATTTGGAATTGGTATAAAGCATAAGCAGATTTCTCGCGTTGCTCGAAATGACAAATTTTTTTATTCCTATGCCGCGTAGCGCGCTCCATGCCGCAACGCTGAAAACCCACCGCATGTAAAATACCAACATACCTCCAACAAAGCCAAACATGAACGCACCCATCGACCCCAAACTTCTCGCCAACCCGCTGCTTGATGCGTGGATCAGCCCGCACGGCCTGCCGCCATTTGCCGATACCACGGCACAGCATTTCGCACCCGCGTTTGCGGTCGCGTTGCACGCACATCGCACCGAGCTCGATGGCATCGCCGCTCTTGAAGCCGCGCCGACGTTTGAAAATACCATTGCCGCGTTCGATAAATGCGGACGCTTGTTATCACGCATCCAGCAGATGTTTTACAACCTCACCGCTTCTGAAACTTCACCCGCATTGCAAGCGGTGGAGCGCGAGATGGCGGCACCGATGGCCGCACACAGCAACGCGATCTACATGCATGCCGCGCTGTTCAAACGCGTCGATAGCCTTTTTAACCAACGCGCATCACTTAACCTTGATGCCGAGCAGTTGCGCTTATTGGAGCGGGTGCATCTGGATTTTGTGCGCGCAGGCGCGACGATGTCGGGCGATGCACAGTTACGTTACGGCAAAATCATGGAGCAACTCGCGACGCTGACGACGCAGTTTTCACAAAACGTGTTGGCCGATGAGGCCGCGTATCAACTCGTGTTGAAAGACGATGCCGATCTCGCCGGCCTGCCGGAATTTGTACGCGCCGGTGCCAGACAGGCGGCTGTCGAGCGCGGCATTGATGGCTTTGTCATCACCATTTCGCGCTCCCTCATCGTGCCCTTCCTCACCTTCTCGGACAACCGCGCGCTGCGCGAACAGGCTTACAAGGCATGGACGGGGCGCGGTGAAGGGATTAACGCGGGCAGCGAAACATTCAACAACACATCGCTCATTGCCGAAATCATGGCGCTGCGCCTTGAGCAGGCGAGCTTGCACGGTTATGCAAGCTATGCCGATTACGCCTTGAGCGACACCATGGCAGGCAAGCAAAGCGCGGTCTACGATCTGCTGATGAAAGTGTGGATACCCGCCAAGGAAAAAGCGCTGCAGGAATGCGCCGCTTTGCAGGCGATGGCAATGTCACACGGCGAGCAAATTGACATCGCGCCGTGGGATTGGCGCTACTTTGCCGAGAAAGTGCGACAGGCGCGCTATGACCTCGATGACGCCACCGTGAAACCGTATTTCTCGCTGGAGCGGATGGTGGAGGCGGCGTTCGACTGCGCGCGTCGCCTGTTCGGCTTGCAATTTGTGTTGCAGCCCGAGCTCAAGGCCTACCACCCGGATGTAAAAATTTACCAGGTACAAAACGCTGACGGCTCGCTCCTTGGACTTTTCCTGCACGATAATTTTTCGCGCGCCACCAAGCGCGGCGGCGCATGGATGAGCAATTTCCGCGCGCAAAGTCGCATCGACGGAGAGGTCACGCCGATTGTCATCAACAACAATAATTTTGCCAAAGGTGCGGACGGCCAACCGACGTTGCTAAGCTTTGACGACGCGCGCACGCTGTTCCATGAATTCGGTCACGGCTTGCATGGGCTGCTGTCGAACGTGAATTACGAACGGCTATCCGGCACGCGGGTCCTGCGTGATTTCGTCGAGCTGCCCTCGCAATTGTTTGAACACTGGTTGTCCGAGCCCGAAGTATTGAAACGCCATGCACGCCACATCGACACCGGTGAAGCGATTCCGGATGCGTTGATCGCACGGCTGAAAGCGGCGCGCCAATTTAATCAGGGCTTTGACACCGTCGAATACACCGCGTCAGCACTCCTGGATCTGGCGCTGCATGCAAAGACCTCCATGACCGCGCTCGACATCGCGAAATTTGAAGCTGACGAGTTGCAAAAAATCGGTATGCCGAAGCAGATTCTGATGCGCCATCGTCTGCCGCATTTTGGCCATTTGTTTGCCGGTGCCAGCTACGCGTCGCAGTATTACGTCTATCTTTGGGCCGAGGTGCTCGACGCGGACGGCTATGAAGCGTTTGTGGAAGCTGGTGATCCATTTGATGCGGCAACTGCACAGCGCTTGCGCGCATGCATTTACGCGAGCGGAAATACGCGTGCGCCAGATGAAGCATACCAAGCCTTTCGCGGTCGCGCGCCGACGGTGATGCCGATGTTGAAGAAGAAGGGGTTGCTGGCGGCAGATGTCGAGTAGCACGGCAGCCCGGATTTGCGTAGCTTACACAGCAGTCAGGAATATTGACGACAATATTCATCCTGCACCGTCATTCCCGCGAAGGCGGGAATCCAAGTTTGGCTGCGTGAACTTGGATTCCCG
>JAYVXF010000157.1:0-17554 GCA_043793345.1 Betaproteobacteria bacterium | reverse complement strand
TGCATACCCGCCGAAGCCTACTGCCCAAAAAAATAGTGAACACGAGAATCGACGCGCCTCACCAGACATTTATCGGCTGGGAAGGGCGCCAGTGCTTGATCTTAGTGTTTGCGTGAATCATGGCAACACCAACCCCGACCGCGCCTTCACTGCCGAAATATCCGAAGAATTAATTGCCCCCGATGCGTTCACATCAAAGCGGAAATTCAACCCGGTCGTGACCTGGCCTGATCGCGCCTTGACACCGCTGATGTCGCTCGAGTTGACTGAGCGCGTGCTGTTCACGTCGCCAACCAGGAAACCGATCGACGCGGGGATCGAAACCGCGCCGCCGTTGACGCCGTCAAGCGAGACGGTAGCACGCGAATTTTCAGGCACGTCTGGCAGCGTCACCTCGACCGTGTTGCCGACTGCGGCTGCGCTGACAGTCAGGGGGCTGCCACTGCCATTCACTGCAGTGACGGTGCCGGTCGAGTTGATGGCGGCGTCGAACTGGAAGACGATGACGTGGCCGCTGCCGATGGTGCGCGGCTCGACGCTGACCAAACCGGTGATCGGTTGCGTCGTGTCGATGGCCACATCAAAGTTGCCGGTCGCGCCGTGGGTCTTGCGCGACTGCACACCAAGCAGGTTCAGCGCCACAGGGGTCACACTGTTTGAGGCGGTTGACGGCACGCTGCTGCCAATGGCATTGGCGGCAGTCACCGTGCAGGTCACGGCAACGCCGTTGGTGAGCCCGGTGACGGTAATCGACAACGCGGTGCTCGTTGCACTTCGGGTGCCGCAGGTGGCGGTGTAACTAGTGATCGCGGATCCGCCGTTGGATGCGGGAGCGCTAAAGCTCACCGACGCAATGCCGTCACCCGGCGTCGCGACCACACCGGTCGGCGCGCCTGGTGCCACCGCACTGATGACCAGTGGGTAGGCACGGTTCGCCGTGAAATTATTGGCATCCGTTGCGGTAATGGTGAAGTTGAAGCTGCCTGTGGCGGTCGGCGTGCCGCCAAGACTGCCGGTCGCGGCGAGCGTGATGCCCGCCGGGAGCGTGCCCGCCGTGACGGCAAAGTTGTACGGACTCGCGCCGCCCGTTGCGGTGATGGCAATCGGGCCATAGGCGGTATTCAAGCCGCCATTGGGGAGTGTCGTTGGCGCGATGGTGATGGTGGGGGCATTGACTGCCTGATCGCCTGCCAGCGAGCCGCTGCTCACCGCGTTATTCGCATCGCCGCTGTAATCGGCGCTGATGGCGCGGCTGCCGGTCGTGATGAAGGTCGCCACACAAGTGGCCGAGGCCGAGGCCAGCGCGACCGCCCCGCAGCCGGTGAGTGTCGCGCCAGCCGCTTTGAAATTGATCGTGCCAGTCGGCGACAAGCCGGTGACATTGGCCGTGAAAGTGACCGCATTGCCAACCACGCTCGGATTGAGGCTACTGCTGACGGTGGTGGTGCTGTTGCTCTTGTTCACGAGATGCGTGACCGCAGGCGAGGTGGCAGTGGTATTGTTGACATCGCCCGTGTAGGCCGCAGTGATCGATGCACTGCCGACTGGCAGGGCGTTGGTGGTACAGGTGGAAACATTGCTGGCAACGGTCTGCGTACCGCAGCCGGTAATACTGGTGGCACCAACCTTGAAATTGATACTGCCGGTGGGCGACACGCCGCCAGTTAAGGTCGCGGTGAAGGTAACGTTGGCGCCGACGGTGGTCGTGCCGTTTCCGGTGACGGCCACGCTTGGCGCGGCTTGCGTGACGACGTGCGTGACCGCTGGCGAGGTGGCAGCGGCGTTATTGATATCACCTGCGTAGACAGCCGTGATCGAGGAACTGCCGACCGGCAGGGCGTTGGTAGTGCAAGTGGCGACGCTACTGGCAGCGGGCTGTGCAGCGCAGCCGGTGATGTTGATGCCACCAGTTTTGAAGGCGACGCTGCCGGTAGGCGACACGCCGCCGCTCAAGGTTGCGGTGAAGGTGACGCTGGCACCGACAGTGGTCGTGCCATTGCCGGTCACGGCCACCGCCACGAGCGCAGGGGGCGCCGCGCAAGTCCGTCCGGTGATGATCAACGAAAAGCGGTTGAGCGTGCCGGTATCGAGGGCACCCGTGTCGGCCACGTTCAGCGTCCAGTTACCGTTGGCGTTCTGGCCATCAAACGCGGACAGCGCGCTTTCAGGCGCAAAGTTGCCAGTAACCGCGCCCGTCAACGGCATCGTCGATACGGGCGGGAAAGCGCTGTCGTCATCCAGCAAGATCGTACAGAAATTGACACCGCTGCCGCCACGGTTGGTGATCAAATTGACTGTCGTTCCTGACGGCGACGTTAACTTGAATCTCAAGTCGCTGAGGAAAGTGTGGGTCACCGACGCATTGGTGTTGAGTGCGGTTGTGCTGCAACCTGCCAGAGAATCAAGGCGGAAATTCAGGTCGCTAATCGGGCCGACCACGCCGCTGACCGGCAGCACAATATTGACACCCGCCGCAGCATTGTCCGGGATGGCGACCGGTGGTCCGGTGTAGCTGGTGGTCGTTGCCGCGCCGACTGCGCCGGTCGGCAGCGTATAGGAAACACTGCCGAGACTGCTCGCGCCGTCTAGATGCGCGACGGTAGCGGTAATGTTGTCGCCGCAACTTAACGCGGGTGATGCGGTGAAAGTGAAATTCCTGCTGACCGCGGCACCACTGGCGACGACGGCACCGTAGTTTTGCGCTGCACCCGGCGCGGTGACGCCGCCCGTCGCTTGCAGTGATCCTACATCGTTGACGGTATTCGCGGCACCGGTATTTTGCACACCGAACGCAAACGTGACGGTTTCACCCGGATCAATTGCGCCGTTGGCCGGCAGAAAGCTTTCGCTGACGAGTGTGGCCGTGGTCGCAGCAATAAGCGGTGTGGCTGTCAAACACAGATTAACCGTCGCCATACCGCCATTGGCAAGCGTTACGCCGCTTTGCGACGCCAAGGCAGGGAAACCAGCGCTGGGTTTATTCGCCGACACCGTGTAAGTCCCCGGCGAAACCGTCATCGTATAGGTGCCGGGTGCTGTCGTGACGCGGCCATAGCCGCCGGTTGCAGCGACCGACGCAAGATTGATCGGCGCACTGGTCGCGCAATTGGTAATCGTTCCCTGAATCGTTGCTTTCGGCGCCGGTGTGCAGCCCGGAAAAATAAAGCTGCCAACCCGCGTCGACCAACCCACCGCGCTCGTCACCGGATAGTATTCCTGGGTGTACCAAAAGGTGCAATCGTCAGCCGGATCCACATTCATCGCGCTGTAGTCTCCCCAGCGACCGCTGGTGCTGGTTTGCGCTCCACCAGCGGCATGGAACACTGCCTCGCCTTCGTTGAGAATTCCGCTGTTCGCCGTGTTGATGGTGCGACCGGCAATCATGATATTCGCCCTTTGTGTCGTCGACGACTGGCTGAAACCCAGCGCAATATTTCCCTTGTTGTCCTGAGCGATGCTGCCCATCCAGTTGTTCAGGCCGGTTGCACCATTGCCGGGGGTCAGGTTGTGCGTCCCTTGGTCAAATACCGTGAAGGCGTCCCCGGTCCGGCGCATTTCAAACCAGCGAATGCCGGTTTGGAAAGTTGCCGCCGTGGTCGGATTCACGCCGCTCACATTGACCGTAAAATTGCCCACAAAAGAATTGACCGGCGCTGCCTGCGTGCCCAGATTTCGATAGGCGAAGCGGTGCATGAGACGGTCGGTGATGGCGTCAAGATTGGCACCTCCGCTTTGCTCAATGGCCAGCCGCGTCGCAGGTGCTCTCGCGTCAAACGCGGCCAAAGGAACGTCCGGCAAGACTGTGATCGTGGAGGCACCCGGCGTGATGAAATTTGGTACCCAGCGGTAATAGCGAATCGCGTCCAGCGGGTCGCCAGACGCGGTGGTGCGCATTTCAGCGATGACCACCGCCATTCCTGCCGGCGGCGCAACCAACCCGTCTATATCGGCCGGCAGCGCGCCGGCGGCAGAGGGATCGAAGGCCGCAACGTTGGTATACACGACGGATGCGGTCGGGTCACCCGCCAGCGCTTTGGGACGATCCTGACTCAAGATTCCCAGTCCCAGAAATGCCGTACCGGCATTGTTGAATTGATTAAAAGTCATGTGATACGCGTCTGACCAGACGCCGACTTTCGGATAATCGTTAAAGATGTTTCCTGGATAGGGATAACTCCACACGTAGTAAGCACCGGTCGCGTCGCCGGTGACGGAAACAGCGACGCATTGATAGTTGGTTGGGCCGGGAACCGCAAACTGGCTGATATGCCAGCGGTCGGCCAATGAATCGTAAACCACCACCGGGTCGCCGTCGTTGCGAACGCGGCACGGGTCTGTTGGCGGCAGGCCGCTGAACAATGCGCTGGTTCTGAATGGGCCGGCAGCCACCGTTCCGTTCTTGTTAAAAATCTTGTAGACCGAATTGACGGAGCTAACGTAGTGACTCAAGCCGACGTCGCCATTCACATCGGGCGGCAACAAGCCGCCGATACCCTGCGCGGCGTTATCAGCACTCGTCGCGCCGTCAAAAGTCGAACCCGGTAGCGGCGACGGCATGGCTGGCTGCGTGATGAATGCACGGCTGCGCGCGACCAGCGGATCCGTAAAGGCGTCAAAGCCGACACCGGCACCGGGAATCAGCGGCTTGATTATTTTCTTGTTGAAGGGGTTGGCTTCTTTCGGCTTGAAGGAAGCCAGCATTTGCAGCGCGTTCGGGTCGACGACCGGTAAATCGCGTACCGCCGTGGTGATACCAAATGCCTGTGGCGCGACGTGAAAAACGCCATTTGGATATGGTGTTATTTTTCCCGGTGTAACGATATTGATATTTTTCGGCGCAGTCGGGTCAGGTTCGGTTTGCGCTTGTGAAATCGACGGCGCTAGCGACGCTGCCATTGCTAAAAAAATGCTGCACAAAGTCGGCGGGGTGAAGGTCGAATTCATTTTCGATAACGCCAATGTCCAGCTCATTTTTTGTCCTTTGGGAAACGCAGGTATAGACAAACACGCACGCCGAATTTGCGCGCTCAGCAAATGCAGTTTGAAACGGAAGCGGGCTGACGGGAAAGGCTTGCATGATCAAATTTTTTCCGACCACGACAAGATGGCGCGCAATCATTAGAGCGCGATTGGAATGGGTCTGCAACACCTGATCGGGGGATGGCGCGCGCGTGCGTAAAACCGCCGATCGGTCGCGTTCTGTGTCATGCATCTGTGCGCGAAAAGCTTTGCAAAAATTAGTCAAACTCTAGCACTGGCGCGCCTTTCAGCCACAAATACCGCCACGAGGCGCGCCGATGCTGGTGTTCATTTCCATTGCACTCCAGTTCTACGGCAACACCAACCCCGACCGCGCCTTCACTGACGAGATGTCAGAGGAATTAATCGCGCCTGTCGCGTTTACATCAAACTTGAAATTCGAAGCCGTCGTCACCTGCCCCGAACGCGCTTTCACGCTGCTGATGTCGCTTGAATTAACCGAACCCGTATTGTTCACGTCGCCTAGCAGAAAGCCGACGGTGACCGACCTCGCTGTGGCCAGCCCGTTGACGCCATCGATGGTGATGCGGATGCGTTTGTTGTCGGCCACGCTCGCGAGCATCACGACCACATCATTGCCAGCGATTGTCGAGGTGACGGTCGCAATCGGCGTCGTGGTGACCACGTCGATTGCGCTGACCGTGCCCGCGATTGAGATCGGCGTGTTGAATTGAAATATGATCGTGTGGCCGCTACCAATGCCGCGCGGCTCGACGGTTAATGGTGTCGGTACGATATCAATGTCGAAATCGCCGACGCCGATGTGGGTTTTGCGGGACACGACATTGACGAGCGCAAATGTTGGTGCCGCGCTCGGCGTGACATTCACCGACTGCGACGCCACGCTCACGCCGATGGCGTTGGTCGCGGTGACGCTGCACGCATAGCTTACGTTGTTGACCAACCCGACAATCGTGATCGGCGATGCTGCGCGCGAAACGCTTACGCTGCTGCCGCCAACGCAAGTCGCGGTGTACGCGGTGATCGGTGATCCGCCGTTTGATGCCGGTGCGACAAATAAAATCGACACCTGGCCGTTGCCTGCGATCGGCGTGCCGATGGTCGGCGCGCCCGGCACGTTTGCGGGCCCCGTCGGTTGCACGGCTTCTCCGCTATTCACGTTTATTTGCATGAGCGAGGTTTCCACCGCCTCGAAGTTGCCGCCCGCAACGGTCGCTAATTGGCTGAATACCGCATCTGGAAAATTCACGTCCGACACGCCCTGAAAAAACCAATCAGAGCCCGCATCGGCGAGCACCAGACCGTATTTTTGCATCGCCCGCAAAATAACCTTGGTGGCGGGATCGAAATTATTCGGAATGACAAAGCTCGATTTGAGGCGGAAACGCGCACCCATCGGCGGGCGCGTGCCATCGGTATTAAAGCCCGAATAATGCCGCGCGGGCCACAGGTATTTGTAGTTGACACCTTCGCGTCCCCAAATGAGATTGGCCGTGAAGCGGATCGCGTGGGCGATTTCGCCGGCGGCAATTTCCTCCCATCGCACCAGCCCCGGAAAAATCGGCAGGCCCGCCGCATCGGCGGAGGTGAAATCGGCGGTGCGCAGGGAGCCGTTGGTTTTTAAATCAAATTTCGCGCCCGAGTATGCGTTCCAGCTTGCGCCACCTGAAACCGGCACGCCAACGTCAAGCTCATACAAAATGCAGTTGCTTGTTTCGATCACCAGCACATGTCGGTCGCCGGTGCTGGCAGACCCGCCTTCAATCGGCGCATTCGGCGGAATCGGATAGGGCCCCGCATCGCTTTCGTCGCTGACTTGAAACACAATTGGCACGGGCGGCTGCAGAGCGGTGACGGTGGTGAAGGGAATGCCGTAATTATCGGCAAGGACATTGCCCCAGTCGGCGTGCAATCTTTTGGTCACGCCGATGGTGTTCACCCACGCCGCCGAGCTCGCATGCACAGGGAGACCGTCAATCGGCGTGTTCCAGTAATTGTTGGCAGGAAAAACCTGACAGCCGCCCACGGTCGGTGGCGCGGCGATTGATGGTAACGCCGCGCAAAGCAGGGCAAGCGTGAGAACAGCGCGAAATATTGGCGGCATGTGGGTCAATAAACGGTTACGGAATCACTGACCCAGACCGCGCCTTCACCGCCGAAATATCGCTGGAATTAATCGCGCCCGAGGCATTCAAGTCATATTTGAAATTGGCTGCCGTCGTAGCCTGACCCGAGCGCGCCTTGACGCTGCTGATGTCACTCGAATTCACCGATTGCGAATTATTCACGTCGCCGACCAAAAAGCCAATCGAAGCCTGCGCTGGCTTCACGCCATTGACCTTGGCCAGCGACACGGTCACCCGCTGATTGTCGGGTATCGCGGTCAAGGTGACGACGACATCATTTCCCAACATCGCCGCTGACGCAACGCCGACTGGCGATACGCTCGCGATGCCCGGCGTGGTGATCGGCCCGCTGAATTGAAACACGATGGTATGTCCGGCACCGATGGCGCGCGGCTCGACCGTGATGTTAGGCGCCACGAGCGTAGTGTCGACGGCCAAATCAAAATCGCCCACGCCGACATGCGTTTTGCGCGACTTCACGGCCAATAGCGCGAACGAAGCCGCCGTCGCCGATGTAAATGTGGCCGATACGCTGCCGACAGTGAGCGTCGTGGCCACGCTCGCGTTGTTGGTATTGTCGCTGGTGTGGCGTACGCAGACGGTGGCGTTGTTGGCAATTGTGTTTGGTGTCGCCGTGAATGCGGCGGTGCAGCCAATCGAATATTCGCCACCGACAACAGCGATATTCGCGTTGGTGCCGAGGCCGGTAATTTTGACCGTGTTCGACACGATGACGGTGTTGAGTGGAACGTTGCGTACCGCCGCGAAGCTGAACGCATCAGGCGTCACGTCGGTGGAAGACGAAAAACTGTAAATGGTGCCGGTTGAATAATTTGCCAAATAAAGCTCGCCCGTTTCACTTTCGCCGAACGTGCTGATCTGCTGCGAGAGTGCCGTGAGCTGCGTGAAAGTCGGGGGGACAATGGGGCTCACAAATATTTTGCTTTGGACAAAATCGGCGAATACATATTTGCCGAGCAAATCAGGCGTACTCGCGCCGCGATAAACATAGCCACCCGTGATCGAGGCGCTGCCTACGTGCGGGTAATCGAAAATTGGCGGCACGTAATCGGCAGGCGGTGTGGCGCAATTCGGCGGCAATGTTGGCGAATTGAAACAACTGAAGCCCTCAAATATGCGCCAGCCATAATTTGCGCCGCCCGCGAAGCCCGCAGCTTGCTGATTCACCTCCTCGTGTAGATCCTGGCCGACATCACCGATATAGAAATCTCCGGTGAGGCGATCAAAGCTGAAACGAAATGGATTGCGTACGCCGTAGGCCCAGATCTCGGCCCTCACACCTGCGGTAGCGACGAATGGATTGGTCGGCGGAATGACGTAGGTTGCGGCATTGATATCGATGCGCAGAATTTTTGCCAGCAATGTATTTCGGTTTTGTCCGTTATTGTTTGGGTCACCGCTGCCGCCACCATCGCCAACGCCGATATACAAGTACCCATCCGACCCGAATCTGAGCGCGCCGCCATTGTGGTTCGAAAAAGTTGAATGCGGCACGCTAACAATCACCTGCGCAGAGGTTGCCTCAGCGAGGTTGGCGTCAGTGGCGGAACGCTGATAGCGCGCGATCACCACATCGCCATCGGCAAGACCGTTGATCGGTTTGGTCGTGTAGAAGACAAAAAAGCGGCCATTGGTCGCGTACTGCGGATGAAAAGCCAGGCCGAGCAAGCCGCGTTCACCGCCAGCATTAACCACCGGTTGAATATCCAGAAACGGCGTTGCCAGCAGCGTGCCATTTTGGATAATGCGAATTTTCCCCGCCTGCTCAACAATAAATAATCGTCCGCTGCCGTCACCGGCATTGGCGATATCGACGGGAGCCGATAAGCCGGTCGCCAGCGGCTGTAACGTGACATCGCCATGCGCGACCGGTGCAAAAGCGAGCAGCAGCGAGAAGGGGGCAGCAAGAAGAAATGGAATTGGAAATCGCGTGCGTGGCATCAAAAACTCCGTGGAATTAAATTCTCCCTGACAGGTTCTGGCGCGCGATTGCTTTTTTATTTTGTGAACAGTAACACATGCATATTACGTTGGTTTTTTTCTTGGCGCCGGGATGATCGACCGGCATTCTTCCTGTCGCCGTCAGTCAAACATCTCCCGTGCCAACTCCGCCCCCTTGCACATCGCCCTCAACTTCGCCAACGCAATATCCCGATGCATCGGTGCCATCCCGCAGTTGGTACACGGAAAAAGTTTTTCTTTTGTCACATATTTCAGCGCCATTTCAATCGTCGCAGCAACCTGTTCTGGTGTCTCGACGACATCGCTCGCCACGTCAATCACGCCGACCATTATTTCTTTGCCGTCGAGCAGCGCCAATAGCTGCGGAGGCACTTTGGCGTTGGCGCATTCGAGCGAGATGCGGTCTATTTTGCTTTTCGCGAGTGCCGGAAATATCGCCTCGTACTGACGCCATTCGCCACCCAGCGTGTTTTTCCAGTCGACATTCGCCTGGATGCCGTAGCCGTAGCAGATGTGTACGGCTGTCGTGCAGTTGAGGCCTTCGATGGCGCGGTGCAGCGCGGTGATGCCCCAGGCTTTCACGTCGTCCATGTATAAATTGAAGGCCGGTTCGTCGAACTGGATTACATCCACGCCGTCGGCCTCCAGCGCGCGCGCTTCCTGATTCAATAATTCGGCGAACGCCATCGCCAGTTTTTCTTTGCTGCCGTAGTGGCGGTCAGCAATGGTATCGATAATCGTCATTGGGCCTGGCAGGGTGAATTTGAGTGGTTTGGTGGTGTGGGCCCTGGCGATGCGCGCTTCGGTCTGATGCGCGCGACCCTTCATCTTGATGGGGCCGACCACAACGGGCACCATTGCCTCGTAGCGGTTGTCACGTATTTTCTTTTTTACCTGGTGTTCGAAGTCGACACCATCAACGAATTCAAGAAAGCCGTGCACGAAATGCTGCCGCGATTGTTCGCCATCGCCGATGATATTGATGCCGGCGTCTTCCTGTTCCTTGATCCACAGCAGCGTGGCGTCGCGCTTGGCACTGGTCAGTTCCGCGCCGGAAAGTTTCCACGGTGCCCAGAGTTTGTCGGGCTCGGCGAGCCAGGTGGGTTTGGGCAGGCTGCCGGCGATGGAGGTGTTGAATAGGGACATGGGGTTTCCGGATTGGTGTTGGTGGATGCTGCGAAAAAAGAGAAAAGCGATTCGGGTTTTTTCACGCGTGGCAACAAACCGTTTTTGCGTTTTATGTTCTTGGCCGCGCCAGTTCGACCGCTTGCCTTTGTGAATGAACAGGATATGGGCAGGCGGGGGCGGAGTCAATTGGCAGTTTTGCGGCACGCCTGTGTTCCCCGGTTTTGTGTGCGTGGCTTGGATCGCGCGGTGGGGCGGCGCTGATGTGACAAGCTATTTGGACACAGTCAAGCTCTAGCATTGGCGCGGCATACAGCACATTTATGGGCTGCGAGGCGCGCCAGTGCTAGGGTTTGGACATTACGCAGTGAAGTTCACCCGCGCACCTGCAACTGTTCCAACAAAGTAGGCGACAGCGCAAAAGGCAATCACCGCGTTCACGCACCACCGCAAATCCCTCTCAGTTTCCCTTTGGAAAGGGGCAAGACTCGCGTTCGACGCGAGGTGCGCGAATGGACAGTCCGATCTACGCCGCGAACGTCAACCGCGCCTCGGTCCCGCCGCCCGCGCGTGGCAGCAAATCAAATTTCGCGCCGTGCATGCGCGCGATGCGCTCGACGATGGCGAGGCCCAGTCCGGCACCGGACTCACCGCTGCGTGCGCTGTCAATTCGTGTGAAGGCCTGCTTGAGCCGCTCCACTTCGTGCGCGGGAATTCCCGGGCCGCGATCAAGCACGCTTAAGATTGAAGCAGTGCCACCGGCAGTAACGCGCCGCGTTTGAATCAGGATGTCGCCACCGCCATGCCGCGCCGCATTGTTGACGAGGTTATCAATGGCGCGTTGCATGGCGATCGGCCGCAGCATCAGCGGCGGCAACTCGGCGAGATCGGTCATCGCCGCGACCTGCATGCGCGACGCGCGCTCGACCGCGCCGAGTGCGAGTTGCGTGAGGTTCATCTGCTGCGGCGGCTCACCGGATTCATCGCGCGCGAAATCGAGAAACTGGTCGATCACGACATTGATGTCCTCAATATCTTTTTCCAGATCATTGCGCGTGGCGGGGTCGGCGGGCAGCATTTCCACACCGAGTCGCAGGCGCGACAGTGGCGTGCGCAGGTCGTGCGAGACGCCGGCCAAAAAAGTCGCGCGCTCCTGATCGAGCCGCGTCAAATCCGTGCGCATTTGATTGAACGCGGTCGCGACGGCCCTGACTTCTCCAGGACCCATTTCAGTGACCGGCGGCGGGTTGGCGCCCCGACCCAGCTCGCGCGCCGCGCTGGCCAATGCCTCCAGTGGACGATTGACGCGCCACATCAGAAACACCGCTCCCGCCAATGACAGCACCATCCCCAGCAAGCCCCAGCCAATCCACGCCAGCGAAAAATCCGGATCGAGCACGCGGCTGCGCGGAAACACCACCCAATAGTACGATGTGCCGACCGGCAGCTTGGTGATTAGTGCCGGTGGAGGGAAGACTTGCTTGCCATCGGGCGATTGTTGCAACTGCGGGCGCGCTGGTCGTTGGTACACAAAAATATCTGCTTCCACTCCAAACTGGTCGCGCACTCGTTCGCGCGCGGCGCGGATGGCAGGTGTGTCCGGCGCCGCCTCCAGCGCTTCGGTGATGCGTTGCGGTGGAATGACGCGAATGCCTTTTTCCTCGCGAAGCTTCACGAGAAAGTCGCGATGCTGCGCCGTCGGAATAACTTCGAGCGCGGCGCGGATGGTTTTCAGATGACTGATGTAGCCCGCCGCAACGACCTGCACGCGCGGCTGTTGCGAGTAATAGCGAAACAATAGTACCGATGCGAGCTGGCTCGCCACCAGTGCCAGCGCAATGACGATTGCGGTGCGGGCTAGCAGGGATTTCGGTATGAATGATTTGATACCTGGCGCGCGCATATTAGCGGGCAAAAGTCGATTTGCAATTGCCTGATCGGCCGTTTGTGTACCCGGTCGCCGCGGCGGTCGATCCATGCATCGACCCCATCCCGGCCTTCCCCTGTGGCCAGGGGAAGGAGGACGCGCGCGGATGTTGCGCCCCTTCGGTCAATACTTCGCGGCTCATTTTCCTATGCATGCTTCTGCCCGTCCGGGACAAACACATAGCCCAGCCCCCACACCGTTTGCACATAGCGCGGATTGGATGGATCCTCGCTGAGAAGTTTGCGCAATCGCGACACCTGCACATCGATGGCGCGATCAAACGTATCGTGTTCACGACCGCGTGCGAGCTCGGTGAGTTTGTCGCGCGACAGCGGCAGTCGCGCGTGTTCGACCAGCACTTTCAGCAAGCCGAATTCGCCGGTCGTCATGGGTAGTGATTTGCCATCGCGCAGCAACGCGCGCGTGCCGAGATTCAAACTGAACGGGCCAAACTCTACCACCGTATCGGTCTCGGCCGGAGCACCCGGTGTCGGTAGCGGCGTCTGGCGGCGCAATATCGCATTGATGCGCGCGACCAGCTCACGCGGATTAAAGGGCTTGGCCATGTAGTCGTCGGCACCGATCTCGAGGCCGACGATGCGATCCACATCATCGTCTTTGGCGGTCAGCATGATGATCGGAATATTGGTTTCCGCCGAGGTGGAAGCGCGCACGCGGCGGCAGATCGCGAATCCATCTTCACCCGGAAGCATCACGTCGAGCACCACCAGATCGTAGCGGTTGCGGGTGAATGCGCGATCAAGTGCGGCGCCATCGGGCACGGTATCGGCCGCGAAGCCCTGCTCGGTGAGGTAGCGTTTTAATAAATCGCGCAGCCGCAAATCGTCATCAACCACCAGAATGCGGTGGCGCGGAAGGCTGTGTGTGTTCGGGTTGGGGTGGGCAGTAGTCATGGCTGCATGTTAGCGGTGGCTAGGATGGCGCAGTGCTGAAACTGTAACTGCAGTTGTAAGCAAATGTTAGTAAAAACGGCGATCGCGCCGGGCGGAACTGCAATCGTTACATGCCGTTACCAAGCTTATGCAACCGGTAACGACTTTACGCGTTCTATTGTTTAACCTGCTGGTACTCGGGCAGTTATTTCAACTCTACTGGAGAACATCATGAAAAAAGTAACCGTTACATTATTCACTGCATTGCTGTCGGCAAGTCTGGGCGCGTCGCTCGCTTTTGCCGAAGCCCCCTTGTCGCCGCCAGCCGATGGCAAGGGCGAACGTGCGCACCAAAAGCATGAGCGTCTGAAAGCCGCAGACAAAGACGGCGACGGCAAAATCAGCCGCGCTGAAGCGGTCGCGTTGCCGCGGCTGGCCAAACATTTCGACGAGATCGATACCAACAAAGATGGTTTCCTCGATAAGGAAGAGATGAAGGCGTGGCATCAAAAACGCGCCGCCAATAAGCCAAAATAATCCTGACACGCGCGCAATCAAAGGCCGACTTACGTGAAGCGAAGCTTGCCAGTGTTGTTGAAGTACGTCGCGATTGTCGGCGTCTCATGCTTCCTCGCCTTTGTGATTTCCCAGACGATCGCGTCGGCCGACGATATAAACGGTGAAGCCGGCTACGCAACGCCCGGCACCTGCAGCCAAAGATATTTTTAAGCGTAAATGATTTTACGAGGCGGATGAAATGTTGAAGAAAATTTTCCCGATAGTTCTGGCCTTTGGTGTTGCGTCCAGCACGTTTGCGCAGGATGCGGCAATTGGACCCGACGGTGCGCGGCATCTTCTCGGTCGCACCGGGTTCGCCGCATCGAGCAGCGATATTCGCGCATTTGCCAAACTCTCCCGCACTGCCGCGGCAGACCAGCTCATCAAATCGGCCGCCGCATCAACCGCCGCAACCACACCGCCACCGGCTTGGGTGAATGACCTGCCGCTGGCACCGGCGAAGCGGCAAGCGATGTCGCCCGAAGAGCGGCAAATGGAGAATAGAAAAAATGCCGAGCATGCGTTTCAATTGCGCGAATGGTGGTTCCGCGAAATGCTCAATACACCATCACCGTTGACTGAAAAGATGACGCTGTTTTGGCATAACCATTTTGCCACCAGCCAGCAAAAAGTCCGATTTACGCCGCTCATGTATCGGCAGAACGTGCTGCTGCGGCGCAACGCACTCGGCAATTTTGGCTCGCTGCTGCGCGAAATCGGCCGCGATCCGGCGATGTTGATTTATCTCGATGGTGCCAACAGCCGCAAAGAAAGTCCCAACGAAAATTTTGCCCGCGAAGTGATGGAGCTGTTCACGCTCGGCGAAGGCCACTATGGCGAAAAGGACATCAAGGAAGCGGCGCGCGCTTTTACCGGCTGGAGCGTGGATCGTGAAGCGGGAGATTTCATGTTTCGCCGCGCCATACACGACGTTGGCAACAAGACCGTGCTCGGCAAAAGCGGCAATTTCGATGGCGATCAGGTGATCGACGTGTTGTTGAGCAAACCCGAAACCGCGCAATTCATCACCCGTAAATTGTGGAAAGAATTTGTCTCCACCGTGCCGGACGAGCGTGAAGTGGCGCGGCTGGCGGCGATGTTTCAGGAGAGCGGCTACAACATCGCAAAGCTGATGCGTGCGATGCTCATTTCAGACGCTTTTTACGCGCCGGAAAATCGCGCCGCGTTGATCAAGTCGCCGGTGGAGTTTGTAGTCGGTACGATGAAAACGTTCGAGATCGAGACCGCCAATCTGCGCCCATTCGTACTCGCCAGCGCGCTGCTCGGCCAGAATGTTTTCGCGCCACCAAACGTGAAAGGCTGGCCCGGCGGCGAGGCGTGGATTAATTCGGCCACGCTGCTCGGACGCAAACAATTGCTCGATCGACTGTTCAAAAATGAAGACCGCATGGATGTCGCGATGCGCTCGGTCGACGATATGGCCGCTGCCAACGGCGACGCGCCACCACCGGGACGCGAAGCGCGCATGCAGCGGCAAATGGAGCGGCAGATGGGCGGCATTCACTGGAATCTCGACAAATGGGCGAAGGGTTTTGTTGACAGCGAACATGGCCTGTCGGTGGCCAGTGGCGTGCCCGAGATGACCCGCGTGGTGTTGCCGATGGCGCCGTTGCGTGCGCTGGCTCGCAACGATAATCCTGCCGAGCTGGTGCGACAACTCGTCGTTGATCCGGCGTACCAACTGAAATAATTGGAGACCAATATGAATCGCCGCCATTTTTTGACCACTACACTCGGCGCGATGGGCAGCGTGCCGCTGATCGGCACGCTGAACGGCGTGGCGTGGGCCGCAACGTCACCTGCGGCTGCTCCACCGCCAACGGCGGTTGCTGTAACGCCGTACACCAAGCTGCTGGTGCTGATTGAATTAAAAGGTGCCAACGACGGGCTCAACACCGTGATTCCCTACGCCAATCCGCTCTATACACAATTGCGTCCGCGCATCGCGATTGCGCGCGATCAGGTTTTGCAGCTCACCGGGCAGGAGGGCTTGCATCCGTCATTGCAACCGTTGTTGCCACTGTGGCAGAACAAGGAGCTCGCCATCGTGCAGGGACTCGGCTATCCAAATCCAAACCTCTCACACTTTCGCTCCATCGAAATCTGGGACACTGCCTCGAAAAGCGACGAGTATCTAGAGGCCGGCTGGCTGGCGCGCGTGTTCGCGCAAACGCCCGCCCCGCGCCAGTTTGCAGCCGACGGCGTGGTGGTAGGATCGAGCGATATGGGGCCACTGTCGGGCTTGGGTGTGCGCACCATCGCGCTGGCTGATACGGCGCAATTTTTACGCAACGCCAAACTCGCACAAACGGGCAGTGACGCACGCAATGCCGCGTTAAAACATTTACTGGCCGTGGAAAATGAAATCGTCCACGCCGCAGCAAAGCTCAATACCAATCGCGTGTTTAAAACCGAATTTCCAAAGAACGGTTTTGGCAATCAAGTGCGCACCGCCGCGCAACTGGTCGCGAGCAATGCCGGCATGGCAACCATCCGGCTCACCTTGTCGGGCTTTGACACCCACGCGGGACAGCTCGGCATCCAGGCGAACCTGCTCAAGGAATTAGCCGAAGGCATCAGCGCGCTGAAATCTGCATTGGTCGAATTGAATCGCTGGGATGCCACGCTGGTGATGACCTACGCCGAATTTGGTCGCCGCCCGAAAGAAAATCAAAGCGGCGGTACCGATCACGGCACTGCCAACGCCCACTTCGTCACCGGCGGCAAAGTCGTTGGCGGCATCTACGGACAGCCACCGGAATTGAGCCGCCTCGATGGCAATGGCAATCTGCCGTTCGCGGTTGATTTCCGCAGCATGTACGCCACCGTGATCGATAAATGGTGGGGGCTGGAATCGGGCAAAATTTTGCAGGGGAAATTTGCAACGCTGGACTTTTTGAAGGCTTAATACGACGATAAATGCGAGGCTGCGCGCCGATCTGCTTTACTACGCAACCGTCGGCACAATTTCCAATTTAATGCCAACCCGCGCCCATTCCTCCGCTTCCTGACGCAGCTCGTAGTCAGTCAGGCTGTTGGCTTCGAGCCACGCCGCGTCAACGGAAAGCCTGAAATCAGTATTCACTTTGGCAAGCCCGAACCGTTTTGGCTCGACGCTGCGTCGGCTGCGGGACAGCAGCACCGCCAATCGCAGACACAGTACTTTTGCCGCAAACGACGGCTCCTTTGGCAAGTCGGCCGCGACCTTGGCGAGCTTGCCGCGCAGCGCGAGTGCCAGCGTCGCGAGTACCGCCTGTTCGCGTTTCGAGAAGCCCGGCATATCGGCGTTGGCGATGACATAGGCGGAGTGTTTGTGGAATCCCGCTTGCGCAATGTCGATGCCGATCTCGTGCAAGCGGCATGCCCACGCCAGGTTTTGTCGGCGCTGAAAAGCGATTTCCGCGTCGGCCGATTCGTCGATGCATTCGAAAAAGCCGAGCGCCAGTTGCTTCACCCGTGTGGCCTGCGTTTGATCGACATGATAGCGCTTCGACATCGCCTCGACCGTCGCGTCGCGAATGTCTTCGTGCTGGCTGCGACCGAGCAGGTCGTGCAACACGCCATCGCGCAGCGCCGTGTCGGCGACGGCCATGCGCGTCAGTTGCAACTCTTCGAACACCGTGAGCATGATCGCCAGGCCACCCGTCAAGACCGGCACACGGTCGCCCTTGACGCCGGCCAGAACGAGTGATTTGAAACCACCCGCCTTGATCGCTTTATCGCGCAACCATTCGAGGCCCTCAAGACTGATACCGTCGGTGGTGATGCTGTTTTCGGTAAGAATAATGCCCAGCGCTTTCGCGGTGCCGCTGGAGCCAAAGGCTTCTTTCCAGCCCTCGCGGTGAAACCGCGCGGCAATCTGCTCGATTTCCTTTCTGGCTGCAAGTTGCGCTTCGCGAAACGCGCGCTTGTCCATTGCG
>JAYVXF010000156.1:0-5816 GCA_043793345.1 Betaproteobacteria bacterium | reverse complement strand
GCCCTGCGCCCACATCTACGCCTTCGCGGGGTGTTTGCCATTGGTGCCGAGTTGATACCAATCAATCCGCCGTGTCAGCACCATCGTCGCCGCCAGCGCCACAAACACCAACAGCGCGCCCAACATGAGCGCGTTATCCTCTGACAGCAGCAAGCCGTAGAGCACGCCGTACAGCAGCGCGAGCTTGGTCGCGAAGGCAGCGCCGCGCCGCCAGCCGCCGAGCACGTGCGAAAGATAAAAGCCGATCAACAACACGCACGAGAAGCTGGCGACAAGGTAGGCGCTAAGGAAACCGATGTGCTCAGACAGACTCACCAGCAGCAAGAAAAATACCGCAAGCGCCAGACCCACCAGGGCGTACTGCAAGGGATGAATGCGCAAGTCTTTCAGCGTCTCAAACAAAAAGAACGCGGCGAACGTGAGCGCAATAAAAAGCACGCCGTATTTCACTGCGCGCTCAGCCTGCTGATAAATATTGACCGGGTCGATGAACGAAACATCAAACGTTTCGAGCGGCAGCGCTTCTTTTGGCGCGCGCTGCAGTATGCCGCCATTCTTGCTGGCCAGATGTGATATTTCCCAGCGTGCGGTGAAGCCATTCTCGTCAATCTTTTTTGCTTGCGGCAGGAAGCGTCCGCCAAAATTCGGGTGCGGCCACGTGGCGCGAAGCTGCACCACGGTGGTCTTGCCGACCGGTGCGAATGCGAGTGAGCGCGTCCCGCCCAGATCCATATTGACGGTCACATCGACCTGCTGCGCGTCACGTGTATTCAAGGTGCCCAAGTCGGCGTGCACGCCGTCGCCGAGTGCTGCAAGCTTTGCACCATTCGCCACATTGACGTCGCGGCCATCCCAGGTGATTTTGGGCGTGCCGCGCAGCCCGCGTACGTCGCTTAAGCCAAACGCAAGGTAGGCAGTGCCGAACGTAATCGTGGCTGGATTTGCCGTAACGCCTGCATGCACCGGCACGTCAAATCGCGCACGCCAAATACCCTTGGTTTGATACACGAGTGTCTTATAGAGGCCTTTGTATTTCGCCTCCACGTCGGCCGCGCCGTCGTAATTTAATTGCGTCGGCATCAATACGATTTGTTGCTCGTGCTCGACGGTGCGCGTTGTGACCTTGCCTTTGTCATCGGTCATGATCTCGATCACACGTTCGACATACGGCATCACGAGTACGGGGCCTACCACCCGCTGGGGTCCTGCGAAGCTGGCGGCAACGGTGTCTTCGACCTGCCGCTGCAATTGCTCTCGATCACGAACGATGCCGCCGATCATCTGCAATGGAATGAGGATCAGCACCATCAGAAAAATAATGAAACCAACGCGGAGTAGAAGTTTTTTTGGCAATTTAATCTCGCTTTTATGTGATGTGGCTCAGAGGACGCCTGCGCTTTGCTGCGCACAGGGGTGCAGTGCACGCAAGCGTCGCGCTCCGAGGTTCTGTGCTTGGTGGTCTACATCGACCACGCAAGTTGAAAGCGGGCATCGGCATTGAGTAGCGGCGCAATCCACGAAAGGCCGCTGATTTGTGCGCCTGTCGTTTCAAGCGTCGCGTTGCCCGGCATGCGCACCAGCGCTGCCGGTTTGTTGCCGATCCATTCCACCCACACCGCGCCGCGCGCCGCGCGCTGGTTCGGGCGTAATGGATCGTGGTCGTTAGCCAGCGCCATCGTGAGGGTCTGCGTGTGCGTGGCCTCGGCAAGGGCGAGGCGATAGGTGTATTCGACGGTCACTGATTCTGCTGCGGCAATATTGATAATGGCGTCAGTCGAAATAGCGCCCGCGTCGTTTTGCACAATCAACCGCCGCTGGCGCGCGAGGCGGCGAAAATCGGCGGCGCTCAAGGCAGCGTGCGCGGCGGCGTCAACTATTTTTCCCTGCCATATTGCGCCGGGCGTGTGTGCCGTCAAGCGCAACAGGCGTGCACCAGACGGCAGCGCGGCGTTGAATGTCGCAACACTCGCCTCGCCATCCGGGATCACAAAGGTCTGCATCACGCGAACATCAATATTGTTTCCGTTAACAACGACTTTCCAATCACGCTCCAATGCATCAACCGCTTCACCGTCGCAGCCACTGCCGATGACGAGCGTGCCGGGGTAGGCTTCGGTATCGGGGTCAGAGTCGGCGCTCGATACTGCATGCGTTGATTGCACGCTAACGCCGGGTACGCTGGGCGCGGCGGCGTAGGCTTCGCGCGCCAGCACCAGCGCAATGGCGGCAGCGACCGCGCTGACCGCGACACCACAGGCGACGGTGGCGACAAACATTTTCAAAAAGTCCCACAGTTTGAATTGCAGACGGTCTGTATGTGGATGTGATGCCGCTTGGTTGCTTGGCCCTGTCATGCGCATTGCTTTCTCCGGTGGTGAGTCAGACGCTCATTGGGCGCGGCCATCGGGGCAACAAAGGGGTGTGAAAAATGACAGGCTTCGGATCGAATGTGGCAAAAAAATGCTGTGGCACGTTCCCGATCCGCCACTGTCAAGGCGTTACGGTATATTCGAGGCACACTTAAACGCACCAGCGGATTGGAATGAGGCAGATGGGAAAACGCATCGCAATTGTTGAAGACGACGAAACGATTCGCCAGAATTATCGCGACGCGCTGGCGCGCGCAGGCTACGAGGTGGAGACGTTTGCGGCGCGTGCAGAGGCGCATGCCGCATTCAAAAACCGGTTACCAGACTTGGCGATTCTGGACATTGGTTTGGGGGACGAGATCGACGGCGGATTCGCCCTGTGCCGCGACCTGCGTGCGTTATCGGCTTCGCTGCCGATTATTTTTCTGTCCGCGCGTGACAGTGATTTTGATGTGGTGTCGGGGCTGCGAATGGGTGCAGATGACTACGTCACCAAGGACGTTAGCATGCCGCATTTGCTGGCGCGCATCGCGGCGTTGTTTCGGCGCATGGAGGCGATGAAGCTTCCCGCACGTGCCGAAGATGTATTGCGTCGCGGCGATATGGAGCTCGATATCAATCGACTGCTCGTCGTCTGGAAAAATACCGACGTGGTGCTGACCGTCACTGAATTCTGGATGGTGCATGCGCTGGTGAAATTTCCGGGGCACGTCAAAAATCGCGACCAGTTGATGCGTGAGGCCGAGCTCACCGTGGACGACAACACGATCACATCGCACATGAAACGCATCCGCAAAAAATTTATTGCGGTCGACGCAGCGTTTGATGAGATTGAAACGGTGTACGGCATGGGTTATCGCTGGCATGCCGCATAAAGACGGCAAACACAAGCACTGGTGCGGCGTTTCGGGCATTTATTGCCTGCGATCCGCGCCAGCTCTCGTGTTTCGCAATCGTTGTGTGCGAATTCTGATGCCACGTGGCGCGGCGCGTTATCTGCAGTGATGGCGATTCCACCGTTCTTTCAAAGTATCCGCGCGAAGCTGTTGCTGATCGCGCTGTTGTTGTTGCTGATTCCTGTCATCGGCTTTCGTTTCGTGCAGCAAATGGAGCAGCTACTGCGCGAAGGCCAGCGACAGGTGTTGGTGAGTGGGGCCAAGCTATTGTCAGTGACGCTGTCGGATCGACCGCAGTTGTTTATCACGCAGGCATCTGAAAACGAAGCAGAGCAGGCGGAACGCCGCAAATTGCTGGCGTTGTTCGGCAGCGCCGATCCGGAGACCGCTGCGCAACTTGGCGGAGCATATTTACCATCGGACGAGATCGAGAAAATTCTTGGTGTCGCTGCAAAAACGGCGACGCGAATATGGGTGGTTGATGCGCGCTTGCATGTGCGCGGGCTGGCGGGCGCGCTGAATGTGCGCGAGACAAAAAAACTGCCGCCCGGAATATTTCAGCAGCTCTACACGTCGGCGATTCGCCCTGTCGTTCGCCTGTTTGCTGACGATCCTGCAAATGCGCCCAGTGAAGATCCGGCCGACGCAACGCGCGCGGTGATGCGCCAAGTGGATCGTGCCTTGTCAGGCCAGCCGACTGCCTATCCCCGCAACGCAAGCGATGGCCGCGCGACGGTGATGTCGGCTGCCGAGCCGATATGGCAAGGCGACAACATCATCGCGGCTGTCGTTGTCGAGGAGACGACGAGCGGTTCGCAGGCGATCAAGGTGGCCGCGCTGGAATCGTTATTGGCGATGACGCTGGTGGTGTTACTGGTCGGTTTCGGCGCGCTGCTTATTTTTGCCTGGCGGCTCGCCTACCGTGTGCGCGTGCTGCAACGAGAGGCCGAGACGGCGATTGATGCGCAGGGTCGCATTCGTGGCACTATTTCCGGCTCCAATGCAAAAGATGAAATCGGTGCGCTGTCGCATTCTTTGGAAGCCATTCTGCTGCGGTTATCGCATTACAACCATTATCTCGAACAGATGGCGGCGCGGCTGTCGCATGAATTGCGTACGCCTGTCGCCGTGGTGCGATCGTCGCTCGACAATCTGCGCGCGACCGATATTTCGGCGGATGGAAAAATCTACGTGGCGCGGGCGGACGAAGGCGTTCAGCGGCTTTCATCGCTAATCTCGCGCATGTCGGAGGCCGCGCAGCTTGAGAGCATGCTGGCTGGCTCGGAACTGGAACACTGCGATATCACTCGACTGATTGCGGGCTGCGTGGAAGGTTATCGGCTGGCTTTTCCGTCGACGCTTTTCAATTTGTCCGTACCCGACGCGCCGATCATGCTCGACGCTATCCCCGACGCGATTGCGCAAATGCTCGATAAGCTGGTGCAAAACGCGGTTGATTTTGCGCGCTCTGGCACAGCGGTGACGGTGACGCTCGCGAAGTCAGGCAAGCAGATTCGCATCGATGTAGAAAATAAAGGGGCGATACTTTCCCCGGAAATTTCCGCAAATTTATTTAGCTCGATGGTTTCGTCGCGCGCCGGCTTGGTCGCTCCGCGCGGCGGGTTGGTCGCCCCGCGCGGCGGGTTGGTCGCCCCGTGCGGCGGTAGCATCGAATGTGGCAGCCACCTCGGCCTGGGCTTGACCATCGTTCGACTCATCGCCGAGTTTCACCACGGCCGGGCAAGCGCACATAACTTGGCGGACGGCAGCGGGGTGCGCTTTGAGGTGTTGCTTTGATGTGCCGCCGTGCCACTAATCGGCAAAGAAATTCGTCATCAATTGATTAAATTTTGCCGCATGTTCAATCTGCGTCCAGTGTCCGCAGCGGCCAAAGACATGCAGTTGCGCGCGCGAGATCAGTGACAGCAAGCGATAGGAATTGTCCAGCGGGATGACCTTGTCTTCGCGGCCATGGATGATGAGTGTTTCGTGTTGCAGCGCGCGAATCGAATCCTCGCTACTCGCCAAGCCATCGACACCACGCTGGCGCGGTGCCGGGAACATGGCGGCGAACGCCTCCTGAAATCCCGGACGAATGCTCGCCTCGTAACGCATCCGCGCGAGCTCATCATTGACCAGCGTGCGATCAAACGCGAATACATCCAGGAGGCCGCGCATGTTGTCGATGGAGGGCGTGTATCCCCACACCCGGTCGAGCCCCTCGGTGATCGGAAACGAGACCCCTGCGCTACCCATCAACGCCAGCCGCTGCACGCGATCAGGCGCGCGAATGGCCAGCGCCAGAGCGAGGCCACCACCGAATGAATTGCCGAGCACATGCGCGCGATCAATCTTCAACGCATCCATAAAACCGAGCGCGTGATCGATCCAGCCGGCCATGTTGTAACGTGCGTTGGCGGCTCTTTCGGTATAGCCAAAGCCGACCATATCGGGTGCGACCACGCGAAATTTTTCAGCGAGCGCTGGAATGGTGAGGCGCCAATTCGCCCACGCGGTGACGCCGGGACCTGAGCCGTGAATCAGCAGCACG
>JAYVXF010000155.1:0-5818 GCA_043793345.1 Betaproteobacteria bacterium | reverse complement strand
TTTGCGCTGCTGTTTTTGGCGCTGGTGATGGTGTTCAAGTGGGCCGACAATCCGAGCATGATCGGGCTGATCCTGAAACTCGCTGGTTACACCTATGGGCCGTTACTGGGGTTGTTTGCGTTCGGGATTCTCACGCGGCGTGTGGTGCGTGATCGGCTTGTGCCTTACATCGCTGTAGCTGCGCCGGTCATTTGTTTTTTCATCGACAAATATCAGCGCGCGCTATTTGGCAGCTATGAAATCGGGCTGGAGTTGTTGATTATCAATGGGGCACTTACGTTTGTTGGTTTGTGGATGGTGTCTCGTCGTTCCGTCGTCGCCGCGTAACACTTGGTTGGCGCCACAAAAAATTGTCATTTCGACCGAAGGGAGAAATCTGCTGTTGACGATGCAAGGCAAAAGCAGATTTCTCCCTTCGGTCGAAATGACAGCGGATCAATCTACTTAATCGTCACCCACAGCGGCGCAAATTTATTATCCGAGCGGTGAATCAGCGTCACGTTCGCACGCGTCACCCACGGCGTCACCTGACGATGCAGCGGAATCACCAGCACTTCGTTTTTCACCAGCTCGACCGCCTGATTGATGAACGCCTGCCGTTTCGCCGAATCCATTTCAACTTCGGCCTTGTCGATCAAGTCATCGAGTGCGACGTTTTTGAAATTGCCGTAGTTGGTGTCACCGGCGCCCTTGTCATTGAGACTGTGAAACAGCGGCTTCAAGGTGAACATGGCATCGCGGTTGTTATCGCCCCAGCCTTGCATGCAGGCGCTGAATTCTTTCTTCGGCGTGCGCTGAAAATATTGCGCTTTCGGCATCGTCTCAACTTTGGCGTTGATGCCGATGCGTGCCCACATGCTCGCGAGCGCGACGCAGATTTTTTCGTCGTTCACGTAGCGGTCATTCGGGCAATGCAGCGTGAAGCCGAAACCATTCGGGTAGCCCGCATCGGTCAACAATTTCTTCGCGATAACCGGATCGAACGGAAATCGTTTGTCCATCGCGGCGGGAATGCCTTCAGCCAGCGGGCTCGGTGTGGCGAGCGCGGTGGGCGTTGACAGCCCGCGCATGATCGTGGTCTTGATGGCATTCACGTCAATGGCTTGATACAGCGCCATGCGCACGCGTTTGTCTTTGAATGGATTCTTGCCCTTCACATCCGAGAACAGCAATTCATCGCGTGCCTGATCAAACGTGATCGTGATGACGCGCGTCTCGTCACCTTCCCAGACTTTGAGGTTGCGGTCTTCTTTGAGTTTGGCGATGTCCTGCACTGCAGGGTCGAGCACAAAATCGAGCTCGCCGGATTGCAATGCGGCCATGCGGGTGGCGGGGTTGCTGATCGGGCGATACTCGATCAAGTCGATATTGCCCTCGAAGCGCCCGTCCTTGATGCCCCACCAGTCCGTATTTTTCGCAAGCACCGTCTTGATACCCGGATCAAACGAAACCAGCTTGAACGGTCCCGTCCCCATCGCATTGCGCGAGGCGTAGGTCACCTGCTTGGTGCTGAAATCCTGTGGCAATACCGCGTTATTTTTCTCAGCCCATTTTTTGCTCATGATCGGTACTTCGCCCAAATAAATCAGGCCGACCGGATTCGGCACGGGCGTGGTGAATTCAACGGTGTAGTCGTCGATTTTTTTAGGCACGCCGGCAGGAATCGCGTAGGTTTTGTACTGGTTTGATTTGGCGGCGCGCTCAAATGAGAACACCACGTCGTCAGCAGTCAGCGCGCTGCCATCCTGAAATTTCACGTCTTTACGTAGCGTGACCAGACGCTTGGTCGGGCTCACCATTTTCGAGCCGGTCGCAAGCCACGGTGTCGCCGACATGTCCTTGCCGGGCTGAAAAAGCCGCTCGTAAATCATGTTGTTGATTGATTTTGTGAACGTCTCATCCTGCCCGTGCGGATCTTGCGTCGTCACGTCACCCGAAGAAGACCAGCGAAAAGTTTTGGCGCTCGCTGACCACGAAACAAACGACGATAACAGGACGGTGAGGACGATGGGGCCCAATATTAAAACGCGCGATCTCATGGCTTCTCCCGGCAAAATTGATTTAATTTGTTCGCGTGGGCAGTTTATTCAACAATGCGTGCAAGCGCCAGAGCGGCGGATGCCAAGCGTGTCGCTGTAGGATAAAGCCTTCGCGCAGACGCTCGCCTGTCTCTCTGACTGAACACATTTATCTGTAACGTTTTCACGCCACGCCCGTTATTGGATTTGCTGACCGTGTTTTGAGTGCAGCAAGGTTTTTTTAATGTGCAACAAAATGCAATCTGCGTGTTCCAAGCAAATAGTTTTTGGAGAATGCCATGCGACATCGGCTTAGACTTATTTGGCGGCACCTGTTGCTGCTCTGCGTCTGTTCCGTGCTGACCAGTATCAGTATCGCGTCGACTAAAAATCAGCGTGTCGAATCTGCGTTCACGGGTCCGTTGCCGGTGTTCGCGACGGCGCGCAATCAAAGCGTGGAGATGCCGCCATTGGCACCGGGTGGGTTCCCGGTCGCCTGCTCCAATCTTGCGCACGACACTGCGCGACTGGCGCAGCTCGGCGGAACAATCGACGACTATTGGTCCGGGGCGAACGACCACTATGTTGGCGACATTCTGCTTGAGCCCGCCAGCACCTTGAAAGCGAGCCCGGTGGTGCCGGATAACGATCTCTATCCAAGTCGCCGCAATTCGCTCGTCGATTTTGTCGTCATTACTTGCTACCCGACCGACGCGACCAACAACCGCGCCGATTATTTGCTGCCGGATGGCCAACGCATACCGCGCATGCAACGCGGCGGCGAGGCAGCGGCGCTGGCGCGTCAGCCTTGCAGCGCGATTTCCCCGGCACCGTCGGGCTGCGGGCGCTGGCCGATGCTGGTGTTTTCGCACGGACTGGCGGGTAGCCCGGTCGACGGCAAGTCAATTGATTTTCTGGTGCGGCTGGCAAGCTACGGCTATATCGTCGCGGCACCATTTCACGGCGACGGCCGTTTTTCGCGCCTGCGGATTGATACCCTCGGTGACTTCCTCTACATCATTCGTGATTTTGACCGCATCGTCGAGATGCAGGCGCTGCGACCGTTCAGCGTAAAGTCGGTGATCGACATGATGCTCGCGCATCCCGACTTCGGCACCCGTATCGACCCCGAGCGCATTGGTGGCATTGGCGGCAGCATGGGTGGCGCGACCATGACATGGCTGCTGGGCGCGCAGCTAACCGACAACTACCCTCGGCTATCTGCCAAGCCTACCGTGCAAGACCCCCGCATCAAGGCGGCAGTCGGCTATGTGCCCTACGCTGGCCAGCGTTTGCTGCCCGCATTTGGGGACAACAACGCAACAGCTAAAAATGTGACCGCACCTTATCTTTCCATTTCGGGCACGGCTGACAGCACCGCGCCAATGTTCATGATGGAGCAGGCGGTGAATAATTTTCGCGGCGCGCGCTATCAGGTGGCCTTGAGCGGCGTGGTGCATACGTACGAGTCGAGCTATGCGAACGATGTGTTCGGCTGGGCGATTCCATTTTTCGAAGCCTACGTCAACGGCAACAAAGCAGCGCTCGATCTATTGTCACGGCAACGCAATATCGGCGGTGGTCTCGATGATTATTTGCGCATTGACTACGTGCCGCCGACCGCGTTGGCGGCCACTGAGGCGCTGGTGGAGGAATTCTATAACGGCAACATCAAGCGCTATTTCCTGACCGACAGTAGCGCCGACATAGCAGCACTTGATCGCGCGGGTTCCGGTTGGAGCCGGACCGGCTATCAATTCAAAGCGTTCACGCCACCTGCGCCAAACGAGTTGCGCCCCGCGACACAAGTGCCGGTCTGCCGTTTCTATTCGTCCGTGACCAGCACACATTTTTATTCGGCTATCGGCCGCGATTGCGCGCTGCTACGCAATAGCCGCGGCTGGAAAGATGAAGGCATCGCGTTCTGGATCAACAGCGCGACCCAAAGTGTGGCACCAACGGGCTGCGCGCCTGGCACGCTTGCCGTGACGCGGCTCACGGATTCGCGCTATCGCGAACGCACCTCAAGCCATCGGTATACGACGAGCAGTTCGCAAATTGAGGAAATGAAAGCCAACGGCTGGTTTGAGGAAGGCGTGGTGATGTGCGCGCCGTTGTAGTTGGGGCGCAGCGCGACGTTGATTTGCCTAATCGTCTTTTAGCATCGCGCTCGCACGCGTGAGCACCTCGGCGCTGACTGGCGCGGTTGGTCGGGAGTTTGCGACTCTGCGCCGATTCATGATCCACAGCAGGATCGCGCCGCCGATCAACAAAGCGAACGGGCCGAACCACAATAGATAAGTCTTGCCGTCGACCGGCGGCGAATAAAGCACAAAGTCGCCGTAGCGCGCGCGCAGGTGTTCCTTGATTTCCTCGTTCGATTTATTCTGGTCTGCAAGCAGGCGGATTTCGCGCCGCAAGTCGCCGGCCAATCCCGCCGGCGATTCGGCCAGTGTCTGGTTCTGGCAAACCAGACAACGCAATTCGGTTTCGAGTTTTTTCAATCGCACTTCCAATTCGAGTGAGATCGGTGCCAGCGCGGGTGTTGGCGTTTGCGCGTGGGCTGCGAAGGCGATGCAGCAGAATAAAAATATAAAACTCAAGCACTGGCGCGCCTTACGGAGCAATAATCCTCCAAACGCCGCACCAGTGCTAGTGTTCAATGATTTTTCCCTATCAACAATCATCATGATTTCTTCAACCCACGAATCACCGGCAACAATTTATCGCGCAGCACATCAGCGTCGATCGGCCCAGTGTACTTGTAGCGAATCATCCCTGCCGCGTCGATCACATATGTTTCCGGCGCGCCGTAGACACCGTAGTCAATGGCGACGCGACCGTCAAGATCGCTCACCGAGATTTTGTAGGGATCGCCGAATTTCGCGAGCCACGCTTTCGCGTCTTCAGGTTTATCTTTCCAATTGAGCCCGATGATCGGCACCACTTGCTCTTTCGCCAGCTCATTGAGGAACGGATGCTCATAACGGCAGGATACGCACCATGAGCCCCAGACATTGAGCAGCCACACCTGGCCATTCATGTCGGCGAGACCAAGTTTCTTTTCAGGTGCATGTAGCTGTGTCAATTCAAAAGCGGGCGCCGGTTTGTTGATCAGCGCCGACGGAATCTCGCGCGGATTGAGCGATAAGCCCGTCCACAGAAACCACAACAGTCCGAAAAAAATCGCCAGCGGCAGAAAGTAGCGCCAGGTGCGCAGCATGATTGTTGTTCCTCTGCCGCTATTGGGCCGCGCGCGGGCCGGTCTGAGGGCGCGCCGATTTGGGTCGTTTCGCGTTGGCAGGTGCAGGTGCTGGTGGCATTGGCGCGGGCGACAATATTTCCGGCTGGCGCACCCGTACCTTCAAGCGATAGCGGCGATCCAGCAACGCCAGCATGCCGCCCAGCGCCATGAGTATTGCGCCGCCCCAAATCCAGTCGACGAACGGTTTCACGTAAATGCGCACCCCCCACGCACCATCGGTCGCGCCTTCGACCGGCTCGCCGAGGGCCACGTAAATATCGCGGAGCAGGCCGCTGTCGATCGACGCCTCGGTCATCGTTTGACCGGAAGCGAAATAGGTGCGCTTTGCCGGCGACAGAATTGCCACACTGTTGCCGTTTTTAGTCACTTCAAACCGGCCTTCCACTGCGGAATAGTTGGGCCCGGTGGCGTCGCCCACCGTCACAAATTTGAATTGGTAGCCACCTTCGGATACCGTCTGGCCCGGTGTCATGCGCACATCGCGCTCAGACTCGAAACCTTTCACCAGTGTCACGCCGATGACAAACACGGCAAT
>JAYVXF010000154.1:0-5822 GCA_043793345.1 Betaproteobacteria bacterium | reverse complement strand
CGGCAGGGTACGGCGAGTCTTGATTACATGACCATGACTTATTCACTCGCGGCGGCACCTGCACCGGTGATACCAGCCAATATTGACATCGATACTTTCTTTGTCGACGCCGTGTACCTGACAAATCCCGCACCGGCAGGCGGCGCGATCATTGCGCTGACGAGCAGCGATCCGGCGTCATTCACCGTTCCGGCAATGGTGACGGTTCCGGAAGGTGCCATCTACGTGTCCTACGCAGGCGTGTACGCTATCGTGGCCGCGCCGACGCCGGTGACGGTGACAGCAACATTTAATGGCGCGACTAAAAATGCGTATCTCTACGTGTTTCCAGGCGATGCCACGCCGCCCGGGCCACCGCCTGCGGTCGCGGTTGTGCTCACCGGCAAAGGCAAAGTGACCACCGCAAATAAATCGATCAATTGCGGCATCATCTGCAACACACCCTATGCAGCAGGATCCATCATCACCATGACCGCGACCGCCGGTAGCGGTAGTTCCTTCACCGGCTGGACAGGTGACTGCTCAGGTGCGGCGGCGGCGTGTACTGTGATTGTTAACGGTCAGGTCGATGTCGGTGCGACCTTTACGGCGACTTCCGCTGCGGGCGGCGGTGGTGGCGGAGGAGGTGGCGTTGTCGTCGGCACGCCAGGCAACGTCACACTAAAAGTCAGCACCAGTAATCCTGGCGTGGTCACGAGCGATGTCGGTGGTATCAATTGCGGTGCCGCATGTCAGGCGACGGTCGCTTCGGGCACCGCAGTCACGCTGACCGCGACCCCTCTGGCAGGCAAGACATTTGCTGGCTGGTCCGGTGCGTGTGCCGGTACAGCCAACATCTGCGTCGTGCAGGTCAATGCCAATTTGTCGGCGAAGGCGAATTTCAACAAGTAAGTAGCACAAAAGCAATTCCGTGCGCGGAAGGGGCTGATCCACACTCTTCCGCGCAACGCGAATGCGAATTTTGCAATCGAGCCCCGGGAGGAATCGAACGCAATAGACGTTTCACAAAGCGCAACGAAAAAGAGATACCGACGCACCCTGCCGTTACCGAGCCTCCGCTCTACACCGAATTTTGTTCGACAAACGGCTTGCCACTCAATGAATACCACAAACCATAGTTGGTCAATTTTAAAAGGACAACGAAAATGAAATCTTCAACAAAAATTCAAGCTGCTTCAATTTCAATTGGCGGCAAATGTAAACGCCGCTTTAAGCTTGCCGCAACGCTGGCAACAATAGCAGCGCTCTCGATTGCCACTGTCACATTTGCGGGACCGGGAAGCGGATCCGGTGGAGGCGGAGGCGGTAACATACTTCCACCACCGCCCGTCACGACGACCACCGCGCAAGTTGCGATAACCTCGCCAATTTTACCGGCACAAATATTGGTCGGCGATGCGCAAGTCACCATAAACTACGCCCTGATCAACACCGGCACGATTCCACTCCAGATCACCTCGCTCGTGCTTCAGGACTTCTCGCAGCTTCCTGGGACGCCGAGCCTGTTTACCTTCAACACGGGAACCTGTATCGGCGGCACGTCGCTGCCGACCGGCACCGGTACTCTTGCAGTGCCAACAGGCGCTAACGTCTGCAGGTTCAGTGTTACCTTCAATCCGGCGGTGGCTGGCGCGGACGGCGCGCTCGTCAATCTTACCTTCGCAAATGCGCCTTCCACCAATACGACAACCGGCAACACGGTAGTTCTCCTGCCGCGGCCAGTCTTGAATGTGACGGCATCCGCTACACTTTCCAGCATTCCGGTCAACTCCGTTACAACACCCCAAGCTGATTTGGTTACCTTGCAGAACTTGGGTGGATTACCGCTCACGATAAACAGCGCCACATTTGGCGGAGCCAATCCGGGCGACTTCGTATTGATGCCGATTGTTCAGAATCTTCGCGCAGCCGGTAATATTACGAGTTGTACGCTCTTCGGAACGTTGCCTATCTCGCTGCCCTACACACTACGATGTGGCTACAACATCGGGTTTAAGCCTACTGCGGAGGGACCGCGCAGTGCAACGTTTACCGTGACGACCAATGATCCGGCGCAGCCGACAGTTTCCTTCATTGTCGCCGGCAACGCGTCGGCGCCCACTTTTCAACCGGTGCTGAGCGCCTTCAATGTGTCGGGTCTGTGGACGAATCCGGCTGAGACGGACTGGAGCTTAAGCATTGCGCATCACCAGAGGGTCGGAAACACTTCGACGGTATCCGATGCGGTAATCGCGACGTTTGCCACCTTCGATGCCAACGGCGTGCCGACGTGGTTCACCATCAAGAACGGTTCTTGGACGGGAACACCAGCCAATGTGGTGACCTTCTCGACGACCTACACCGGTGAAGTACACAAATTGACCGGAAACTACTTCGCAGACCCCTTCTTCGATCCCGCGCGCATCGTCGACTCCGTCGTCGGTACCGCAACGCTTTCCTTCACGAACGCAAGCAGTGGCACGCTCTCGTTCAACATCAACGGTGTCCAGGGTCAACAGATCATCGTGCCGGCCGCTTTCTGACGATCAGTCCGGACAAGATGGTCGGGTAGCTGCACGAAGTAAACCCAATCTGCACCGTGCCGATGAATGTCACGCTGCGGGTGAAAGAAAACTTCAACAAGTAATCAGGCAGTCCCCCGGTGCGAAAAAAATCTCGTGCCGGGTCTTTGTAGCTCGACGCAGTTCGATGTTCCGCCGGGTATCGAAGCGGGACAGAGTCGCATCGAAGTCGTGACCAACGGCATTCCATCGGGCTCGAACAATGTGCTGGTGGTGCGCTGATTGCAACGCAGTTGGTTGCGTGGGGATTTGAATCAAGCGGTGTTTTGTACAGTTGGGAACTTCTATTACCCCGTCATTCCCGCGAAGGCGGGAATCCAAGTTTTCATAAGGTCGTGATATCGCAACGAAATTGGATTCCCGCCTGCGCGGGAATGACGGAAATTTTAAGTGAATGGAAGTTTACAACTCAAAAACACAAGCACTGGAGCGGCTTTCGGAGTGTTTTACGTTTTACAGCCGCTCCAATGCTGGAGTTACAACAAGTTTTCCGGGCAATTGTGGCAATGGCTGACTGTTTCCAAGGGGTACAGTCGGCAGGTGAACGAGACAGTGTTCGCCCAATTTCACTACCCCTTAATAGACGTTCAAGGAGTATTCATCATGTTGAAGAAAGCGCTTGGTTATGTGTTGTGCTTAGGCATCGTCGTTCCGCTCACAGCTGTGGCTGGCGACGACAAAGTAGAGAATTCACTGGTTCAATTTGAGGGCGCCATCGGCAGTCAACCGCTGCGCGCTGGCGGCGCGCCCAATCTCGTGCAGGGAATAAGCCCCGGCGGCGCGCCATGGGTGATTGAAAACCTGCGTGCCGACGTGAAACTTGATGGCAAAATTTCCGTCGCCGGTCGCGGCTTGCTGGTTGGTGGTGGTAATCGTATTGGCACTAACGTCGGGCAAAGTGTGCGGGCGCGGCTGTTCTGCGGCAACGTCGCCCACGATACCGGGCTGGTGCCGCTTGATGCGAGTGGCGATTTCCAGATCCGTGACACCCTCGTTCCTGTCCCGGTCGCGCCGTGCGACACGCCAACGCTGTTGATCGTGAACACCGGCGGGAGCTGGTTCGCGGCGGGAATACCGAAGTTGAAAAACGACGATTGATTTTTCGATGTAACGATCAATTCATTTTTTGGTTTCCACCATCCAGACAGAAGCTGATTGATTAACTGATCAATATCGGCGCGGCGTTTCAGCCATTGTTGCCTGAAACACCGCGCCGATGAATGATTTCGTGGAAATACCCATGCCACCGGTATTTATTGCGTTCGCGCCTTGAGTGTTCAGGCTCTGCGACCGTCCGGCGTGTTTGGAAATTAACGAACGCGGCCAACTGCATTTAAAAAAACGGAAACGCATCCTCGTCGCGCCGCTCGAACTCTTGTCGATAGGCCTTGATCCAGACCTTAAACGCGGCGAGATTATTCGGTAGCAGAATCTCTTTTTGAATTTGCTTGATGTGGCGTCGCAGCGTGGCGATGTCCTGCAAAAGATACTTCATCACCGCCTCGGGCTTCACGTTCCCGTAAGGCGACAAATTAAATTTCTCACGCAGCGGCATGACCAGATGTGCGATCTCTTGCTCCAGCTCACGCCATTGATCTTCCAGGATTTTATTAAAATGTTTGAGCCGCTCTTCAGACAGACCCGCGATAGTGTGCGCATCGATCTGCTCCAGCTCCAGTTGCAGCTCGAGCAACTGCAATAAATCCTTTTTTTCGTATGCCTGATTGACCCGCTGCATCAGCGCTGTTTTGCGCTTCCGCTCATCAGCGTCGGGCTCGCGATCAGGGTGCAGGGCGCTGACGAGTTTCCGGTAAACCTCGCGGATCGACAAGCTCGTCAAGTCGGCCTCGGCCTTTATTTTTTCTTCACGCGCAAGTTGCTTGGCAGTTTTTTTGCGCTGGCCGCGCGCCTCCTGCTCTGCGATCTCCCGCAAATGTTGCTTCTCCATCTCGGCCTCGAGATGCGCCAGTAACGCTTCGGGTGAATCCAAATCGGCAGCGTCGCCCAGATCGACGCCAAACGCCGATTCCATCGTCGATTTCAAGCTCTCGACCGCGCCGGAATCTTCTTCATCAAAGTCAGTGTCGCTGTGCTTGTTGTAAATTTCCTTTATCGATTCGTCGGCGGTATCGACAATCAAGCCTTCCGCGACGGTGCAGATAACCTCCTGCACCACACGATGCTCGGCCTTGCTTAGACCCTTTCGATCCAGCGCGCGATCCAGCACCCGCACCATCTCCGTCTGAAGCTCCCGGAAAGTTTGCCGCAATGGTGCATAGACGCCCGCGACTTTCAGGTCGCAGGCGAGCACGGCCGCCTGCCACTCGGTGAGCGACGCGCGACTGGCTTCAATTTTCTTCACCATTGAATTGAAGGTGCGCTGGCCTTTGGACAGCGGCGGCTGGTTTGGCTGCGGGGCAATGCGGAGGGGCTTGGGGGAGTGGGGCATGAACCGTATTATTACGGAAAAGAGTGGCGCGGTAACCGTCTGAGATTTATGTATGCAAAGCGCCATTTGGCGGGCATCGCAGCGGCAAAATGCCATGAGAGCCGCGCCAGTGCTATTACCAGAGAGATGCAGCCTGAAAAAACCCATGACTGAAAAGTTCGACGATGAAGACAGCGGCGGAAACGTCCATGCAAATTTGCGACGTCCGAATGCAGAAAGGCTCAAGATCAAGTCTGGACTCGTCATCGAGATCACCAAAGCGATTCGCAGCCCAGGCATCACACAAGTTGACGCAGGAGAACACATGGGTCTTGCGCAGCCGAAAGTTTCGCTAATGCTACGCGGCCAATTCAGCAGTGTCTCAGCGCGCCGCAATCGCTGTTCGTTGGCTCATATTTCCACTCGCCATAAAAAAACTGATACTGTGCATCATCATGAATTGTTTTGGCACATCCATCCGAAAGGAAATGCGCTTAGCGGCGGCTACCGCCCTTGTCACCTTTGCGATTCCGGTATTTGGTCAGGCCGTGACCTCGTTCAGCCCGTCAATGAGGCGCGCTCCGCCGAACGTGATTTCAATAAGTGCCACGCCGTTGACTGCCTTCGTCGGTGTGCCGCAAACCGTATTTATTAATGGTTGTGTGCGGATCGGACCAACTTACTATCCAACCGCGTATGTGGCCGGAACGTTAACCCTGCAATCTTTTGGCATGCAATCGCCTTGCTACAACCCCATTGTCGCAATGGAACTGGGACCGGCGTCACCTGGCGTCAGACGGGTCATTGTGAATTCGCCAACTGGTGTGATTGCC
>JAYVXF010000153.1:0-5878 GCA_043793345.1 Betaproteobacteria bacterium | reverse complement strand
TGGTTAGAATACCGGCCTGTCACGCCGGGGGTCGCGGGTTCGAGTCCCGTCCACTCCGCCAGATCAGGGGCGAACTTTCGAGTTCGCCCCTTTTTTATGTGTGCCCGATGATATTTTCCAACTGCGCGCTGCCATTTTTTAAAATTCCGATTTTTTGTTCCACCCCTTAGAGACTGAAGAATAAGCATGCTTGAGACCATCCGTAATGCCACCAAAACGTGGATCGCCAAAGTAATTCTTGCGCTCATCACAGTGCCTTTCGCCTTGTGGGGCGTTGAATCCTACATCCGTTCCGCTCCTGAGCAGGATACGATCGCGACGGTCGGAAAAGAAAAAATCACCACGCAGGAATATCAGCAGGCCACGCGCAACCAGCTCGACCAATTTCGCCAGCAGTACGGCTCCAACATTGACGCCTCCATCATGGATAACCCCGAGATGCGCAAATCGATTCTCGACCAGTTGATCGATCAACGCCTGGTCGTCAACGCGACCAAAGCCAGCGGTGTCGTGGTGAGTGATGCGACGCTGCGTGAGCGCATCAGCACCGAACCCAATTTTCAGCAGGATGGTAAATACGCGCCATCGCGCTACGAGCTGTATTTGAAGTCGCAGGGCCAGTCTGCGGTGGGGTTTGAGACCAGAATGCGCCAGGATATGGAGCGTCAGCGTTTCATTGAAAGCATCGTCTCGACCGGATTTGCCGCGAACGCAAGCGTCAAACAGTATCTGCTTGTCTCGGATCAGACCCGCGATATCGCCATCGTTAATGTCTCGCCCGAACAATTTGCGTCGCAGGTGAAAATCAGCGCAGAAACCGCGAAGGCGTTTTACGAGCAGAAGAAAATCGAATTTACGACACCCGAGCAAATCCGCGCCGAGTATGTCGAGCTGTCGGTGGACGCATTGATGCCCACGATTGTCGTACCTGCGGAGGAAACCAAAGCGTATTACGAGGCCAACAGTGGTCGCTACATCCAGAAAGAGCAGCGCAAAGCCAGCCACATCCTCATTAATGTGACGCCGAAATCCACAGACGCGGAGAAAGCTGCCGCCAAGGCAAAAGCCGATGCGCTATTTGCGCTTGCCAAGAAAAACCCGAAGGACTTTGCCGACCTTGCCAGGAAAAATTCCCAGGACGCAGGCTCTGCCGCCAATGGTGGTGACCTTGGCTTGTTCTCGCGCGGCATGATGGTGAAGCCGTTTGAAGACGCGGCGTTCGGTGCAAAGAAAGATGAGCTTCTCGCGCCGGTGTTATCCGATTTCGGTTATCACATCATCCGCGTCACCGACATTCAGCCCGAAAAAGGTAAATCGCTCGCGGACGTGACGCCCGAAATAGAAGGTGAATTGAAAAAACAGAAAGCGGCGCGAAAATTTGCCGAGCTTGCTGAAAAATTCACCAACGCGGCCTACGAACAATCGAGCAGCCTCAAAGCCGCAGCCGAAGTCGCCGGCCTGGCTGTCAAACAATCAGCGTGGATGTCGAAAGGTCAGGGAATGCCAGCACCATTCAGCAATCCGAAACTGATGGCCGCGCTGTTCTCGGACGAAGTACAAAAAAATAAACGCAACACCGAAGCCGTCGAAGTCGCCACCAACACACTCATCGCCGCGCGCGCGCTGGAGTCGAAGCCTGCTGTGGTGCGCCCGTTCGAAGAAGTTGAAAAGGGCATCATCGCGCGCCTGACGCGTGAGGAAGCGGCCAAGCTCGCCAAAGCAGACGGTGAAGCCAAGCTGGCTGCACTAAAGCTCGGCAAGGCCGGTGACGTCAAGTGGCCTGCATTGCTCTCTGTCAGCCGCGCCAACGCGGGTGGTTTGGCGCCAAACGTGATTGAAGCGGCCATGAAGGCCGACCCCAAGACCCTGCCTGCCTTTGTGGGCACCGAGAATCCGGGCGGTGGCTATGTGCTGGTGCAGGTTGCCAAGGTCAACGACGCGCAGGCGATTGATGAGGCCAAACTGCAAACGACGCGAACACGCATCGCACAATCGCTTGCGCAGCAGGAGATCCTTGCGACACTCGCGCAAATTCGCGTCAAGTCGGATGTGAGCATTGCCAGGGATGCGTTGACGAAAAAAACCGATCAGTAATTTTTTTGTCGCCATGCTACGACACGACACGGCGCTTTTTTTGCGCCGTGCGTGGTGCAATTACAGGCGAGCGCAACGGCGGATTCACGATCTCGGCGAGTTTCGGATTTGCCACCGGTGTCGACTTGATCAAGCGGCAAACACCGGCACGGTGCGCGAAATGAACGGCATTGCATTTAATAAACCCTAGCACCGGTGCGCCTCCCAGAGCACTTATGCCCTGAAAGCCGCACCAGTGCTTGACTTTTAATTACATACGCACTCATGGCAATCCATCCAGAACCCCCCTTCTCCCACGGCACACAACTCGCCACCGGCATCCTGCTCATCAATCTCGGCACACCCGATGAAGCCACGCCCGGTGCAGTGCGGCGCTATCTGAAACAATTTCTCTCCGACGCGCGCGTCGTTGAGCTGCCAAAGCCGATCTGGTGGCTGATTCTGAACGGCATTATCCTCAACACGCGTCCCGCCAAAACGGCAAAAAAATACGCCAGCGTGTGGATGAAGGAAGGCTCGCCGCTGCGTGTTTATACGGCGCGGCAAGCGCAAATGTTGCGCGGCTTTCTCGGTGAAAAAATCAACAGCCCGCTGAAAGTCGAATACGCGATGCGCTACGGCAATCCGTCGATGGCCAGCGCAATCGAAAAATTGAAAGCGGCGCATTGCGAGAATATTCTGGTTCTGCCGCTCTACCCGCAGTACGCCGCCAGCACCACGGCGTCCACCATGGACGAGCTCGGTCGCGTGTTCGCCAAAATGCGTAACGTGCCGGGCATCCGTTTTGTGCGCAGCTTTCATGATCATCCGGCATACATCGACGCGATCAAAAAAAACGTCCTCGCCGAATGGATGAAAATCGGCCGGCCCAATTTCGCCACCGATAAATTACTCATGACCTTCCACGGCCTGCCGAAATTTCATCTCGACAAAGGCGACCCGTATCACTGCCAGTGTCAGAAGACTGCGCGCTTGATTGGCGAGGCGCTTGGACTAAAAAAAGATGATTACGTCGTGACGTTCCAATCGCGCTTCGGTCGCGCAGAATGGCTGCAGCCCTACACCGACAAGACGCTGGAAATGCTCGGCGCTGCGGGCAGCAAACGCATCGATGTCATCTGTCCGGGCTTTGCCGCTGATTGTCTGGAGACGCTGGAAGAAATTGCGATGGAGGCGAAGCACACTTTTCTGCACGCAGGCGGCGAGGCGTTCAACTACATCCCTGTCGCTAACGATTCGCAGGCGTACGTTGAGGCGCTCACGTTGATTGCACTCGAACATCTACACGGCTGGGTGACGGCAGATTGGGATCGCGCAGCGGCAGAGGACGACAATGCCCGCAGCGCACGTCTGGCCGAGGCATTGGGCGCAACGCGTTAGTTTGCTGATTGCGGCGTGCCGGTGCTCGCAAGCACGCTCAAGAGCCAGCTGCCGCCATAAGGCGACGACCAATACGGAGAACTTACCTTTGTGACATTGTTCACAAAATTTCACCATTGAAAAGTGATATTTCGCACATTTTTGGGTCTAAGATGTGGAAATAATAATGCGACCAAAAAATTACTTTAACTTTTCAAGGGGATTCAAATGAACGTTCCACAATTTTCCAAAATCGCCATGGCCGTCGCTGCGGCGTTAGCCACCGGCATCGGCTCCGCACAAACCAGCGGCACACCGCCAACGCCGAAAGCCGGCGAGTGCTACGCGCGTGTCACCGTACCGGCCAGATATGACACCGTGACTGAACAAGTGTTACGTACGCCTGCCACCAAGCGCGCAAGTTTTATCCCGGCAAAGATCGGATCGGTCGACGAGCAAGAGTTGGTTCGCGCCGCATCCAAACGCACTGAAATCATTCCGGCGACGTTTAAGACCGTGTCCGAGCAGGTCGAAGTCACGCCGGCAACCAAACGCGCCGTCATCGTCGCGGCAACTTACAAAACCGTTTCCGAACAAGTGTTGGTGCAGCCCGCCACCAAGCGCTACGAAACCATTCCACCGAAATTCAAAACCGTCTCCGAACAGGTCGAAACCAGCCCCGCCTCCAAGCGTGCGTTCAATGTGCCTGCCACATATAAAGTCGTCTCCGAAGAAGTGCTGGTGCAACCGGCCAGCAAGCGCACCGAAGTGATCCCGGCGACCTTCAAGACCGTCGAAGAATCGGTGCTTGTCACCCCCGCTGGCAAGCGCACCGAAATCATTCCTGCAACCTACAAATCAGTCAGTGAGCAGATTGAAGTGAAGCCCGCCGGCAGGCGCCTCGAAGTGATACCAGCGACCTACAAAGCCGCCTCCGAGCAAGTTGAAGTGCGCGCGGCTTCCAAGCGCGTCGAGATCGTGCCCGCGACTTATAAAACCGTCAGTGAGCAGGTCGAAGACCGCCCCGCCGCCAAGCGTCTTGAAGTCATACCGGCAACTTACAAAACCATCAGCGAGCAAGTTGAATCGCGTCCCGCCAGCACCCGCTATGAGCCGATTCCGATTGCCTATAAAACGGTGACCGAACAAATCGAAGTGCGACCCGCAGGTAAGCGTTTCGAGACCTCGCCGGGCACCTTTAAGGCCGCTGACGAGCGCGTGCTGGTTAAGCCCGCCTCCAAGCGTCTTGAAGTCATTCCCGCGGTGTATGAAGACGTGACTGAACAATTCAAAGTCAGCGACGCGACCACCACCTGGAAGCGCGGCTCGGTTTGGCTTTCGCAAGCCAAGGAAGTCACCACCGTGCGCGAATACGTGGCCAAAGGCAAGAAAGCAAAGAAAACGAAAGCCAGCACCGCTGCTGCGCGCAACGCAGCTTCGGGCGACGAGTTAGCAGAATCGGTCGGGGAAGGTTCCGACGACGTCATGTGTTTGGTGGAAGTCCCGGCGCAATATCAAACCATCACCAAGCGCGTGCTGAAGTCCCCGGCCTCGACCCGCGAAGTAGAGATCCCGGCTGAGTACATCACCGTGAAACGTCAGGTCACCGACGCCGCACCGAGCACCCGCGAAATCGACGTCGCTGCGGAATACAAAACGGTATCGCATCAGGTCATCGATCTGGACGCGCTGAAAGCCAAGGGCTACACCGTCGGCGCTGATGGTCGCGTCACGGCGGGTCCGAATGGCGAAGCGATTGTGCCAGCACCGCGTGCGGGCAGCGCGGCCAAAAAAGGTGGCGTTGGCAGCAAAGATGTTGCAACCGTCAACAACGCGTCATTCGACTACGTGCGTGAGATCAGCATTCCTGCCGAGTTCAAAACCGTTACGCGTCAGGTAATTGATCAGCCCGCCTCGACCCGCGAAGTCGACATCCCGGCGACCTTCAAAACCGTCACCCGCAAGGCGCTCGATAACGCGGCAAGCACGCGCGAGATCGACATTCCGGCGGCATACAAAACGGTCGCCACCCGCGTCATCGATCAGCCCGCATCAACGCGTGAAATCGACATCCCGGCCGAATACAGAACGGTGACCCGCAAAGTTGTCGACAGCGCAGCCGACACCCGCATGATCGACATCCCCGCCGTTAATCGCACGGTGCAGCGTCAGGTGATCGACACGGCAGCGTCAACGCGCGATTTCGACATTCCTGCGGTCTACAAAACGGTGTCGCGTAACGCGGTCGATTCTCCGGCCAGCACGCGCTATGAAGAAATTCCGGCGGTGGCCAAAACCGTATCGCGTCAAGTCGTCGACACGCCAGCCTCAAGTCGTGAAATCGACGTGCCGGCAGTTTACAAAACAATCACGCGCGAAGTCATCGATACGGCAGCCAGCACCCGTGATATCGACGTGCCGGGCG
>JAYVXF010000152.1:0-17735 GCA_043793345.1 Betaproteobacteria bacterium | reverse complement strand
ACATACCACATCGGTTTGCCATCCGGCGTGTAAGTGAACCACGCGGCTAACATGGCATCCCGCGCATCGTGCCAGATGAACAAGCCCCAGCCGGAATCGTTTGGATCCCACCAATGGCCGGAGTAGTCTAGGCGGACATAGGGCGCAACTTTTGTGGCGCGCGCATCGGTGACGGTGAAGGGGGCGTTTGTAATAACGGCCCTACTCGGGATAGATTGCGTTGCAGGCTCAATCACAGATAGGGTGTAGTTACCGGCTGGTAATCGCCCCAGATCAAACTCCTCCATAGCACCAGCCGGTGGACAAATACCAGGATTGACTCTCCCACTCACGCGTTCGCCGATGGCGACAGTAATGCTGTTTTGCGACATGCTGACTCTGTAAGCGTTTCCAACATAAGGAACGTTGCCGCCGCACGAGCCGTCTTTCATCCTTAGCTTGATGCTTTCCGCCGAAGTGGGATTTGTAGGTAACAGGGCGTAGCCGGAAGATAGTTGTGCAAACGCCGTGCGCAAACCGAGAACCAAGACTAGGCCAACACAAAATTGACTTGTGCATTTTTTCATAATCGTTTCCTTTCCAATTGAATTTCCGCGCGCTTTGCCGCAGCTCGTGCAATTTCAACCCGTGAAACTCACGGCAAACTACGGATTGAACCGCTGAATATTCCGCACCAGTTTTGCGCCGCTGCCAAATGTATACGTGAGCTTGCCTGCATCAGGCTTGCCGTCATCACCACTGCCGAAATTAGTGAAGTCAAGGCTCGCTGATCCGACGACGGTGTACGCAGTTGGAGCGGGCGGCGGACTGGTCGGACCGGGCGCACGGCTGGTTTGCAATAGGTCGGCGATCAGCGTCGACGTGCTGGTCTCGAAGGTGGACTGAAAGACGTACCACATCGGTTTGCCATCGGGCGTATAGGTAAACCACGCACCCAAGACTACATCGGCTGAACCACCCTGCCAGATGAACAGACCCCAGCCGGAATCATTTGGATCCCACCAATGGCCCGAGTAGTCGCGGCGCGCGTAGGGCGCTCGTTTAGTCGCACGAGCATCCGTGACTGTGAATGGAGCATGGTCGATTAAAACGCGATTTCCCACGTAATTTGCCGAGCCATTCAAAGTGAGCGTGTAGTTGCCTGCGGGCAGTCTGCCTACATCAAACTCTTCAAATGGCGGGACAGGACCCGGGCAAACAACGATCTGCGGCACAATGTCACCGAGCTGCACCGTAATATTGTTTTGAGCCATGCTCACCTGATACGGGTTCGCTTTGTAGGGTAAGGAACTACTGCATGCAAGCCGATACGAAAACCTTATGTTATCGGCTGAGGTAGGATTGTTGAATGGACTCACATCCGCGCATGTTGCGCTGGTGCATTGGATTGCGATTAGCGCGACGGCAAATAAACTTATCCGTTTTTTCATGGTTCTTTCCAATTGAATTTCCGCGCGCTTTGCCGCAGCTCGTGCAATTTCAACCCGTGAAACTCACCGGCAAACTACGGCTTAAACCGCCGAATGTTCCGCACCAACTTTGCACCGCCCGTGAAGGTATAGCTGAGGATACCGGTATCGATATCACCATTGTTGAGGTAATCGTAGTGGGCAAAATCCAGACTCGCCGATCCGACGACTGTGTAGGTGGTCGGGCTGGGCGGCGGACTCGTCGGGCCGGGTGCACGACTCGTCTGCAATAAATCAACGACCCGCGTCGCCGAACTGGTGTTGAATACAGGCTGAAACGTATACCACATCGGTTTGCCATCTGGCGTGTAGGTGAACCATGCGGCCAGCACGGCATCCCGCGCATCGTGCCAGATGAACAAGCCCCAGCCGGGGTCGCTTGGATCCCACCATTGGCCGGAGTAGTCGAGGCGGACATACGGTGCAACTTTTGTGGCGTGGGCATCGGTGACGGTGAGTGGAAAATTCGAAAACACGACTCGGCTCGGCGCACCCTGCATTGCCGGTTCGACAACGGATACCGTGTAATTACCTGCGGGCAGGCGGCCTAGATCGAATTCTTCCCGTTTGCCAGGCGGGCAGGGACTAGGTTTCACTCTTCCACTGACACGCGTACCCATCATGATGGTGAGATTATTTTGCGACATGCTGAGAGTGTACGGATTGGCGATGAATGGTATGTCTCCACCGCAGGAGCCATCCTGCATGCCTAGTGTAATGTTATCTGCCGACGTGGGATTGGCCGGCTGGAAGATGGTGAATATGCCTGATAGCTGCGCCGACACTGTGCCAGCGAAAAAAATTGCCCATGCCGTTAGAAATAATAACCCGATACGTGTTTTCATGATCACTTCCTTTTAATTGTTTCCATGCTGACGCGCTTGCTTGTGCAGTTGTTGCTCGTCAAGCCCGGTACACAACCCATCACTGGGACAGATACCCGAATGATTGTCGTGATCCGCCTTGAAAATGGAAGGTATGTAAATTAATTCAGCGGCCTGCCGTACATCACGGTTTTTTGAGTTTCGCCATCGGTATTCGTACAAATCAGTAGCCATTTATAGCCTTCGTAGGGGGCCGGTGGCGTGCCAAAATAAAATGTTGCAAACCGATAATACGTAGGGAAACCCGGGTCGCTGTCCCACAATTTATTCTGCACAAAGTTAGGCGACGCGAGAACGCTGAACGCGGGATTATCCCTATCATTATTAAAGTTTCCGTAATACCCATATGACTTTACCTGACAAGAATCTGCGCCAGAGCTGGTGTTGTATTGATCAAACGGTGCGTTTGCCGCCGCCGACCATGTCACAAGACCGCCGTTGCTTATCGTTTGCCAACTAAGGTTTTGCGAACTTCCACCTGTGCTCGTGGTGCTGGCAACCCAGTAAGGCTTCACTGTTCGCCGAATGAATCCATTCGCCACTGCGGTAGTTTGTGTGCCCTGCGCAGATGTGCAGGTGACCGACCAAGAAGTTTGCCCGAGCGGTAAGAAATTTATATTTGCGGACAGTGTCGATGACGGTACTGCCAGATTCGCAAATTGTGAATTGCCGCTGCTATCGTGAATCAGCATGTAACAACTGGCTGCGCCTACTACTTCATATTTAAGATCGATGTTTGCAACGGCATTACTGAAATTCATCGGGGTAATCGAAGTAGAGGAGCGAAGCGTTTCTCCACTGATGATATCCGGCGTGGACTTAACAATCTCAATGGTTGGTGCTGCAGTGACGTTGACGGGCGTGAGCTGAGGCATCGATAAATTGGAACCGGCGAGAGTGGCGAAGTGCGTGCGCACGGCCGATTCGAGGTCAAACGAAGTAACGATGGACGTGTCATTTTCTAGAAGCCTGGCCGCGAATCCGGCAATATACGGTGCGGCCATTGACGTGCCTGAAAGCGGCTGATAACTGCCACCACTCCACGTAGACTTTATGCGTTGGCTGGGTGCCCAGACGTCGATACAGCTACCGTTATTTGACCCGAAATCGGTGCTGGCAAGCGACGGATCATTTGCATATCCACCCAGACCACCCAATCCACCCAGGCCATTGGCTGCGCCTTGGGCATTGTACTTCACGACGCGCTGACCATTGTCATCCAGGCCACCGACGACCATAATTCCGTCATAGCCGGTTGGCGGCGTATAGGAATAACTGCATGCATCTAAAAAATCATTCCCTGCTGACTGCACGATAAATGCGCCCGGATATCCCGCATCCAAGTAGGACGCTTGCGCCACAGTTTTCATCTTTCGCCCAACCGTCGCGGTTGACGCAAAAATCCCGAAGCTGTTGAACGAAATGTTCACGATGGCTACTCTTCCACTTTGCAAAACTCGTTGATAAACTATTTCCAAACCTTGTGTGAAACCAGATGCGGAAATGCCATCCGATCCAGACCTTTCTGGGGCGCTGGACAAGAGCTAAAACTTGTTTCGCCCAATGCAATGGACACCAGCCTCACCCCCGGAAGCACGCCCACCACGCCCACGCCGTTGTCTGCAGCGCCAATAATGCCTGCAACATGCGTCGCATGTGGATAGCAACCAGTGGGGTTAATCCCAGGCAATGCAGAAATCCGATTGCCCGCGGATAAACCGGTCAGATCGCCATGCATCTCCACACCCGTATCCAACACATAAACGGTGGCATTGCCATTACTCGAGCCCGCGTAGGTCACACCCATGGCTTGCAGGCCCCATGGTCTTACCTGCCCGTTATAGTCGGTGACGTTATTCCACACCGCACTCGGCGTGAGGTAAACATCTTGCGTCATTTGCGATACGCGTTTGTCTTTTGAAAACTGCTCAACTTGTTTCACGGTGAGGTAGGCGGTGAAGCTGGTGCCGACCAGACTGGTCGTGCCGAGCAGCTCAATGCCTTGCAGTTTGGTCACGGCATCAATCAACAGGCCAGACCGAATCCTGTGATAGTCGATTTTGCTAATCGCGTCGTTGAACTTGGCGGGTTTGGCAGGATCGTCATCGACAAGATCGACGATGTATCGAATGCGGCCTGCGGCGTCCTTGATGGGACCACTACTGGCGGCTAATTGGGCAGCGCCGGAGGTTGCTGAAGCTTGCGCTGGTTTTTCGACGACGGTGTCGCTACTGGTTAGAGCCGCGCTGGAGATTGGGGCCATCGCGAGGATTGCTGCCAGACAAATGGCATTTACGTTTAGCGAGGGGGAGGGCAAGTGCATTTTCATTTTTTTGTCTCCGCGTTATTGCTAACGTAAATAAACTACCACACGAAAATGAACAATGCAACAACAATCTTTTAACAACAAGAACCATTCTGGCAGGCGCGCGCCAAGGAAGATCCGCAAACACGAACCGCTCGTTTGCGCTAACCCCAGCGCAGCTTCATCGCGATCACCAGCGCGACCAGCACGAGGGTCACGATATTGGCGATGATGATCGGCCAGACCATCAACAGCCATCCGTAGGCGAGCCAGCAGACGACGCCGATGGTGAACACCGCGTACATGCCCAGCGAGACATCACGTGCTGATCGCGTCTTCCAGACTTTTAATACCTGCGGCAAAAATGCAATCGTGGTGCAGAATCCACCGACCGATGCCAACCAATCTGCGGAGGTCATGTCTTCAACGAGAACGGCGTGAAATTGGTGTTGCGATCAAAGTAATCCTCAGCTTCGGCTCGTTTAAGCGCGCGCACGATGCGCACCGTCAGCGGCAGCAACACGATTTCGACGGTGACTTTTAGCAGCCATTGCGCGGCCATGATTTTCAGCAGCAAGTCGTTGCCCCAGATGCCGTAGAAGGCGATGGGATAAAACAATAGCGAATCGACACCTTCACCGAACACGGTGGACACGACAAAGCGCCAGCCCATGCGTTTACCATCGTCGGCGAGTTTCATTTTGGCGAGCACAAATGAATTCACAAACTCGCCGCAGAAATACGCAATCATCGACGCCATCACGATACGCGGCGTTTGCCCGAACACCGTCTCGTAGGCTGCCTGATTGGGCCAGCCGGGCGCGGGTGGCAGCGCAACGACGACGGTCGCCATGAGTGCTGCGAATGCCATCGCACCAAAGCCTGCCCAGATCACTTTGCGCGCACGCGCGTAGCCGTAGACCTCGGTGAGTATGTCGCCAAACACGTAGCTCAACGGAAAGAACAACACGCCCGCGCCGAAGGCAAATGTAGACACGCCGAGCCATGACAGCCACGGTGTGTTTATTTGCGCAGCCTTCGCCGGACCGATGAGGTTCGAGCAAAGATAGACCGCGACGAAGGCGACCATCACTAAATCGACGTAACGGTAGTTGCGAACCATGGTTGGCGGAGGTGGATTTGCGGTGTTCATGGTTTTCCCAATATTCGATTGATTGGCAGCGCGACCCGGGCGGATGAGCGTCCCTCCCGCGTTAGCTTGGGGAAATGCAGGATGAGATTCTCGTTCCAAATCACGCGTCGATATTAGTATCGCCCCCATCCCAGCCTTCCCCCGTGGCCGGGGGAAGGAGCAGGTTAGTGAACATCACAAAAAGTCGCATTAAATACCCAATACTACATTCGGTTCGGGTTATTTCCCAACGCGCTGGCGCACCAGCTCGAACAGACAAATCGCGCCCGCGGCAGCGGCGTTGAGTGATTCTATTTTTCCGGGCATGGGAATAGTGACGCGCGCAGTCGCCGCAAGCTCCACCTCCGCTGATAAGCCCGCGCCTTCGTTGCCGATTAAAAACACTGTCGGCATCGTCAAGTTAATTGCATGCAACGGTTTTGCATTTGCTGCGTGCGCAACCAGCGCAAGTGACTGGCCGCGAAATCGTTTGATGAATTCTGCGAGGTCAACACCTTCGGCAATGTTGAGTGAAAAATGCGCGCCTTGTGCTGCACGCAACACTTTCGGTGCCCACGCAAATGCGCAGGTTTTGGAAAGTGCTACGTGTCTGACACCGGCAGCTGCAGCGCTGCGCAGCATCGAGCCGACGTTGCCCGGATCCTGCACATCTTCGAGCGCCAACACGGCGTCAGCATCGTCGGCAAATGCACGTGCAACCGGCGTCGGCACGATCGCCATCATGAACGCGGGTGAATCGAGTGTGGACGCGCTGGCCATCAGCGTGTCGGCCAATAAATTTTTGTGCGCCTTGCCGCAGCGCGCGAGCAGTGCCAAAACTTCCACGCGACTTTGTGCAGACTCGCTCGTTGCCACGGCAACCGGCTCGCCAATCGCGTCCACGTACGCGCGCACGAGGTGAATGCCATCGAGCACCGTCAGCGATGATTTTTTTCGCTCGCGCGACGAGTGCGCGAGCGCGATGAGTTGCTTTACAAATGTGTTGTCGCGTGAGCGGATGACGTTCATTGTGCTGATTGCCAAACACTAGCACTGGAGCGGCTCGCAGGCCGTTTTGTGTCTGCGAGCCGCGCTGGTGCTTGCGCTACATTATTACAATTTAACTTGGCCATCACTGAAAAATTATCCGTCGCCCCGCTTCACGCACCGGCGCGAAACTCTGCCGATGGATTTCGCAAGCGCCAAACGACATCAACGCCTCCATGTGAACGCGTGTGCCATAACCTTTGTGTCGCGCAAAACCGTATTGCGGATAGCAAGCATCAAGTGCGCACATCTCGCGATCCCGCGCGGTCTTGGCGAGAATCGATGCGGCGGAAATCTCTGCAATCAATCGGTCGCCTTGCACCACCGCGCGGCGCGGCAGCGCGACATCCGGCACGTACAGGCCGTCAACCACGACTTCATATAGTGGCAACGATAATTGCTGCAATCCTTCAACGGCGCGCTGCATCGCCAGCAGGCTTGCCTGCAAAATATTCAACGCGTCGATCTCCGCAACGCTTGCCTGCGCGACACAAAACGCGAGCGCCTTGTCGCGGATTTCGATCTCCAGCGCGACACGTTTTTTTTCCGACAACATTTTTGAGTCGGCAAGGCCGTGAATTTTTCGCGCCGGATCCAGGAGGACTGCGGCCGCATAAACGGCACCGGCCAGCGGGCCACGACCCGCTTCATCGACGCCACAAATGCGCAGATGCAGATTCATGCGTCAACTATCGCGACACGGCCAGCGCGGCCGACGCAGGCGCAGGCGATTGCGTTGTGTACGTGCCTGTAGCTCGCTGCAAAAACGGCCGCAGCGCATCACGAACCCTGTCCCCGTTATTCACCGCCAATTGCGCGTGAATGCCCGCGAACCGCTCCCGCAACGCGTTTGCCGCATCAGGATGGCGAATCCAGTTGCCGACCGCGCGCGCAAGATTCTCAGGCGTCGCATCATCCTGCAGCAACTCCGGCACCAGCCACTCGCCCGCGAGGATATTCGGCAGCCCCACGTAAGGCAAATAGGCTTTGCGTTTCATCAAGCGATAAGTCGTTGGCGACATGCGGTAAGCCACCACATGCGGGCAGCGCAACAGTGCCGCCTCGAGCGTCGCGGTGCCGCTCGCGACCAGCGCCACGTCGGCTGCGGCGAGCGCCAGATTGGCGTGGCCGAACAAAATCTGTATCGGCAAATCCTGCGCTTCTAATTTCCAGCGTGCCTGATCAAATTGCTCGCGCGTTTCGCGGGTCGCCAGCGGCACCAGAAAACGCGCCGTCGGAAATTGTTGATGCAACAGCTTTGCGGTGTCGACAAACAGCTCAGCGTGGTAATCAAGTTCGGTCTGGCGGCTGCCGGGCAGCAGGGCGATCGTCAATTCATAAGGCTTGATGCGCAACTGCGCACGGGCATCGACACGCTGCGATTTCTGCGGGATTACATCGGCGCTCGGGTGACCGACGAACGTCGCGGGAATGCCCGCTTTTTCATAGATGACCGGCTCAAACGGAAACACCGTCAGCATGTGACTGACAGACTCTTTGATCTTGTGAATGCGCTCGCCACGCCATGCCCAGATCGACGGGCTCACATAATGAATGGTCGGAATGCCTGCGCGCTTCAAGGTCTTTTCGAGGCCAAGATTGAAATCGGGCGCGTCGATGCCGATGAACATGATTGGACGTTCTTTCAACATGCGATTGCGCAAGCCGCGTCGAATGCCGAGGATTTCGCGAAAACTTTTTAGCACCTCGACATAGCCGCGCACCGCGAGCTTTTCCATCGGGTACCAGGACGCCGCACCTGCCGATTGCATTTTCGGGCCGGCAATGCCAACAAATTCCAGCTCTGGATATTCTGCCTTCAGGGCCTTGATCAACAGCGCGCCAAGTAAATCGCCGGACGCTTCGCCGGCTACGATGCCAATTTTCATCCCGCTATTTTAGCGGACGATGCCGCGCGTGGAACCAGCCAGGAAATCGGCGAGCAGTTTCAACTCCGGCTTCAGTAACGCTTCCGCCACGATCCGCGACTTCGCCTCGGCGAACGTCAAGCCCAGGCGATATAACGTTTTGTACGCGTCTTTGATATTGGCAATCTGCTCCGGCGTAAAATCGCGTCGCTTCAGGCCTTCTGCGTTGATGCCCGCTGCCGCAAGAGGGTTACCGCCGAATGTGACGTACGGCGGCAAATCCATCAGCACCACACTCGACACACCACACATCACGTGCGCGCCGATTTTCACGAACTGGTGGACGCCGGTAAAACCACCCAGCGTTGCCCAGTCGCCGACCTGAACGTGGCCCGCCAATTGCGTGCAATTTGCAATGGTGGTTTTGTCGCCGATCACGCAATCGTGCGCGATGTGGACATACGCCATCAGCCAGTTGTCGTGGCCGACAGTGGTGACGCCGCGATCCTGCGCGGTGCCGCGATTGAAGCTGCAATATTCGCGAATGGTGTTGCGGTCGCCGATCTCAAGTCGGGTCGGCTCGCCCGCATATTTCTTGTCCTGATTCGCTTCGCCGAGTGAGACGAAATGAAAAATGCGATTGTCGCGGCCAATTTTTGTGTGACCCGTGATCACGCAATGGTGGCCGATGCTGGTGCCGTCATTAATCTCCACATTGCCATCGATGACGGTGTAGGCACCGACGCTGACACCCGCGCCGAGCCTCGCGCGTGGGTCAACGATGGCGGTGGCGTGGATACTCATCGGTGTCAGGTCTTCTCGATGGTGCGTTGCGTGCATAACAATTGGGCTTCGCAGGCGAGTTGACCGTCCACCTTGGTGCGCACGGCATACTTGATCAAGCCGCGCCGCTCGAAAATCTTTTCAGCTTCTAGAATCAAGGTGTCGCCAGGAACCACGGGACGCTTGAAGCGCGCGCCATCAACGCCGACCAGATAAACCACCGTGTTGTCATCGCGCTTGACGCCCAGACTTTTGAACGACAGCAGTGCTGCCGCCTGCGCCATTGCTTCGACAATCAACACGCCCGGCATCACCGGATAATGCGGAAAGTGGCCTTCAAAAAAAGGCTCGTTGATGGTGACATTTTTGAGCGCGACGATGCGAACGTTCGGCTCCAGCTCCAGCACTCGGTCCACCAGCAGGAACGGATAGCGGTGCGGAAGGTACTCTTTGATTTCGCCAATTTCCATCACGCCTTTTGCAGTCACGATGCGCTCCCTTTTTTCTTGATGTCTTTGACCTCGGTGGCCAGCTTGTCGAGATGGCGCAAATGCGCAATATTTTTCAGCCAGTCTGCGTGTTTCATCTGCGGCATCACTGCTGTGACCACGCCTGGCTCGACAATCGATTTGGTCACCAGCGTCATTGCCGAAATAATCGCACCATCGCACACCGAAAGATGCCCGGTAAACCCTGCGGCACCACCAACCATGACGTGCTTGCCGATCTTGGTACTTCCTGCGATGCCGACGCAGCCTGACACGACGGTATGATCGCCAATCGCGCAATTGTGGCCAACCTGAATTTGATTATCAAGCTTCACGTCGTTGCCAATGATCGTGTCCTCGATCGCGCCGCGGTCAATCGTGGTGTTGGCACCGATCTCAACGTCGTCGCCGATCAGCACGCGACCAGTCTGCGGAATCTTCACCCAGCGCCCCACCTCACCTTGAAAATCCGCCGCGAAACCAAAGCCGTCGGCACCGATCACCACACCTGAATGGATGACGGCGCGCGCACCGATCCTGCAATGCGGGTAGATCGTCACGCGCGGGGCGATTACGCTGTCGGCGCCGACACTCACATTCTCTCCAATGACCGATCCCGCACCAATCTGCACCCGCTCGCCGATGATGGCGTTAGCACCGATGGAAACGAATTCGGCAATGTAGGCACTTGCGGCAATCACGGCATGGGTATGCACAACCGCGCTCGCATGGACGCCGCCTGCGCGTGGTACGACCGGGCTAAACAACTGCGCGACCTGCGCGAAATAGGCGTAGGGATTGGCGGCAACGATACGTGGCTTTGCGGTGATGTCGCGATCCCTGAATCCCACGATGACCGCGCCGGCCGCAGTACACCCAAGCGCCGACCGATATTTGGGATTGGCGAGAAACGTGATCTGCGTTTCATTGGCGCCCTCGATGGTGCCAACACCCACCAGCGTTTCGGCAACTTCGCCTATGCGTTCACCGCCGAGCTTTTGCTCAATATCATGCAAGTTCATCCGGACATTTTCTCACGAGAATCCTCAATGCGGTGCGCATGCGGCACGCGGCCGGGATCAGTCATCTCGCGTCCAACAAAAAGGGTCACCCGTGAGTGACCCTTTCGTTTTGGAAAAGCGCTAAAAATGGATCAGTTATCCTGAACCACGACACCTTGCAGCGCGCTGGTTGGGCCCACCACAAAGATTGAATACACTTTGTTGGCTTCCAGAATGACGCCGGGGAGGTTCAGTACTTGCGTGCCAACGCCTGCGGTGTTGACGGCAAACGTATAAGTATTCGCATCAAAATCAAAATAGGCTGACGCCGACTGTTCCACCAGGCCGGAAACGGTCGATTGGAAATTCACGAATACATCAAACTTCCCGGAACCTACGCTGCCGTTGACGAAGCGAACCCGCGCCTTGCCAGTTGCCGAGGGCAAGGTCGTATCGGGAAGAACGATGGCGACTGAATTTCCAAGACTGCCCGCCAGAATGATTGTTGAATCTTGCGCGGGAGTAAGCGTGAGGGCTTGATTGATGATATTGGTTCCCGGGGTCGCCGACGGGCTGATCGTCAACGTGCGGGGAGCAGTCGTTGATCCGACATATCCGGACGCACCCGCAAACGGAACGTTGGACAACGCAACCGCGCCGTTGAGTTGAACATTGACCAAGGCATAGGCCGGGTTGCCCTGGAAGAATCGATAGCGACCGAGGATATTGCGGGCCAGCGTAAAGGTGCCCGCATCGTCGACTTTCAGCACTGCTGCGTTGGCAAGTTTGCTGCTGCCAATGGTGTAAATGGCGAGCGTCACCCGATCAAGACTTGCAAACGCCATGGTTCCACCGTCGTATACAACAGTCTTGGTACCGGCGACCGTTGCGCGCAACTGATAGGTTCCCACCGCGAAATCGACCGCCGCTGAGGTGATACCGTTTGCCAACGCCGCCAACGACGGACTGGTGGTTGACAGATCCGCACCCGCTGGCGTCAGGTAAAGGTCAAGTGTATCGAGTCCAACTGCCGGGACTACCACACGAAAACGAAAGAACCCTGCCGCAGGCTGGATGAAGGTGTCATCCTGCAATAGCATTGCACGCGGTGAGCTTGAAACGCCGTAGGTAATCAGGGTGTACTTTGCAGCCGGCGCTGGCGTCAAGGATTGGACAAGTAGCGAGCCTCCGCCGGATACACTCGAGACCGTGAAGTTGCGGGTTCCACTCTTGATATTGGCATAGCCGCTGGCGCTCTCGCGTGTCAGCTTGGACGCGAAACCGGTCGCAGTGCCGCTATCGTCGAACGCGACGTTGATCGCACCATAGTCAACGCCGAAATTGATTACCCGCATGGTTGCATCCGAGCTGGGGCTGGCGTTTTTGCCGCAGGAAGTTAGCAGTACCGTTGCCGACAGGATCGCGGCCAGTTGAAGCAGAAAACGCTTGTTCATAGTTGTCTCGGAAAGTAAAAAAAATAGTAAATAATCTTTGTAGCCGGCCAAACACACCGCTTCGCGCGCCGCACACTATTTCAATCTAGCACATCAAAATGGCGCCAGTCCGTGCCGGAGCGATGCTGAAACAAATGGTTTCAATTCCACGGGCCATTTGGATTCGAAATCCTCGTAAAGATGCAAAAAACACAACGTTAAGGTTATTTATCCGCAAGCGCCTTGATCACCTTGTCGGTGATATCGATTCTAGGACTTGCGAATGTTGCTTCGTGCAGAATCAAATCGAATTTTTCCTTTTCTGCAATTTCGTTGATCACCTTGTTGGCTCGCTCTTGAAGCGACGCCAATTCTTCACTTTGGCGCAAGCTCAGGTCTTCGCGAAATTCTCTTTGCATGCGCTGAAAATCGCGGGTCAATTGCTGGAGTTGGCGTTCCTTGACGACACGCTCGGCTTCCGGTGAGGTCACGGCTTCCTTTTGCAGCGTTGCTTCCAGATCGCGCCCCTGCTTTTCCATTTTGTTCAGCTCAGTCTGGCGGTTGGCAAATTCTTTTTCGAGCTTGACCTGCGCGCGTTTTGCAGGTGCCGCCTCGCGGAGGATCCGTTCCCGATTGACGAAGCCCACTTTCGTCTCGACCGCCACCGCAAGCACCGGCATGGCGAAGGTGAGACACACCAACATCAGACGCAGGAAATTAGGCATCCTCGACCTCTTTGGAAATTGGCACGGCAAATTGCATCAAAATACCCGTCCCAGCAGGAACTGGAATCGTTCGACCCTGTCCCCCGGCTTTTGGTTTAGCGGCTTCGCCAGACTGAATTTCAGCGGGCCGACCGGCGAGAACCAACTCACGGCAAAACCTGCAGAAGTCTTCATGTCGTTAATATAAAATTTTTGCTGATGTCCACGGAAATCTACACCAAAAACGTTACCCGCATCCGCAAATACCGACAGGCGAACCGACTTGTCGCCCTTCACACCCGGCATCGGAAACAGTAATTCAAAATTCGCGACAAAGCGTTGATTGCCGCCTAGCGCCTGATTATTGAGATCCCGCGGCCCCAGCGAGCTTTGCTCATACCCGCGCACCGAATCCACGCCACCGGCATAAAAATTCTTGAAAAAAGGCAGCGGTTTGCCGCCGTAGCCAGTCGCGTACCCGTATTCAGCATTGAGATTGACGACAATCGGCCCCCAGATCGGGCGCAGGTATTGCACTTTAGTCTGAACACGATAGTACTTAAGATCACCGCCAGGCAAGCCCATCTCACCACCGGCTTCAATGAGATAGCCGTTTCTCGGGTAGAAGACGCTGTCACGCGTATCGCGCGAAAAGCCGAGCGTGCCACGCACGGTGTCGCTCTTGCGGCCGAATGTAGTTACATAGTCGATGTAACGCTGTGGGCTATTGGAATCCAGTCCCAACTCGGTACGCTCGAACCCCAGCCCAAAATTAATGCCGTCATATTCGGTGACGGGTATCCCAAAGCGCACGCCGACACCGGTGGAGCTCGAGTTGAATGCGCCGGTTGACAGGGTGGCGGTATTCAAGTCACGCCGATAAACGTCAAAGCCTCTGGCGATGCCATCCACCGTCCAGTACGGATTCAGGTACGACACCTCATAGGCCTTGCTTATCCGCCCATTATTGACGCGAAACGCGAGCTGGTTACCGCTGCCAAAAATATTGGCCTGCGACACCGAGGCACTGATCGTCAATTTCTCGGCGCTCGAATAGCCGACGCCAAATTGCAGGCTGCCGGTATTTCGCTCCTTGACCGTCACATTCAGGTCAACCTGATCGTTGGTGCCGGGCACGGAAGGGGTTTCGATACTGATGTCTTCAAAAAAACTGGTGCGCTCCAACCGCTCTTTTGAGCGCGCGATTTTTTCATTGGAATACCAGGCCGACTCAAGCTGGCGCATTTCGCGGCGGACAACTTCGTCGCGGGTACGCGAATTACCCTGCACGTTGATGCGGCGAATATGCACACGCCGACCGGGATCGACGAACATGGTGAACGACGCGGTCTTGTTGACGCGATCCGCATCCGGCACCGGATTGATGTTGGCGAACGAGTAACCATCGTTGCCGAGGCGGTCACTGATGCGCTTGACCGAATCGACGATTTTTTGCCGCGAAAATGTTTCGCCCGGCTTAAACAGCAACAGCGAACGCATTTCCGCTTCGGTAATCTTCAGTTCACCCTGAAACTTGATGTCGGTGATTTTGTACACCGGCCCTTCGCTGATATTGACGGTGATATAAATCTTTTCTTTATCGGCCGTGATCGAGACTTGGGTCGATTCGATGTTGAATTCGAGATAGCCGCGATTCAGATAATACGATTTCAGTTTTTCCAGGTCCCCCGACAGCTTTTGCTTGGAATATTGGTCGTCTTTGGTGAACCAGCTAAACCAGCCGCCGGTGGTGAGCTCGAACTCTTTCTTTAATGTCGACTCCGAAAACGCGGTCGCGCCGATGATATTGATGTCGACAATCTTGGATACTTCGCCTTCTTCAATCGTGAAGGTCAGCGAAATACGGTTGCGCTCGATTGGCGTAACCGTCGTCGTCACCTTCGCCGAATAAAAACCACGGCTGGTGTACTGGCGTTTGATCTCTTTTTCAGCGCGATCCAGTATTGAGCGATCAAAAATTTTCGCCTCCGATATGCCGGCTGATTTCAAGCCGTCTTTCAGATTCTCCTTGGTGAATTCCTTGGCGCCGTTGATGTCGATCTGCGAAATCGCCGGACGCTCCACCAGAAAAACGATCAGCACGTCGTTTTCAACTTCGAGACGCACGTCGGAATAAAAACCAGTCGCGTAAAGCGCCTTGATCGCTGCAGCCGCTTTGTCGTCATCCATGTTCTCGCCGACCTTCACCGGCAGATAACTGAAGACCGTGCCCGCCTCGGTGCGTTGCGCACCTTCGACACGAATGTCTTTGATCACGAACGGTTGAATCGCAAGCGCAGCGGCGGAAAAGAAAGCGGCAAGTAAAGCCGAAAGCAGTTTGGAAGTATTGTTGAAGCGCATCAATTATTAGCCGGTGACGAGGCGGTGTATGTCGTTGTAAAAGGCAAAAGCCGTGAGGCCGAGCAGTAAAGTGAGGCCGACCTGTTGGCCGATTTCCATCACCTTTTCGGAGACGGGGCTGCCCTTGAGAATCTCGGCAATATAATACATCAACTGCCCCCCATCCAAGACGGGAATGGGGAGTAGATTGAGCACGCCGAGACTGATGCTGATCAACGCCAGAAAGGTCACGTACGGTATCCAGCCCAATTGCGCGGATTGACCTGCATAATCGGCGATCGTAATCGGGCCGGAAAGGTTTTTCCAGGAAACATCACCGCTAATCATTCTGCCCATCATTTTCAGGCTGAAAATCGACATGTCCCAGACTTTTGTCCACGCCTTGCCGATCGCCTCTAGCGGGCCGTAGCGCACCACTGTGTTTAGTTTGTCCAGGAGCGCCTTGTCAACCCTCGGCTTCACACCGATGCGGCCAAAGGTGTTGCCTTTTTCGGTGATGGATTCCGGCGTCACTGTCACGTTGATTTCCTCGCCTGCGCGCTCGACGCCAACTTCCGTTGCCTCACCGGGCCGCGCGGAAATGCGCGCGACCAGCGTCTCCCATTTGTCAATCGCCATGCCTTGTACGCGCAGTACGCGATCGCCAACTTTCAATCCGGCACGGTCCGCTGCGCCACCGGCGATAACTTCATCGAGCACTGGTAGTACTTTCAGGCGATAGCTGGACATGCCAACTTTGGCCAGGAAATCTTTGTCCAGATCGTCCCGGCCAACGCCGTCCAGGTTGAGGCGCTTAAACGTGCGACGGCCATTTGATTCTTCAACTTCAAGCTCAACCGTGCCGCGCTTGACCGCTTCTTCCAGTAACAGCAGTCGCGCGTCACCCCAGGTCACGACCGCTTTGTCGCCGACTTTTGTGATCAGATCAAATTCGGCAAATCCGCCAACCGCAGCAGCGGAATTGGCCACGGGTGCTGCGATGTAGGGCTTGGTGCCGGGCGTACCCGACACGAACAGCGCCCAATACAAAAATGCCGCCAACATAAAATTGGCGATCGGGCCGGCCAGCACAATGGCAATTCGCTGCCACACGGTTTTGTTGTTGAATGCGCGCGCCTTGTCTCCTGCTTCTGCGCTGCCGTCGCGTTCATCGGCCATCTTGACGTAGCCGCCAAGCGGCAGCACGCCAATCGCCCATTCGGTTTGGTCGGAGCCGAATTTTTTCATCCACATGGCGCGGCCAAAACCAATTGAGAAGCGCAGAATTTTTACGTCGCACATGCGCGCGACCCAGTAGTGACCCAGCTCATGGATGGTCACAAGGATGCCGATGGCGACGGCGAATGCGGCGATGGTGATTAGCAAAGACATGTCGTTTAAAGTTTAGGCGATGGCGGAATGTTTGACGGGGAAGCGTGCGATTCGTTCACGCGCAGCCACGCGGGCGTTCGCGTCGGCGGAGAGTACATCCCCCATGTCGGTCGCAGCGGTGATGGATGCACGGCTCAGCACGTCCTCAATCACCAGTGCAATGTCGGTGAACTTTAACGCGCCATTCAAAAATGCATCTACCGCAATTTCATTGGCCCCATTCAATACAGTGGGAGCCGTGCCACCTCGCTTTAACGCGTCGTAGGCCAGGCGCACGCAAGGAAAGCGCGCGGTGTCGATCGGGGAAAATTCGAGCGAGCCCGCCTTGGTGAGATCAAGCGTGCTGACACCGGCATCGATCCGATCAGGAAATCCCAAGCCGTAGGCAATCGGCGTGCGCATATCGGGGTTACCCAGTTGCGCGATCACCGAGCCATCGAGATATTCGACCATCGAATGCACGATGCTCTGCGGATGAATCACCACCTCGATCATCTCGGCCGAGGCGTTAAACAACCAGTGTGCCTCAATCACTTCGAGGCCTTTGTTCATCATGGTTGCCGAGTCAACGGAAATTTTGCGACCCATCACCCAATTCGGGTGCGCGCACGCTTCGTCCGGCGTGACGCTGTGCAGCTCGCTGCTCAAACGCGTGCGAAACGGCCCACCGGACGCGGTGAGAATAATTTTGCGCACACCGACATGAACCAATCCATCGCCGAAATGGCGCGGCAACGACTGAAAAACGGCATTGTGTTCGCTATCGATCGGCAGCAACGTGGCAGCGTTGTCGGCAACCGCGTTCATGAAAATCCGTCCCGCCATCACCAGCGCCTCCTTGTTGGCCAGCAGCACCGTTTTACCGGTGCGCGCGGCGGCGAGTGCGGAA
>JAYVXF010000151.1:0-1721 GCA_043793345.1 Betaproteobacteria bacterium | reverse complement strand
GGCAATTATCCCGTGGGCGATGCGCAAAAATGTCACGGCGGTGTTTCCGCCCAACAGCGTGCCGAATTTTTTTCGGTTTAATATTAATTGAATCTGCTGCCGCATAAAGCAACGTAGGCCGCCATTTGGCGGGGTGTTTATGGCATTTGTTGCCGGAGAGCCTCGTCAGTGCTAGTGTTCTGCATTTGGAAACTTCTATTGACCTAAAATTTCCGTCATTCCCGCGAAGGCGGGAATCCAATTTCGTTGAAATACCACGACCTTATGAAAACTTGGATTCCCGCCTTCGCCGGAATGACGGGTTGATAGAAGGCTCCATTTACTGCTAAGAGTAATCGCTGTCATCAGCCCGACTGGAAACCGTAAAAAAGCTATACTTCACCACAGCCCATCAAGGCGACTCGATGGGCAATTTTATTTGTCTGCCGCACTTTTTGAACACGTCGCTGAGCATCCCCCTGCCGTGACCACAAGTTGGCGTGCGGGGAAATTTTGATCCATCGTTGGGACCCAATGAAGCTACTCAAGAAATTTTCACTGTCAACGGCGAGTGCCGTCATGTGCTCACTGCTCATCGGCGCAGCAAACGCCAAAACGCTGCGCTACGCAAGTCAGGACGACCCGCAAACGCTAGACCCGCATTCGTCCAATATTCAGCCCACCAATCGGGTGCTCTCGCAAGTTTACGAAGGCTTGGTCACGCGCGACAAAAATTTCAAACTCGTGCCGGCCCTGGCGCTGTCGTGGAGCCAGCCCGATGCGAAGACGTGGCGTTTCAAGCTGCGGCCAAACGTGAAGTTTCACGGTGGCGAAACGTTCACGGCCGACGACGTGGTGTTCTCGGTGCAGCGTGCGTTAAGCCCTTTGTCGCAGCTGAAATCCTCTGTTCAGGGTGTGGCAAGTGCCAAAAAAATCGACGCGCTTACGGTTGACCTGCTCATGAAAGAGCCGAACCCGGTGTTGCTGAATCACTTGTTTAATTTCCGCATCATGTCCAAAGAATGGGCATCGAATAATAAATCCGAGACGCCACAAAACTACAAAGACCGCGAAGATACCTTCGCCTCGCGCAACTCGAACGGTACCGGGCCGTTTAAGGTGATGTCGCGCCAGCCGGACATCAAAACCGTGCTGGTCGCCAATGAAAATTGGTGGAACAAAAACAGCCCCGAAAAAGGCAACATCACGCAAGTAGATTTGTTGCCCGTTAAATCGAACGCAACACGCGCGGCCGCATTGCTTTCCGGCGAAGTCGATTTCGTGATCGATCCGCCGCCGCAGGACATCGCCCGACTCAAGCAAAATCCAGACGTGAAAATTTTAGAGGGCCACGAAGCGCGCGTGCAGTATCTGGCGTTCGATTTGTCGCGCAACGAATTACTTTACAGCGACGTGAAGGGCAAGAATCCGCTGAAAGATGTGCGCGTGCGCCAGGCGATTTCTCACGCCATCGACATCGACGCGATCCGCGAAAAAGTCATGCGCAAGTTATCCGTACCGATTGGCACGATGGTGACGGCTGATGTACGCGGCTATAGCAAAGACGCCGACCAGCGGCTGGCGTTTGATCGTGAGAAAGCCAGGGCGCTCCTGACCGACGCAGGTTACCCAAACGGTTTCGGCATCACCCTCGATTGCGGCAACATTCAACCAGCCGCCGACATCTGTCAGGCGATTCCGCCAATGCTTTCGCAGATCGGCATTCGCGTCACGCCTAATAT
>JAYVXF010000150.1:0-17758 GCA_043793345.1 Betaproteobacteria bacterium | reverse complement strand
GTTTCAATAGTTTCAGATTGCCCTCGCGATTTTTGTCCGCAATCGACGCGCGCGCTTTCGCTTCTTCGAGTGCTGCGACCTGCGCATCGAGTCTCGCGTTCAGGTCGGCAGTGTCGATTTGCGCAAGCATTTGTCCCTTGGTGACGGCCTCGCCTTCCCGCACCAATACCCGTTTCACTTCGCCCGATACTTTCGATTTCACGGTCGATTGCAGCACCGGTGACAAAGAGCCAGAGAAGGGCAAGGTGCGCGTCAACGACTGTTGCGACACGATCATGACGTCGGCAGGCGAAAACTCCAGTGTCACCTCGGCCGGTTTCATGACGTCTTTTTTTGCCGAGCTGATCCGCCACGCAACGAGTGAGCCCGCCACGACAGCGATAAAGACGATTGCCAGATCCAGTCTGACCCAGCTTCGTCGCTTGTGGATACCGGCTGATGTGGACGTTGTGTTGCGGTTTTTAAATATCATGTCAGCCTTCGGTGAAAGTTCCCTTCGACAGGCGCAATTTGCGCTTGTTCACGACGAAATGCCAAAGGCAAGCGACGAAACGCGAAAACGGAATTATCGGCGGAAGTTTACGCCGATGAAATGCAGATAACAGCACCTGATCGGGGGATGTCTGTGCCCCTGCGCTCTGCTGTCATGGCACAGACGGCAGTGCGCGTACACGCGGGATCTTGCTGCGTTCCCAGTTTCGGGTGGCGAGTTCCAGCGCATCGGCAATCGTTGGCGTTGCTTCCAACCGCGCGGTCGATTGCCCCAAAAATCGCAACGCTGACATGAGCAAGACTTGCGGCGAATCAGTCGCAGCAGAAACGGCAGTCACGAGTGTTTGCTTGGACAGTTTTTGCCCCATTGCATTGACCGCGACCGGAATATGCAAATACGTCGGCGTCGGATAGCCCAGCAGCCGCTGCAAATAAATCTGCCGCGAGGTGGAATCGAGCAGGTCGGCACCGCGCACGACATGGGTGATGCCTGCTGCTGCGTCGTCAACCACCACAGCAAGCTGGTAGGCAAATAATCCGTCGCGGCGCTGCAACACAAAGTCGCCGATGTCTGCTTCGATTTGCTGGCAAATTTCACCTTGCGCGAGGTCGGAAAAACAGATTTTCTCATTCGACGTGCGCAGACGAAGCGCGTTGGCGTATTCGCCCAAGCCCCCCAACGCCCCTAAGCCTTTATCGCGACAGGTGCCCGGATACACCGGCCCCTCCAATCCGTTGATCGCGGAATCGGCGATTTCGCTCCGCGAGCAGGCGCAGGCATAGACCAGCCCGCGCACGCGCAGCGCCTGAAGAGCCGCGCCGTAGCTGGCTTTGCGGGCGGTCTGTATTTGAACTTCGCCATCCCATTGCAGTCCGAACGCTTGCAACGTCCTTAGAATATCCGTTGTATGGACGCCATTGCAACGGGTCTCGTCGATGTCCTCAATGCGCACCAGCCATTTGCCACCGTGCGCCCTGGCGTCGAGGTAGCTGGCCAACGCGGCGACGAGCGAGCCAAAGTGCAGCGGGCCGGTGGGCGAGGGCGCGAAGCGTCCGACGTAGCTCATAATGCTGTCACCCAACGATGGAAAGGCGCACCATGATTTACCGTATCGCCGAGATCACAGATTGGCGGCGCGCCCAACGCGACGGCGTTTTCGCCAGTGCCGATTTGGCGGCTGAAGGATTCATCCACTGCTCCGAGCGTCATCAGGTGGCGCGAACCGCGCAAAAATACTATTCGGGAAAAGCCGACTTGGTGTTGCTCGAAATCGACGACGCCGCGCTTGGATCCGCGCTGGTGCGCGAGGATCTCAGCGGGTCGGGATTTTTTCCGCATGTGTATGGCTCGATTCCGTTAAGCGCGATTCGCGCGCATGCTGATTTTAATGCGGCGGCTGCGAAGGATGAAAAAAGCATCGCGGCATTGTTTGCGTAAATTAGAAAACTCTTGCCCTTGAAAATCATCGCGCCGACGTCATTTTATTAGCCTGACAAATAAAACCAGAAAATCATCATGATTGAACTTAGAAAAAGCGCAGATCGTGGCCATGCCGATCACGGCTGGCTCAACAGCCATTTCAGTTTTTCATTCGCCGAATATCGCGATGCCAGGCATATGGGCTTCGGGCCCTTGCGCGTGATCAACGATGACCGCATCGCCGCCGGCATGGGCTTTGGTAAACACGGCCACCGCGACATGGAGATCATCACCTACGTACTCGATGGCGCGCTGGCGCACGAGGACAGCATGGGCAATGGCTCGGCGATCAAGCCGGGCGACGTGCAGCGCATGAGTGCAGGCACCGGTGTCACGCACAGCGAATTCAATCACTCCAAAACCAGCGCAACGCACCTGCTGCAAATCTGGATCACGCCGAACGTGACCGGCATCCGGCCCTCGTATGAGGAAAAACACTTCGACGCGGACACCAAGCGCGGCCAGCTGCGGCTGATCGCGTCGCCCGATGGCCGTGACGGCTCGGTGATGATTCATCAGGATGCAACCATCCATGCCGGATTGTTCGACGCACAGGAGGCGGCGACACTGCCGATTGCCGAGGGCCGCCTTTGTTACGTGCATATCGCGCTCGGTCGCGCCATGGTCAACGGCCAGCTGCTCGATGCCGGTGACGCGGCCAAGTTGACTGGCGTGCGCGACGTTACCATCGGGCAGGGCGAGAACGCCGAGGTGTTGGTGTTTGATCTGCCGGCGCAATAAGCGGAACCATCGACGCGTGCACAGGGACATATGACAACCGCAAAAATCCTCGCCTTCGCTGGTAGCAACCGGAAGCTTTCATGGAACCGCAAAGTACTCGACGTCGCCGTGCTCGGCGCGCGCGATGCAGGTGCGCTTGTGACGCTGGTCAGCCTCGCCGATTACCCGATGCCAATTTATGATGCCGATTGGCATGAGGCCAACGGCGTGCCGGAAAACATGCGCCGCCTGCGTGAGCTGATGATGCAGGCCGACGGCTTACTGATTGCGAGCCCTGAATACAACACCTCGATCACGCCGCTATTGAAAAATACCATCGACTGGCTGTCGCAATCGGTCGATGGCGTGAGCGGCAACGCGCCGTTCACCAACAAGGTCGGTGCGCTGCTGGGCGCGTCCAATGGCGGCTTCGGCACGATTCGGGCGTTGCCGCATGTGTCGTACATCCTGTCCAATCTCGGTGTAATCATGTTGCCGGTGGTGGCGGTGCCGGCAGTGAGTGAAGCGTTTGATGCGGCAGGCAACATGCGCAACGAGCGTACGCGCAACATGGTCGCGGGGCTCGGTGCCAAGCTCGCGCATACGATTGAAAAATTAAGCTAACGGGCGCGCAGTGTGGAGATAGCAGTCGCCTATCGAACGCATTGAAAACATTCATTGGTGCGGCGCTTAGCTGCCGCGCAAACTGTAGCTTGATGATTAACCAGCGAGGTGCAACATGGGCAAGAAAGCAACGGCAGCGATGCCAATCGATTTGGGCATCAGTGAAAAAGATCGCGCAAAAATTGCCGACGGTCTTTCACATTTGCTGGCCGATACCTACACGCTATATTTGAAAACCCACAATTTTCACTGGAACGTAAAAGGCCCGATGTTCCAGACTCTGCATCTTATGTTCGAGACGCAATACAACGAGCTGGCCCTCGCGGTCGACATGATTGCGGAACGGATTCGTGCGCTCGGCTTCCCGGCGCCGGGCACCTACACGGAATACGCAAAACTCTCCTCGATCAAGGAGACGGCGGGCGTGCCGGGAGCGACACAAATGATTCGACTGCTGGTGGAAGGACAGGAAGCGGTCACGCGCACGGCGAGAAAAATATTTCCCGTGGTCGATAAAGCCAGCGACGAGCCGACCGCCGATTTGCTCACCCAGCGCATGCAAACGCATGAAAAAACCGCGTGGATGCTGCGAGCCCTTTTGGAGAAATAACATGGCAACGATTGCGCTCACCAAAGAAAATTTCAACGCGACGATTGACGGCAGCAACATGGTCATCGTCGATTTTTGGGCACCGTGGTGCGGGCCTTGCCGCATGTTCGCGCCGACCTTTGAAGCGGTGGCGGAACTTTATCCGGACGTGGTGTTTGCCAAGCTCAACACCGAGGATCAACCGGAGCTGGCGGCGTCGTTCAACATCCGCTCTATCCCCACGCTGATGGTGTTCCGCGAAAAAGTCATCATCTTTACGCAGGCCGGCATGTTGCCGAAATCCGAGTTCGAACAAGTGGTGCAAAAGTCGCTGGAGCTCGACATGGCGAAAGTGCATGCCGAGATTGCCGCTGAAGTGCCGCAGACGGCGTAGCGGCAGGTCGTGCCGCACGCGCAGCGGGTGAATAACAAACACAAGCCCTGGCGCGCCTCTTGGCGCAATTGTGCTCGCCAAGGCGCGCCAAATGGCGATCTACGCTCACTGATGTGAAGCGCCGAATCCACCCATCGCTTTGCATGTCGGTCAACCGGTTAAGCCACTCCGCATTTGCGATAATGCGTCGACGCCATCCGGAAATCCGCTGCCATGCTGCCTTCTTTCTCCCCGTTACGTGACGCTTTTCTCGGCGACGAAACGCGCACGCTTGATGCGCTGATTCCGGTCGCCAAGCTAGCCCCTGACGCGAACACCCGCGCGACCGCGACCGCGCGATCCCTGGTCGAGTCGGTACGTGCGCGCCAGCAAAAACATTCCGGCATGCAGTCTTTTTTGACGCAGTACGATCTGTCCTCGCAAGAGGGCGTGTTGCTGATGTGCGTGGCCGAAGCGCTGTTGCGCATTCCTGATGCAGCGACCGCTGACAAACTGATCAAGGATAAATTTTCGCAGGGCGACTGGAAAAAACATCTGGGTGCATCCGACTCGCTGCTGGTGAATGCGGGCACGTGGGGCATGATGCTCACCGGCAAGCTGGTCTCGACTACGGCCGACAGTTTTGCCGATGTCGGTGGCTGGCTGACCAGGCTCGCGGCAAAGGCGGGCGAGCCGATTGTGCGCGCATCGCTGCGGCAGGGCATGAAGCTGATGGCCGAGCAATTCGTGATGGGCCGCAATATTGAGGACGCGCTGCAACGCGCCGCGTCCGATGATCAGGCGAAGTATCGTCACTCCTACGACATGCTCGGTGAGGCGGCGATGACGGCGGCCGATGCGGACCGATATTTCGTGGCCTATCAAAATGCGATCAGCTCAATTTCATCAGCCGTGAAGCCGGGGCAGCATGTGTTCGACGCGCCCGGCATTTCGGTCAAGCTTTCCGCGCTGCACCCGCGCTATGAATTGGCGCAACTGGATCGGGTGATGCATGAATTGTTGCCAAAGCTGATGACGCTTGGCCGGCTGGCGCGCGAGGGCGGCATTGGCTTGACGTTCGACGCGGAAGAAACCGAGCGGCTGGAGCTGTCGCTGGCGCTGTTCGCATCGGTCTACGGCGATGCGAGGTTTATCGGCTATGAAGGTTTGGGTCTCGCCGTGCAGGCGTATCAAAAGCGCGCCGTCCACGTCATTGACTGGCTGACTGCGCTCGCCGCAACCCACGGTCGCCGCATCATGACCAGACTGGTGAAGGGCGCCTACTGGGATACTGAAATCAAGCGCGCGCAGATGCAGGGCTTTAGCGATTATCCGGTGTTCACACGCAAAGCCAATACCGATGTTTCCTACCTCGCGTGTGCGGCAAAAATGTTGGCGCAGCCTCGCGTTTTTTACGGCCAGTTCGCCACCCACAATGCGCACACGGTTGCGACCATACTGGAACGCGCGCGAAACACCGATACACCGTTCGAATTCCAGCGCCTGCACGGCATGGGCATGGAGCTCTATGAAGAAGTGGTGTCGGGTCACGGCGCGGCGTGTCGCGTTTATGCGCCGGTGGGGACGCATGAAGATTTATTGCCTTACCTGGTGCGTCGCCTGCTTGAGAACGGTGCCAACTCGTCGTTCGTGAACCGCATCGCCGACCCCGATGTGTCGATTGAAGATGTCATCAACGATCCGGTCGCTGCGTGTGAACGTAATCCGCATAAAGCAAATGCGAAATTGCCGCGCCCGCGAAATCTTTTTATGGCGGCCGACGTGAGCCGGTTTAATTCCAGCGGATTCAGTTTCGCCGATGTCGCCGCCACCGATGTCTTGCACGCGGCGATGGCAGCTACCTTAACGCGCAACGATTTTGTCGCACAGCCGCTGATCGCAGGCGAAGCGATGCGCGGCGCGGCGATTGACGCGGTGAATCCGGCCACGCTGGAAAAAATTGGCACGGTGGAAGAAGCCGACGGGCAACTGCTGAATCTGGCGCTCGACATCGGATCAAAATGGCCCGGCATGCATACTGAGGATCGCGCTTTTGTTTTGGAGCGCGCTGCCGATTTGCTCGAAGAGCGTCACGCATTTTTCATGGCGCTGTGCGTGCTGGAGGCAGGCAAGACCTTGCCGGACGCGCTCGGCGAGGTGCGTGAGGCCGTGGACTTTTGTCGCTACTACGCGGCACTCGCGCGCGAACATTTTTCGACGCCACAATTTTTGCCGGGACCGACCGGCGAGAGCAATGAATTATCGTTGCACGGTCGCGGCGTATTCGCCTCAATCTCGCCGTGGAATTTTCCGCTGGCAATTTTCATGGGCCAAATGTCTGCGGCCTTCGCGGCTGGCAATGCGGTCGTCGCCAAGCCCGCCGAGCAAACGCCGATCATCGCCTTTGAGGCCGTGAAGTTGCTACTCGAGGCGGGAATGCCGAAGGACGCCATTGCGCTGCTGCCCGGTCGCGGCGAAATCATCGGCGCGCAACTGGTTGCCGATTGGCGCGTCGCTGGTGTCGTGTTTACCGGCGGCACGTCGACCGCGCAGGCGATCAATCGCAGTCTGGCTGCCCGGGGCGGCGCGATCATTCCATTCATCGCCGAGACCGGCGGCTTGAACGCGATGATCGCCGATTCCTCCGCGCTGCCGGAACAAATCGTCAACGACGTCGTCGCCTCCGCGTTCAACAGCGCGGGGCAGCGCTGCTCGGCGCTGCGCATTCTGTGTGTGCAAAAAGATATTTTTCCGCGCGTCGCCACATTACTCGACGGCGCGATGCAGGAATTGCGATTGGGCAATCCGGCATTGCTCGATACCGACATCGGGCCGGTGATCGACCGCGAGGCGTTTGACATGCTGGTCGCACACCGCGAGCGCATGTCGCAGCACTTCAAGGCAATTGGCCAGACGCGATTGCCGCGCGATATTCCGCCAGGCCATTTCTTTGCGCCGTGCGCGTTCGCGATTGAATCGTTCGATGACGTCAAAAGCGAAGTGTTCGGGCCGGTGTTGCATGTGTTGCCGTTCGAGGCGGAGCAACTGATGGATGTGGTCGATGCCATCAACGCCAGTGGCTATGGGCTCACGCTCGGCATTCATTCGCGAATCGAGGAAACCATTCGCGCCATCCGCGCCAGAGCCCGCGTCGGCAACGTGTATGTGAACCGAAACCAGATTGGCGCTGTCGTAGGAGTGCAGCCATTCGGCGGCGAAGGCTTGAGCGGCACCGGGCCAAAGGCTGGCGGGCCGCATTATTTGTTCCGGTTTGCGTCGGAGCGTACGTTTACGGTCAATACTGCGGCCGCAGGCGGCAATGCGCAGTTGATTGCGAGTTCTGAATAATAATTGTCCTGGTTGCTTCACGGCGCACGAAAGTTTTAAACATGAAATTGGCGGCACTGGCGGCAGGGCAAATGCGCGGACTCGCACGTCGAGCGATTTTTTGCAACGTGCTTGCATTGGCGGGCTGCGCGCAATTCATCACGCCGACGCTGCCACCCGGATTGTTGTTGCCGTTCGCCGCCGTGCAGCCATTCTCGCTGACGGCCATCGGCGAGACCGCGCCGACGGCCTGGGAGCCGTGGTTGCTGTCGCGCTTTTTGGCGCCCACCAAATATCGCATCGTCGAGCACGAAGGCGAGCGCGTGCTGGAAGCCGACGCCAGGGATTCAGCGTCCGGCCTGTTGCAGCCATTGTCGTTTGCCGCCGCCGAATATCCGCATCTGCATTGGCGCTGGAAAGTCCCGCAGTTGATCGCCGACGCCGACAACGCCAGTCGCAGCGGCGACGATTCGCCGGTACGCGTGATCGTGGCTTTTGATGGCGACAAATCCAAGTTTGATTTTGAAGACAGCGCACTTGCGCAGACCGTGAAACTTTTCAGCGGGCGCGAAATGCCCTACGCGACCATTCAATATATTTGGGAAAATAAACTGCCCAGGGAGACCGTGCTCGATAACGCCAGAACCTCGCGCGCAAAAATGCTGGTCGTGGAGTCAGGCCCGCAACGGCTCGGCCAGTGGATCAATTTTCAGCGCAACGTGAAGCAGGATTACGAGCGCCTGTTTGGGGAGTCGCCCGGCGCGATTGTTTTTGTCGGCGTGATGACCGACTCGAACGCGACCGCGTCGCATACCAGTGCCTACTATGGCGATATCCGGTTTTCGCGGGAGGAATGAAGGTGAATTCGCGGGGAGTAATTTTTTCTTCGTCGAAATAATATTGCATTAAATATTATTGTCATTTCGGCCGCAGGGAGAAATCTGCTGTCGACGATGCAAGGCAAAAGCAGATTTCTCGCTTTGCTCGAAATGACAATTTGTTTTAGCCAGGTTCGAAATTACAATTTGTTTTAACCAGATTCGAAATGACACTGCGGTTCGCGCAGATCACCATTCAATGCGCATCGCACTGCGTCTACACATATTCTGTCGGTGTTGCGGTTATTGTTATACCGGCCCCAGCGGGTGTTAAAACTCTAACACCGGTGCGGCATTCAGGCATAAAATAGCCTAGAAGGCGCGCCAGCGCTAGTGTTTTACCTATTTATGCAGAGAAAACTCAGGGTCTGACCACCGATTATTTCGTCTCCGTTGCTTGAATTGACGCGCACGATGATCGAATGATCGTGTGCTGCAAACGCGATTCCGATGAGTGACAGCCAATTGCCGTCGAGCGACGCCATGCAACGACGAGCGACCCTGGCGGGTGGGCGGTGCCGCGACGCGTCATAGTGCCGACCCCGCGCCGTTGTGCCGCTCGCGATTTTGAGTCGCCGCGCCGCGCTGGTAACCTGTCGCGATGACTTCCGCAAACACCCCGACCCTCCGCCAGGATCTTGCGCGCATATTTCATTGGCCGCGCGTGAAAGTCGTGCTGGTGACGTGCTTGGTATTTTTTCTGCTGATGGCATTGGGCTGGCTGGCTTCTTACACACTTCTTGCCGGGCGCCTGTTGTTCGTGGGCTTGGTCGTTTTGCTCGCATTTGGGCTCTTCGAGCGCTGGCCTGCGCGGTTACCAGCTTGGATATCGCGCTGGGGCTTGCAAGTAGTTGCGGTGGCGGCGGCGGTTCCAATAGCCTCGGCGTGCGCCTACGCGATGACCACGATGGGGGATCCGCAACACTGGTGGCAGAGCCAGGCTCGCGTGTTTGGTTTTGCCCAGATGACCGTGATGGGCCTGCTGGTGTCGCCGTGGATTGCCGTGGCCGCGCTGCTTCGGCAGATCAAGGACGAAGCGCACAAACTCGCGTTGACGTTCGAGCTTGAGCGCAGCGAATACGAACGCAATGCGCTCGATGCGCGTTTGCGATTGCTGCAGGCGCAGGTCGCGCCACATTTTCTGTTCAATACACTGGCCAACGTGCGCGAGTTGGTAAGCACCGGTTCGTCACGCGCCGCTCCCGTGCTGGAGAGTTTGATCGCTTACCTGCGCGCCGCAGTGCCGCGTCTCAATCAGCCCGCCAGCACGCTGGGGCAGGAGCTCGAACTCGTGCACGCTTATCTGGACGTGATGCACATGCGCATGCCCGACCGCCTGCAATTCACCGTCGAGGCTGAGGACGACGCGCGTGCGCTGGTATGTCCGCCGATGACGCTGTTGACCCTGGTCGAAAATGCCATGCGCCACGGTATCGATCCGTCGGAGGAGGGCGGGCGCATCGACGTGCGTGTGACCGTGAAGGATGGCCGCGGGCGCGCCGAAGTGAGCGATACCGGCATGGGCCTTGCACGTGGCAGTAACGGACTGGAAGGTTTAGGAACGGGACTTGCCAACTTGCGCGAACGTTTGCAGTTGGCCTTCGGCGGCGATGCCCACGTACGGCTCAGCGAAATTCAGCCGCATGGCGTGCGTGCCGAAATCGATTTCCCCGCGCGAACGGACAAGCAATGACGACCAAAGTTACCGCGATGATCGCCGATGACGAGCCTCTGCTGCGCGAATCGCTCACGCGCCTGCTGGCGCAGACCTGGCCCGAATTGGAAGTGGTCGCGCAGGCACGCAATGGCCGCGCGGCGGTCGAAAGTTTCGAGGCACAGCGCCCCGACATTTGTTTTCTCGATGTGCACATGCCGGGCTTGTCCGGCATCGAAGCGGCGCGTTTCATCGGCCGCCGCGCGCACGTTGTGTTCGTCACCGCGTACGACCAGTATGCGGTGCAGGCATTCGATCAGGGCGCGCTCGATTACCTGGTGAAGCCGGTGGAGCTTGCGCGCCTGCTGGATACCGTGGCGCGCCTCAAGGAGCGGCTGCGTGCCGCGCCGGACTTCGCCGATACCGGCGCCTTGCTCGATCAGCTCGCGGCGCGGGTTTTCAAGACTGCCGCACCCACCTCGCTGCGCTGGCTGCGCGTTTCGGTGGGGCAGGCGCTGCGCCTGGTGTCGGCTGACGAGATCGACTTCCTGCGCTCGGAGGACAAATACACCCTCGTCGCCTGGCACGACCCGGCAGGCCAACTGGCAGAGGGGCTGGTTCGCACGCCGTTGAAAGAGCTCATCAATCAGCTCGATCCCGATCAGTTCGTGCAGGTACATCGTTCAGTAGTGGTCAACCTTCGCGCGGTCAAGCAGGTGCTGCGGGGCCACAACGAGACCGCAAACATCCACTTGAAATACCGTGGCGAAGTGTTGCCGGTGAGTCGCACCTTTCTTCATTACTTTCGGATGATGTAAAAGCACTACTGTCATTTCGAACGAAGAGAGAAATCTGCTTTGGTACTTTACTGCAACAGCAGATTTCTCACCCGATGAAGCCGGGTTCGACATGGCAAGAGTGGAAGGTTGCGCGGTTGCGAGAGAAAATTCCACCTCGTTGACGCGTCGCCCATCCGCCCGGATCGTGGCCCGCCCCCTGGAACCGTGGCTCATCACATCGGGCTTGCTCCCTACATTGCCACAAGAATAAGTTACGGGTACAACGCAACCGGAGCACAACATGCCGAAGAAATTAATCTATTGGTTTTTTGGTTTCATCACCAGCAGCCTGTTCATGCTTCAGCCGGTCGTGGCAGCAGAAGGAGGCAAAGGCAATCTCGTCAGCGTTGAATGGCTCGCAAACAACCTCAATCGCAACGACGTTATCCTCATCGATGCGTCGTTTGGCCAACTGTACGCGGCGAAACACATTGCCGGCGCGGTCAACGTCGATGTGTTCAGTTTCGGTGGCCGTGAGAATTTGGCCGACGAAATGGAAGGGCGCATCCAGTCGTGGGGCGTGAGCAAGGGCAAGAAAATCGTCATCTACGATCAGGGCGGCACCTTCATGGCGACCAGCCTCTTCTTCGACCTCTATTACCATGGGTTCCCGCCGGGCAATCTGTTCGTCCTGGACGGTGGACTCTCCAAATGGCAGGCGGCAGGCGGCGCGGTCACGAAAGTCCCCACGCCCGCGCCTAAGCCGGGAACATTCCGCGTCGGGAAGCTTAAGGAGGACGTACGCGCAAGACTGCCGGAATTTCTGGTTGCTTCCGGCGACCCGGTGAAAAATGCGCTCGTCGAGGCGCTGGATCCCGACCAGCACTTTGGCGGCGCCAAGTTTTTCGAGCGGGCTGGCCATATCCCCAACGCGATCATGGCGCCCAGCGATGATTTCTTTAACACCGACAAAACCTTCAAATCCACTGCGGAGATCCGCCGCATGCTCAATTATCTGGGCGTTAAACCTGAACAGCAGATTTACAGCCATTGCGGCGGCGGCATCGCCGCCAGCGTGCCGTTCTTTGCCACCAAGATCATGTTGAACTACCCCAGGGTCAAGCTCTATAAAGAATCCCAGCTCGAATGGCTGCGCGACGACAGAGGACTGCCATTCTGGACGTACGACGCGCCGAACATGACGCGCGAAAAGAATTGGCTGAACGGATGGGGCAACCCGATGTTGCGCTCTTTCGGCGTGACAAAACTGAGTGTCGTCGATGTGCGCCCAGCAGAGGCCTACCAATTGGGGCATGTGCCTTATGCCGTTAAAATTCCCGCCGACATCTTCAAGCGCAACCTCGCCACACCCGCGAAACTGGCGGAAGTGCTGAGCGCAGCTGGCGTTGATGCGGCCTTTGAGACGGTGATCGTTTCCGATGGCGGATTGAACTCAAGCTCGGCACTGGCGTACCTGATGCTGGAGAAGCTGGGCCAGAAAAAAGTGTCTGTCCTCACCGATTCCGTGGACGATTGGGGGCTCGGCGGTTTTACGCTCACAAAGGAGGCCACCACCGTGGGCTCAAGGAAATCACCGCAGGACATGGCCATCCCTGCTACAACTTATCCGGCCAATGTTCGCGCGGGCATCGTGATCAGCGAGCCGCCGAGCGCCCAGGGGCCATATCCGAAGGTCTACATCGCGTCGGGCAAATCCATGCCCACCAAAGTGCAGGACGGAAAAGTCATACACGTGCCCTACACCGAACTGGTGAATGCCGACGGAACCCCGAAAGCGGCGAAAGACATCTGGACCATCCTCGTAAAAGCCGGGCTGCCGCGCTACGCCGAAATCATTTGCTTCGCCGACGATCCGGGTGAGGCCGCCGCCAACTACTTCATCCTGAAGTTGCTCGGGTACCCGGATGTGAAGGTGTTGGTGACGACTTGAGGCTGTCATTCGGCGATTGAAGGCAACAAGCACGACTGTCATTTCGAACGAAGAGAGAAATCGGCTTTTGCCTTGCTTTTGTTTACACAGCAAAAGCAGATTTCTCACCCGATGAAACCGGGTTCGAAATGACAGTGTTTTTTGAGGTGGCACCAAGGGTGAGTGACACAATAAATTCTAAAGAAAGCGTCGCACGATGACCGAGGTATCGACGTTCCGGCTCTATCTGCTGAGGGCCACTTACCTGCTGATATTGGTGGGGCTCGGATTCACCATATGGCCCGGGATAATCCTCCACGCCATCACGGGGGATCCAACGCCTCGCGCTACTTCTAGTCTGCTGGCGGCAGTATCGGTTTTGGCCGTTTTAGGAATTCGCTATCCGCTGCAAATGTTGCCGTTGCTTCTCTTCGAACTTGTCTGGAAATCGATATGGTTGATCGCCGTTGCGCTGCCGCTGTGGTCTGCAAATCAAATTGACGCGGATACGTTGGAGACGGTCTACGCCTGCTTGATGGGATGGGTGATATTTCCGATCATTATTCCTTGGCCTTATGTGCTTGCAAATTATGTGAAGAAGGCTGGAGATAGGTGGCGGTGAAAATAGTACTTGGTATTTTCGACGTTTCTCAGTAAGCCCCCAGGGTGTCAAATCTTCATCATCCCCGGCGGCGAATGGGTGCCCGATAACACCACCAGCATCGGCCGGCCCTCGGTCTTCCAGAAATCCACGGCGTCCTGAAACAACTCAACTACGGTTTCGAGCTGGCTCTCGTGGTGCCCCGCAAACGCATCGGTGTGATCGAAATAAATCACGTAGCCTTCCGCGTCGATCGAGTCCATATCGGTGAGGCAATCGTAGAACGCATCCCAGTTATTGCCGAAGTGTGAGGGGAATTTCAGCGCGACGGCGGCGTGGTTGAGGAACTGCTCTTTGCCCTCGATTTTCTGGCCTTCGAGATGAAAAAAAGCCATGCCTTTGTTGCGCGCAAGTTTGGAAAGCTCGGCGACACTCGCGTGCGACTTGGACCAATACACGCCGCGCGGCTGATCGCTGGCGAGAAGATTTTTCAGTTCGGGGGAGGCCATCGCGTTACTCCTTGATTTTCTTGAACGATGCGTAATGATCGTCGGTGTAGTAGCAGGTCTCCAGCACTTGCTGGCGGCCGACCTCGCCGCCGCAAATGATGCGACGCGCGCCACGGTCGCGGGAGCGCGGAGTTTTTACGGTGAATTCGTGATAAAAACCGCGCGGCTGCTTGGGCAGAATGCGTTCGCGATTGGAAAATACGCTGCCGTCTTTTGGATACGGATATGGGCCGCCTTTACGGATCAGGGCCAGCGTGTCGCGGCCCTCCCTCGGCAGATCTGCTGCAAGCATTAACGGGAAATCGGTGAGTCGCGGTGCAGAATCACGTGCCAGCGTGACACCCGCCGCGCCAAACACGCCAACCATCAACCCACACCACAACATCCATCGCGAGACTTTATTCACACTTCACTCCTTGCGTTTGATCGGCGCAGATAATTGCCGCCATTGAATTTTTCAAGCAGATTTCTTGTGCGGGCAATTGACCTTTACGCAATCGGCGTAAAGATACAGCGAGTGGTCGTGAATATTGAAGCCACGATCCTTGGCGATTTTCTGCTGCCGCTTCTCGATCTCCGCGTCGAAGAATTCCTCCACGCGACCGCACTGCATGCACATCAGGTGGTCGTGATGGCTGCCTTCGTTCAATTCGAATACCGCCTTGCCACTTTCAAAGTGGTGCCGCACCAACAATCCGGCCTGCTCAAATTGTGTCAACACGCGATAGACGGTTGCCAGGCCAATTTCAGCGTTCTCGATGAGCAGCAGTTTGTAGACATCTTCTGCCGACATGTGGCGTTGCTTGGAAGTTTGAAATAAATCCAGCACTTTCAGGCGTGGAAAAGTGGCCTTGAGGCCCATGTCGCGCAGTTCTTTGGATTCGCTCATATTCATCTCGCGTTTGGTTTGACCATCATAAGCTGTTTTGAGCCTGCCTCCACTGATGGCGTGCGGCATTTCGTCGTGGCGCGGTCGGCTATAATGCGTGGTTAATTCGTTTTGAAAGTCTGTCATGCGCGTCACCCGTTTTGCTTTCTCGCTTGCCGTCGCAATTGTGCCGGCGTTGATTGTTGGCTGCGCCGGATTTGGCGTCCATCGCATCGATATTCAACAGGGAAATCTGGTCACGCAGGAACAGGTCGCGAAAATCAAACCCGGCATGAGCCGACTCGACGTGCGCACCGCGCTGGGCACGCCGCTGCTGCAGGATGTGTTTAACGGCAATCGCTGGGATTATTATTTCAGTCTCGATCAGAGTACCAAATACGGACCATTTGGGCGCGACAAGCAACAATATAAAGTGACCGTCCTGTTTGAAAACGACAAGGTTGCCAAGATTGATGGTCAGGCGTCTGCCGTTGAAATCCTCACCGGTGGCGGTGAAAAACGCCAGTTGCCCAACGCCTTGCCGCCAGGCGCACCACCGCCGAAACAGTAGGCGCATATGTCAACGCAGGCACAACTGCAATTGGCGATTGCCGGTGCCGGTGGCCGCATGGGTCGTGCGCTGCTCGATGCAGTTGGCACATTGCCCAACGCGAAGATTTGTAGTGTACTTGAGCATGCTGCAAGCCCGTTGCTGGGGCAGGATGCGGGGATGCTTGCCGCCAACGCGGCGGGGTTGGTCGTCACGGCCGACGTTGATGCCGCACTGGCGCGTGCCGATGTGCTGATCGATTTCACCCGACCCGAGGCGACCTTAAAGCATCTCGCTGCCTGCCGAAAACATGGCGTGAATCTGGTGATCGGCACCACCGGATTTACAGCGACAGAAAAAAAGCAAATTGAGGCGGCGGCAATTGACGTTGCGATTGTGTTCGCGCCAAACATGAGCGTCGGTGTAAACGTGATGCTGAAACTGATCGCACTCGCGACCAAAACCTTGCACCAGCAATACGACATCGAAATTATTGAAATGCATCATAAAATGAAAGTCGATGCGCCGTCCGGCACGGCGTTAAAGATGGGTGAAGTTGCGGCGGAGGCGATGGGCAAGTCGCTCGACCAAGTGGCAATATTTGATCGCCATGGAAATACCGGCGAACGAAAAACCGGCAGCATTGGTTTTACTGCCATTCGCGGCGGTGATGTCATTGGTGAGCATACGGTGATGTTCGCCGGTGCTGGCGAACGAATCGAAATCACGCATAAGTCGTCGTCGCGCACCAACTATGCCGAAGGCGCGCTGCGGGCGGCGGCGTTTCTTGCTGACAAAAAGAGTGGGCTTTACGATATGGCCGATGTGCTGGGGCTCAAGTAAACGCAATTTCGGCGTTGCCCAAACGCACGCAATAAGGTAAAATTCTCTTTTAATCGCGAAAGCTTTTAATCGAAGAGCGCGGGAAAGTGCCGACACCGGTCTTTCCCGTTTTTTATGCGCGTCGCGGGAGCATTTCAGCCCGCTTATCCCCGGAGTTCACGTGCATTCCCCCGCTCATCCGCTTCAACTTCCCGCTGTCCTTGTGCTCGCCGACGGCGCTGTGTTCAAGGGCGCATCCATCGGCGCTGCCGGCCAGACGGCGGGCGAGGTGGTGTTCAATACTGCGATGACGGGCTATCAGGAAATCATCACCGATCCCTCCTACATGGGGCAGATCGTCACGCTCACCTATCCGCACATCGGCAACACCGGCGCGAATGCTGAAGATGTCGAGTCCGATAATTGTTATGCGGCGGGGTTGATCATTCGCGATCTGCCGACGCTGGCGTCGAACTGGCGCATGCAGGAAACGTTGCCCGCGTATTTGCAGCGCAACGGCGTTGTCGCGATTGCCAACATCGACACGCGCCGACTCACGCGATTGATTCGCGAAAAGGGCGCGCAGAACGGTTGCATCCTTGTGGGTTCACACGATGACGCCGCGATTGCCAAAGCGCACACCCTCGCGAGAGCCGCGCCGAATATGGCTGGGCTGGATTTAGCCAAAGTGGTGAGTTGCGAAAAACCCTACGCGTGGAATGCGTCAACATGGGCGCTGGGTGCTGGCTACCGTGAAAATATTGATGCAAAATTTCATGTCGTCGCCTACGACTACGGTGTGAAGCACAATATTCTGCGGATGCTCGCCGAGCGCGGTTGCCGCATCACGGTGTTGCCTGCTGTGGCGACGGCAGAAACGGCAATGGCGTTAAAGCCGGACGGCGTATTTCTGTCCAACGGTCCGGGTGACCCCGAGCCGTGCGACTACGCAATTCAAGCGATTGCCGACATCATTGCGAATGACATTCCCGTTTTCGGCATATGTCTCGGCCATCAATTATTGGCCCTCGCCTCCGGTGGCAAGACCATGAAAATGAAATTCGGTCATCACGGCGCGAATCATCCGGTGCAGGATCTCGCGACTAAAAAAGTGTATATCACCAGCCAGAATCACGGCTTTGCGGCCGACGAAAAAACCTTGCCCGCCAATTTGCGCGTGACGCACAAGTCGTTGTTCGATGGCACCTGTCAGGGGCTTGAGCGTACCGACAAACAGGCGTTCAGTTTTCAGGGGCATCCCGAGGCAAGTCCCGGGCCGCATGAGGTGGGGTATTTGTTTGATCGGTTTGTACGCATGATGGAGAGTAAGCGTGGTTAACAAGCTCACCGCGAAGCAGGCGTTGATCGAATACGAAATCGTTGTATCGAAGATCGCTGTTGTTCGCGGACAGCGCGTTATGTTTGCGCAGGATCTTGCGGTACTTTATGGCGTGGAGACCCGAGTATTGATGCAGGCGGTGCAGCGAAATATTGATCGGTTTCCGCCGGATTTTCTTTTTCAGCTTAGCGATCAGGAGTTTACAAACTTGAAGTCACAATTT
>JAYVXF010000149.1:0-5900 GCA_043793345.1 Betaproteobacteria bacterium | reverse complement strand
TCGCCCTTGCCACCGCCTTGCAGAAACAGAATCTTGTAATTCGCCGGTATCGCCAGCAATTCGCGAAAGTCGCCCTCCACTTCTGCCGCGACTTCCATGAACACTTTACCGCGATGGCTCATTTCCATCACCGACATGCCAGTGCCATGGAAATCGAGCAGCTCTTCCTGTGCCTGCGTCAATACCTCAAGCGGAATCGCGGCGGGGCCGGCGGAAAAATTGTAAACGCGCGACATTTCTACTTCGTCGGCGCGCTGCTGCCGTCGGTGCTTTTTTTAATCTGCGAGGCAACATCTTTCGTCGCTGCTTCCATGATGGCGCTCATTTTGGGCGCGATGACCGCCATGATTTCCGGCATTGTTTCCTGCATCATTTTTGGCATGATTGTTAAGGCTTTCTTGCCCGCGGGGCTTGTGTAGAAAGCGGTGGTTGCCTTGATCTCTGCCGTCGTGAAATTTTTCGCATAGGCACGCGCCATGACATCCTCGAACCCCTGTATCACGACCGGATCGTTATAAAGCTCAGTCATTGCCTTCGCCGATTTAGCCGACGACTCTTGTGCGGCTTTACGCGCCGCGTCTTTTTGTTCCGGCGAGAGTTTGCGACTGCTCGGTGATGCCTCGATCATCTGATCAAACATTTGACCCATTTGTTGCATCATCGGGCCGGACATCTGCGCCAACATTTGCTTAAAATTTATCGCGTCGAGCAGCTCCTTGACAGCGGCACGTTGCTCCACATCCACGGTTGCTGGCGTCTGCGCGGCAGCGCCAAAGCTTACGAAGGTCAATACAGCCAAACACAATTTCAATGTCTTCATGATTCATCTTCCTCATCCGACTCAACAATCTTCTGCAACCCCGACAATTTGGAACCCTCATCCAGATTGATCAGCGTCACACCCTGAGTGGAACGCCCCATCTCGCGAATCTGTTTTACCTTGGTGCGGATCAACACGCCGCCGGTCGTAATCATCATGATTTCATCCTCCGGTCGCACCAACACCGCCGCCACGACTTTGCCGTTGCGCGAGCTGGTCTGAATTGCAATCATGCCCTGCGTGCCGCGACCGTGGCGGGTGTACTCGACAATCGAGGTGCGCTTGCCGTAGCCGCGCTCGGTTGCGGTCAACACGCTTTGCTGCTCATCTTCAGCGACCAGCATGGCGATGACCTTACCGCCCTTCGCCAGATTCATACCGCGCACGCCGCGCGTGTCGCGACCGGTGCTGCGTACATCGCCCTCCTCGAAGCGCACCGCCTTGCCTTCGTTGGAGAACAGCATCACGTCGCATTTGCCATCGGTCTGCGCGACGCCAATGAGATTGTCGCCATCGTCGAGCGCAATCGCGATGATGCCGGCTTTGCGCGGATTGCTGAAGTCGGACAAGGCGGTTTTCTTGACCACGCCGTCGCTGGTCGAAAAGAATACATATTTATCTTCGGCAAAATTCTTGACCGGCAACACCGCGCTGATTTTTTCGTTCGGCTGCATTTGCAGCAGGTTGACAATCGGCTTGCCGCGCGACGCACGAGAACCTTGCGGGATTTCGTAAACTTTCACCCAGTACACGCGCCCTTTGTTGGAAAAGCACAGCACGTAGTCATGCGTGTTGGCGATGAACAGCGTGTCGATGAAATCATCTTCCTTCATCGCGGTCGCCTGCTTGCCGCGTCCGCCGCGCTTCTGCGCGCGGTAGTCAGCAATCGGCTGATACTTGATATAGCCGGTGTGGGACATCGTCACAATCACTTCTTCGGAAGCGATCAAATCCTCCATCGACATTTCCTGACCGCTGACGACGATCTCGGAGCGGCGCTTGTCGCCGAATTGCTGCTTCACCTCGGCAAGCTCACCGGCGATGATCGATGAGACACGCTCGGGCTTGTTAAGAATATCGAGCAGGTCGCTGATTTTTTCCATCACCTCCTTGTATTCGGCAACAATCTTGTCCTGTTCCAGTCCGGTGAGGCGTTGCAAACGCAATTCGAGGATGGCCTGCGCTTGCGCCTCCGACAGCCGATAGCCATTGTTTTGCAGGCCGAATTCCTTCGCCAATCCTTCCGGCCGATATTGTTCGGCCATCGCGCGGGTCAACATTTCCTCAACCAGCTTGGAGCGCCATATTTTGGAGATCAGGCCTTCTTTCGCAATCGCTGGCGTCTCCGATTTTTTGATTAGCTCAATGATTTCATCGACGTTTGAAAGCGCCACTGCCAAGCCTTCAAGCACGTGGCCACGCTCGCGCGCTTTGCGCAATTCGAACACGGTGCGCCGGGTAATGACTTCACGGCGATGCCGCAAAAACGCGGTGATGAATTGTTTGAGATTCAACAGCTGTGGCCGGTTATCGACCAGCGCCACCATGTTCATGCCGAACGTGTCCTGCATTTGCGTCATTTTGTAGAGATTGTTCAGCACAATCTCCGGGACTTCGCCGCGCTTTAGCTCGATCACCGCGCGCATGCCCGATTTATCCGACTCGTCACGCAGGTCGGAAACACCCTCGAGTTTTTTGTCACGCACCAGCTCGCCGATTTTGATCAGCAGGTTGGCTTTGTTTACCTGATACGGCAATTCGTCGATGATGATGGCCTGGCGCCCACCCTTTTCCAAATCTTCAAAGTGAGTTCGCGCGCGCATAATGCAGCGACCGCGACCGGTACGATAGCCTTCGCGCACACCATCGACGCCGTAAATAATACCGGCGGTGGGGAAATCTGGCGCCTTGACAATCGCGATCAATTCTTCAATGTCAATTGCCGGGTCGGCCAACACTTTGAGACAAGCGTCGATCGTGTCGGAAAGATTGTGCGGCGGGATATTGGTCGCCATGCCAACCGCAATGCCGGTCGCGCCGTTCACCAGCAAGTTCGGGAAACGCGCTGGAAGGATCAGCGGCTCGTTCTCGCTACCATCGTAGTTCGGGCCGAAATCGACTGTCTCTTTATCCAAATCTTCGAGCAATTGCTGGGCGATTTTGGACATGCGGATTTCGGTATAGCGCATCGCCGCCGCGTTATCGCCATCGACCGAGCCAAAATTGCCCTGACCGTCAACCAGCATGTAGCGCAGCGAAAAATTCTGCGCCATGCGCACAATGGTGTCGTAAACCGCGGTGTCGCCGTGCGGGTGGTATTTGCCGATCACGTCGCCAACGATACGGGCGGATTTTTTATATGGCTTGTTGTAGTCATTGGAAAGCTCATGCATCGCGTAAAGCACGCGGCGATGCACCGGTTTCAAACCATCCCGCACATCCGGCAGGGCGCGACCAACAATCACGCTTAAGGAATATTCCAGGAAACTTTGACGCATCTCGGCTTCAATACTGACCGGAATTGTCTCTTTGGCGAATTGCGGTGATAGCGGTTCAGTCACGTTCTAGCTCTCTCGGTTGCTGTTCTGCGTCTTTACTTATAAGTGCTTGTTTTGTAATGAATAAAAATTACAACAAGCCTTATAATTTAACACAAGATTGAGCAACATGTCACGCCTGACACGAAAACCACAACCGGTTTGGTGGCGATTACCCTGCATGCCACAACAGGTTGTGGTTTTGGGATTCGCACGTCGCACTGTTGTTAATGCGCAACTCAATGGCTCCGGATGTTGCATAAACGCGAAGCGGAGGTTGTGTCCGGCAAAACGAATCGTGTATCATTTGGCGAGTTTCAGTGAAGAATCTTTGACTAATCGATTCGCCTTTAAAATCGTATGCATCAGGTTTTGATGCACCGCGATCAACGACAAAAAATTTTTAATCCTCCCGGGAGTACCAAATGAAAAGTTCCCTAATCGTGAACACGGCCAATATGGCAAAGATTTACGTGGCCGCCGCCGCTCTGGCAGCGACCGCTGCTTACGCTGGCGTGACCCCTAACCTCACCGATTCGCAAGGCCTCCCGGTCCGCGATTCGCAAGGCGCTTGCGTGCAAACGAGTGGTATTGACCACCCTGATTGCGTCGCCAAGAAAGTCGAACCTGCCAAGCCTGCCGCGCCGGTCGTACCCGTAGCGCCGGTGGTACCGACCCCGCCGCCTGCGCCCCCCGCACCGGCGTCTGTCAAGCAATCGATCACGATCCAGGCCGAAGCGCTGTTTGATTTCGACAAATCAGTCTTGAAACCGGCTGGCAAAAAATCGATTGACGACGCAGTCGCCAAGATGCAAAAAGTTGACGTCGATGTGGTGATCGCAACTGGCCATACCGACTCGATCGGTACTGATGCCTACAACCAGAGACTCTCTGAGCGCCGTGCGAAGACGGTTAAAGAGTACATGGTCTCCAAAGGTGTCGCGGCTGCGAAAATCACCACGCTGGGTAAAGGTGAGACGCAACCGGTTGCCACCAACAAGACCAAAGAAGGTCGCGCGAAGAATCGCCGCGTGGACATTGAGTTTAAGGGTGTGTCGCAACAGTAAGCGACTTAACGCGGGCGTGTCACAACAGTAAGCGCCTGATGTTTCGCAAGAGCCCCGCTTGACGCGGGGCTTTTTGTTTGTAGACTAACGAATGCATCTAGCTAACGGCTTCAGGTGGAAATGACAACAACGCAAATGATTTCGCCGCGATGGCTGGTACCGGTCGAACCAAAGGGAACGGTGCTCGAAAACCATTCGCTCGTCGTCGACCGCAGCCGAATTCTGGCGATTCTGCCGACCGAGGTCGCGCGTGGGCGTTTCACTGGCGTGGCCGAGACGGTATTGCCACAGCATGTGCTCATTCCGGGGCTCATCAACCTGCATACCCATGCCGCCATGACGCTGATGCGCGGGCTGGCCGACGATACGCCGCTGATGACATGGCTGAATGATCACATTTGGCCAACGGAAGCAAAGCATCTATCCGAGGCCTATGTTTTTGACGGTACTGAATTGGCGACGGCGGAAATGATCCGCTCCGGCACCACGTGCTTTGCCGACATGTATTTTTATCACGATGTCGCGGCAAGAGCCGCGTTGAAATCAGGCATGCGGGCGGCACTCGGTGGGGCGATTCTGGAATTTCCAACGCCGTACGCGAATGACGCCGAAGCCTATATCGCAAAGTGTCTCGCGCCGCGCGATGAATTCGCCAACGACTCGCGCTTGAAGCTGATGCTGGCGCCGCATGCGCCTTACACGGTGAGCGATAAAACGTTTGCGCGCATATTTACCATCGCTGCCGAAGCGGACTACCCGGTGATGATGCACATTCATGAAACGCTGGATGAAATCGTGCAAGGTGAAAAGGAGTATCAATGCCGCCCGATCGCGCGTCTGGCCAAGCTCGGCATCCTCGGCCCGAATCTGATCGCCGTGCATTGCGTCCATCTTTCAACGCAAGAAATCGAATTATTTGCCACGCTCGGCGTCCACGTTGCACATTGTCCGGCATCGAATCTGAAACTTGCCAGCGGCATCGCCCCCGTCCACGCGATGCTAAAAGCGGGCATCAATGTCGGCATCGGCACGGACGGTGCCGCCAGCAACAACCGTCTCGACATGCTCGGCGAAACGCGGCTTGCATCGCTGCTGCAAAAAGGCACGACCGGTGACGCCGCCGCGCTGCCCGCGCACCAAAAACTGGAAATGGCAACGCTGAACGCGGCGAAAGCGCTCGGCTGGCAGGATGAAATCGGCTCGCTCGTCGTTGGCAAAGCGGCCGACATGACGGCAATCGATTTGTCATCGATTGAGACGCAGCCGGTCTACGATCCCGTCTCGCATATTTTTCACGCCGCAGGTCGCGAAAACGTGAGTCATGTCTGGGTGAATGGGGAACTGTTGCTCGATAAGCGCGTTCTTATTCGGCAGGACATGGCCGAATTGAAAACCAAGGCGGCCATTTGGCAACAACGCTTTGCGGATAAATCAACATGAACAGCACAGCCACCATCAACCACAACGTCGATCAGG
>JAYVXF010000148.1:0-17875 GCA_043793345.1 Betaproteobacteria bacterium | reverse complement strand
ATCACATCCACTGGCGTGGAGCTCTGATTGAACGTGTTGTCGCCGAGGCGGCTGGGAAGATTCTGTCCCCAACACTTTATGCCGCCACCGCTGGTGACTGCACAAGTATGGGATGCCGCCGCAGTAATCGAAACCACGCCAGCAGTGAGACCCGAGACATCAACCGGCGTGAGTCGCTGCGTGGTGGAGCCGTCGCCCAACTGACCTTGGCCGTTGTCTCCCCAACACTTGGCGCCGCCGCCGATCAGCACGCAGGTGTGGTTCAAGCCGGTGGTGATGGCGCTAACACCGTTGAGCGCCGGCAGCGACGGCCCCGCTATCACATCGACCGGCGTGTTGCGGTAGGTGGTCGAGTTGTCACCCAGTTGGCCGAAAAAATTAAGTCCCCAGCACTTGACCGTGCCGGTTGTGGTGACCGCACAAGTGTGGCCGTTTCCGGCGGCAATTTTAGTGATGCCGCCCAAAGGCGTTTGCGCCAGGAGACTGTTGCTTGCCGTGCAAACGACGCAGCCCGCCAGTAGCGCTGTTGCATGACGAAAAATGGATTGAATCGGGTTGATCTTCATGGCCTTTTGCCCTGGCGGTCGTGGTGTCGTTGTGGAAATTTCTGCTTTTATGCCGCGTACCTGTACATACGAGAACGCGGCACAAAACCGGCCAAGTCTGGGAATGCAATCGATTAGCTTACGGCGGCAGCACTAACCCAGAACGTGCTTTCACGGCCGAAATATCGGACGAATTGATCGCGCCTGACGCGTTGATATCGAACTTGAAATTGGTTGCATCGGTCGTCTGCCCCGAGCGTGCTTTCACGCTGCTGATGTCGCTGGAATTTACCGAGCGCGAGTTGTTGACGTCTCCGATCAGGAAGCCAATCGATGCTGACGGATTCAGGGTGCCGTTGACGTTTGCCAGAGATACGGTCGCGCGGCTGTTATCGGCGACGCCGGTCAACGTTACCAACACGTCATTACCCGATGACGTGACGGAGCTAGTACCGATGGGCATGCCGCTACTGCCCACCACAGATACCGATCCGGTCGCTGAAATGAGACCGTTGAACTGAAAAACGAACAGGTGTGCTCCGCCGCTGGTGCGCGGTTCGACCGTTACCGGCCCGCTGATTATTGACGCCGTGTCCAATAGCAAGTCGAAGTCGCCTGCCTGGCCGTGCGTCTTGCGTGATTGCACCGCGTTCAAGGAAAGGGGAGGAAGCACCAGCACATCGACCGGCGAGAATCGATAGTTGTTCGACGAGTTGTCGCCCACCTGGCCGGCGAAATTCGCACCCCAGCACTTGACGCCGCCACTGATCATCAGCGCGCAGGTGTGTTGATCTCCTGCCGTAATGGCGCTCACGCCGGCAAGCGGAGGCATGCCGGGTGCGGTGAGAACATCGACCGGTGTCGCGCGACTGCGCTGCGCGTTGTCGCCTTCGCCCAATTGTCCGCTGGTGTTGAAGCCCCAGCATTTGACGCCGCCAACATTGGTCACTACACATGTGTGACTGCTGCCGCTTGCAATCACACTCACGCCGGTCAGCGCCGGCAGCGATGCACCCGATAGCACCGGCACTGGCACGTTGCTGCCAAATATAAACAGGGCGCTGTCATTTCCCAATTGCCCCACGCTATTGTCTCCCCAACAAAGTACGCCGCCGCCCTTGACCGCACAACTGCTGGCGAAATTCACCGCAATCGCGTTAGCACCAGTCAACGCTGGCATGGACTGAGCTGAAATCACATCGACCGGGACAAGGGATGAATTGGGCGGGAAGCCGATACCCAATTGACCTAAATTGTTTTGCCCCCAACATTTGATGCCGCCAACAGTAGTGAGTGCGCAGCTATGGCCGTTGTGAGTGGCAATTGCACTAACGCCAGACGCAAGGCCAAAGACATCTACCGGTATTAAGGCCTGCGTGGTGGTGCCGTCACCCAATTGGCCGACACCGTTCGCGCCCCAGCATTTGGCAGCACCGCCGGTCGTCACCGCGCACGTGGTCCGTCGTCCGGCCGCAATTGCACCTATGCCTGATGTGAGACCCGAAACGTCAGCCGGCGTGAAACGAACAGCTAGCGGCCCATTATCGCCAAGCTGGCCGTTTGAATTGAGCCCCCAGCATTTCACGCCGCCGAGTGTGGTGAGCGCGCAGGTGTGGAGCTCACCCGCCGCGATGGCGGCCACGCCGGAACTCAGGCCCGGCACATCCACCGGCGTGCTGCTGCTAAATAGCGACAGGCTGACACCCATCTGACCGAATTGATTGCTGCCCCAGCACTTGACACCGCCGTTGCTGGTCAGCGCACAAGTGTGGGAGCTACCCGCAGAGATTTTGACCACCCCCGCCAACGGCGTTTGCGCCAACGCGTTGCTGGGGGCGACACAAAAGATTAGCGACACCAGCGTCGGCATCACCACAGAACAAATTGACAGAAACCGTTTTCGATTCAACTTCATCATGCGCTCCAATCGGTGGCGGGGATCTCCAGGTCGCTGACGTAGTTTGCCATATCGCGCTTCCGGACGCGGCCATGGCTCACCCGCGATTGAGGGATGGTGGAAGTTTTATCGCAGCGGAGAATCGTATAACACTATATGTGGCGAGGCTATCAGGCCATAAACAGGCTGTGATGCTCGCCAATGCTAGTGTTTCACTATTTTGTCGAGCGCAGTGTTACCCCAGCAAACTCATCCAAGCCTGCGTCACTGCCCGCCGCTCTCCAGCCAGCTCATCGACCGAAATCCAGGTCTTCAACTCATTGTTATTGCGCGCCAGATGCTGGCGTTCGCGATAAGCAAGATACGCTTTGCCAACGCTTGCTGCGGTGTCCTCATCGAGAATGCCCAGCGCCGCCGCACGCGTGAGCAACGCGAAGTTGCCGAGGTTACCGAGGAATTCTGCGTGCTCGTGCGAGTACGCGAGGATGATGAATTGCACGATGAATTCGACATCGACTATGCCACCGCGTGTGTGTTTCAAATCGAGCTTGTCACCGCGATCTTTTTTCTCGGCGCGCATTTTTTCGCGCATGGCAATTATCTCGTCGCGCAGTTTTATTCTGTCGCGTGCAGTCGCCAGCACGTCGCGGCGGATTGCGTCGAACGGTGCGGCCAACGCGGCGTCGCCAGCGCAGAAGCGCGCACGGGTGAGCGCCTGATGTTCCCAGGTTTGCGCACGATGCAATTGGTAATCACGGAACGCGTCAACGGTTGACACCAGCAGGCCCGAGATGCCGTCCGGCCGCAGCCGCAAATCGGTCTCATACAGTACGCCGCCGGTCGTCATGGTGTTGAGCCAGCTGTTGAGCCGTTGCGCGAGTTTGGGGAATCGTTCAGCCTCGGTCGCGATCAAGGGGTCGAACAAAAACACCACATCGAGATCGGATGCGTAGCCGAGCTCCTTGCTGCCGAGCTTGCCGTAGCCGATGACGGCAAAGCCTTTCGGCGGCATCCAATCGCTCTGCGTTTTGTCGACCGACACCGCCCGCCACGCCAGCACCAGTGCGGTCTCGAGCAACATGTCTGCCAATCGCGACAGCTCATCCGACAACGCCATCACACCGAGGCGACCTTCGATATCAGCCACGTTAAGCGTCAGGGTGATGACTTGTTTGGTGTGACGCAAAATCTCGTATTGACGTTCGGCATCATCGCCCGCGTGATCGCACGCTGCCTGCAATTGCGCCTGCTCGGTCGGCCAGTCGATGCCGCTGCTGCCGACGGGTGCGTCGTTGGCTGCGATCAGTTCGTCAAGCAGAATCGGATGTTTTCGCAAAAAATCCGCTGCCCAGACACTTTTCGCCGCGAGCCTTGCAACGCGCTCAAGCACGTGCGGATATTCGCTCAGCAACGCAAGATAGGTTTCGCGTTTGTCGATGGCTTCAATCAAATCGAACAGGCGAAAAAATGTGCGCGGCGAATTGTCGTAGTGCAGCGCCGCGTGCAGCGCCTGCGGAATCAACGCCTTGATGCGCGATGCCGATTTATTCGAAAGCGTCTGCGTGCGCGGCGAATTGAGCCAGGTGTTGGTGCGCTTCTCGATTTCGTTGACGCCATCAAATTCCACACTGGCGGTTTCTGCAATGCCCCGGCACAACTCAGCAACGCCTTCAGCCTTGCCGATGTCAACCGTGCTCATGTCTTTTTCGGCACCACCCGCGAACAAGGCTTCAAATTCCGTCGTCACTTGTTGGCGATGGCGATTCAGCACATACAGCAGCGCCGGCCAGTCGGCGAGATTCATCGCTTCCGCAATGCGTTGCCGGTCGTCGTCATTGGCGGGCAGCAATTGTGTTTGTTGATCGTCCAGATATTGCAGCCGATGCTCAAGATTGCGCAGGAACGCGTACGCCGCCTGCAGCGCCTCGACCCGTTCTGCGGTCACGATGCCGAGTGTGGCGAGTTGGGAGAGCGCTGCGCGGGTTGAGCGTGTCTGCAAGGCGGGCTCGCGGCCGCCGCGGATCAGTTGAAATAGTTGTGCGATGAATTCGATTTCGCGGATGCCGCCGACGCCGATCTTGATGTCGTCAAGCCGGTTGCGTTTGCCTGCATCATTGCGAATCTGCGCGTGCAAATCGCGCATCTCCTCGATGGCCGCATAGTCGTGATAGCGCCGGTAGACGAACGGTTTGACGAGGCTGTCGAGCGCGGCAACGGTGGCTTCATTGCCGGTAATGGCGCGCGCCTTCAGCCACGCGTAGCGCTCCCACGGGCGCGCCTGCGTCACGAAATAATTTTCCAGTGTCGCCAGGCTCGTCACCAGCGGCCCGCTCGCACCGAATGGCCGCAGACGCATATCAACCCTGAATACGAAACCGTTTTCGTCCACTTGGTCGAGCGCGCGGATGATGCGCTTGCCAAGCTCGGCGTGAAACTCATGCCACGACCGGTCTGCCGTGGCAGCGCCATCATCAAAGTGGATAAAAATGAGATCGATGTCGGAAGAAACATTCAATTCCATGCCGCCCAGCTTGCCCATGCCAACGATCAGCAGCCCGGCCTCTGCGCTGGCGGCTAAATCAGGTGCGACCGCAAAACGGGACAGCATCGCCCGCGTGTGAAATCGCAGCGCCGCTTGCACGGTCACGTCGGCAAGATGGGAAACGGTGGTGACGATTTCGTCGAGCGTCGCAAGGCCGTTGATGTCACGGAATATGCAATGCATCATCGCGTGACGGCGCAGATTGCGCAGGCGCCGATGGAACTCGACCTCGTCCCTGCTGTCCGTCACCAGCATGGCCTGCATCGCGTCGACTGTGAATGGCGCTGCCGCGTGTTGCTGTAGCCATGACATCAGGGCAGGGTGGGCGTGTTGCAGACGCTCGGCGTAGCGCGACGCGCGCAAGGCTCGCGCTAATTGCGCGTCGAATGTTTGCGCGTCGATTGGCTGGGCCTCGAACAAAGGGTCAGTTTTAGTCAAAATACAGTTTCATCAAATGGTTGTCGTCATCTCCGGGGCAGTCACCGTTAAAATAGCACGATGCTGATTCGTTCCACGTCAATGGCCAAGCAAAATTAAAAAAACATTATTTCATCTCGGACGCGCCGGTTCACGAACACTGTTCTGGACGGCTGTTGTCGCGTCGGTGTCGCTGGCCGCTGTGGTGTTGGCGGTGAAATATGTGCTGCTGCCAAATCTGCAAGGCTATCAGGGCGAGATCATCAGCCGCGTCGCTGCTGCCACCGAAATGGACGTATCCGCATCGGCAATTCGTGGCGGATGGTCTGGATTTCGACCGTACGTCGATCTTGAAAATGTGGTGTTTCGTGAGATCGCGTCGAGCGAAGCACCTGATCGTGTCGCCGGTGCCGAGGCGCTCAAGCTGCCCCGCATGACGGCTTCTCTTTCATGGTGGTCGTTGCTGATTGGGCAGATCCGCTTTGTTGACGTGAACCTCGACGGTCCGGAGCTTGCGCTATCGCGCGGCAAAGACGGGCTGGTGTATTTTGCCGGGCGCGCACTCAATGCGCCGACCAAACAACAGGACGATGGCCGGCTCGTTGAATGGCTGCTTGAACAACCCGGCGTTGAGATCCAGCGCGCCACACTGGCCTGGACTGACCAGCTTTCGCCGGGCAAAACGTTGCTTTTTACCGACCTGGGTCTGCACATCGAAAAAGGTCTGAACGGCCTTGCGTTCGGCGTCGTCGCGACGCCGCCGTTGGCGTTGGGCCACAAACTTGAAGCGCGCGGCGCGCTGACGCTGCAAAAAATGGACGGCCATTGGCAAGTGATTGGCAATATTTATGCCGATGCGACCGACACCAATTTTGCCGAACTGCGCGCCTACCTGCCGGCGCTAGACGCCTTGCAAGCCGGTGTCGGCAACGCACGCGCGTGGATTGATGTCGACAACACCTTGCCGGCTGCGCAAATTGTCGCGACTGCCCCTGCCGCAAACGAAGCCAACGCCATCGCGGTCGCATCGGGCCCGCCTAAAGCCATCAGGACTGTCACGGCCGACCTTAATCTGCTCAATGCCCGCGTGCAATTGTCCGCCAACGCAAGTCCGTTGAATATCGTAAGGCTCGCCGGCCGCATCGAATACAAGGCGCAGGACGGTGGATTCGCCATCGGCAGCAAAGCGCTTGAGTTTCGTACCCGCGAAGGCGTAAATCTGCCTGCGGCTGATTTTTTTCTGGCCTTGCAACATCAGGCCGATCCGCTGCGCGCGAAAGGTGAGATGACCGCCAAGGGGGTCGATCTGAAGGCGATGACAGCATTGCTCGAGTATTTGCCGGTGAGTAAAGAAATTCGGGCGAAGGCGGCGCGATTGAATCCGCGCGGCATTGTCGGACAAGCCAATGTCGCCTGGGCCGGACATGTTGAACATCTTCTCGCCTACCGCATCAAGGGCGCGATCCGCGATTTCGCGATTGACGCCGATGGCAACGCGCCCGGCGTATCCGGATTGAGTGGCGCAATCGAGGGCGACGAGAAAGGCGGCAAATTTAGCGTCACGTCCAAAAACCTGCAGCTGGATACGCCGCACATCATGCGTCAGCCCTTTAAGTTCGATGCGCTCGACAGCGACGGCGCGTGGAAAATGTCCACCGATGGTGTCGATGTCGACCTCAACCGCGTCGCCTTTGCCAATGCCGATGTCGCCGGTGAATTCAGCGGCCGCTATTCACGCCGTCACGCCGATGGCCCAAAGGCAGAAAAAGGTCCGGGCTCGATCGACATCAAGGGAAAACTCACCCGCGCGAAAGCACTTGCCGTGGCTAATTATTTCCCCAACGTGGTCGCACAGACGCGGGAATATATTGAATGGGCGGTGCGCGATGGCGAGATTTCGTCGGCTGAATTTGCGTTGAAAGGCGAACTTTTTGAGTTTCCATTTCACAACGGCAAGGGCGGCAATTTTCGCGTCGCCGCGAAAGTGAAAGGTGTCGATTTCCGCTATGCCGCCGGCTGGCCGATGGTCGAAAAAGCCATTGGTGAGCTGGTGTTTGAAAATACCGGCTTCACGGCGAAAGTTGAGTCGGGACAGTTTTTTAACGCAAAATTAAAACCGACCACGATTGCCATCGACGACTTCACCATGCGCCCGTATACCTTGTCGATCAACGGGCAAACCGATGCCAATGGCGAGGATGTCGCACGCTTTTTGCGCGAGAGTCCGTTGATTAACGGCGTCGGTGCCTTCACCAAATCGGTCGCCATCGAGGGGCCGGGCACGCTCGAGCTGGCGATGAAAATCCCGATCGGCGCGCCCGAACTCGTTAAAGGCGGCGCAAAAATAAATGGCAAGTACACGCTGCGGCGTGGTCAGGCAAAGCCCATCATCGGGCCGCTCATCACTGCATTGACCGGTAGCGTCGCCTTCACCGAAAGCGGCGTGAAGAGCAACGGCATCGCCGGCACGGCCTATGGCAATCCACTCACGGTCGCAATCGCCAGTGGCAACGATGGCGTGGTAACAGAATTCGCCGGTCGCGCGGAGGTTTCGCAAATGATTGACGTGCTGCCATTTCCGCTGCCGCAGCAGGTGAAAGGGGTAACCGATTTCAACGGGCGCATCACCACCAGGGATGGCGGTGCCGACATCGTTGTCGATTCGAGCCTCGTCGGTGTGGCGTCCAGCCTGCCTGCGCCGCTCGCCAAGAGCCGCGATGAAGCCCGCAAATTGCGCGTGACGATTGCCAACACCGGGCAGAAAAGCGAAAAAATCAGCGTGACACTGGCAGGCAATGCAGCGACCGGCGTGGCATCGGCAGATGCGCCCACATCGCGCATTGATGCGCGCTTCCAGCGGCGCTTTGACGCGACCGGCAACGCGCTCGGTTTGCGCGGTGGTGTCGCCAGCGTCGGTGTGCCGGTGAGTGAGGCGGTGGTGCCCGAGGGGCTGTGGTTTGCCGGCACGATGCCGTTACTCGACTTTGACCTGTGGAAACAGGCGGTCGATAATTTCTATCCAGCGGTTGTGGCGAAAACGCCGGATCCAGCGCCACGCCCTATCGGCAAAGGCGGGATCGAGATTGCCGGTTTCGATTTCAAGTTAGGCGGCTTGGTTGCGTATGGTCGACCGTTCGATGCGATGACGCTGAAAGGCCGTCACGCCGGTGACGACTGGCGGCTGAGCGTTGATAGCGATGATGCAGTTGGCGATATTTCCTGGCGCGCGGCGGCGTTCGGCGATCGCGGCGCGGTGCGGGCAAGATTGCAAAAATTGGTGCTGGCCGATGAAGTGCCGCCACCCAAAGGGAGTGCTGCACCATCGCTTGAGACGGGGCGCGTCGCAGATTTTCCGGCGCTCGATGTCATCGCCGAAAAATTCATCCTGAAAGATCGCGAATTGGGCAAGCTCGAATTGCGCGCCACGCCGATGGGCAACAACTGGCGGGTCGATCAACTGTCGATTTCAATTGGTCACGCCAAGCTGGAGATGGATGGTTTGTGGCAACGTAATGGTGATCCACTGCAGGCGCCGGGTGCCGCCGAAAAATCGCTGACGACGATGAACCTCAAAGTGGAATCGTCGAATCTGAACGCGCTGTTTTCGCAGTTCGGTTTTGGCGACCAGTTAAAGCGCGGCACCGGCAAGCTGGAAGGCAAGCTGTCGTGGCCGGGTCACGTCTATCAGTTTAAAACCGCAGCGCTATCGGGCCAATTCAAAATCGAGGCGCGCAACGGCCAGTTTGCCAAAATCCCGGTCGGTGCCGGCAAGCTGTTGTCGTTGATCAGTTTGCAATCGATCCCGCGGCGCATCACGCTCGATTTCCGTGATGTGTTCTCGGAGGGCTTCGCGTTCGAACGTATCGACGGCAACATCAAAATCAATAACGGCATCATGTTCACCGACGATTTCGAAATCGTCGGGACGGCAGCCAATGTGAAAATGTCCGGCGACGTTTCGCTGCCCGCCGAGCAAACCAATTTGAAGCTTACCGTGGTGCCCTCGCTGGGCGAAGGTGTGGCCCTTGGCGCGGGCGTGGTGCTGGGGCCGGTCGGCGGTCTCGGTGTGTTGCTGGCGCAAAAATTATTGCAGGGCGCGCTTTCCTACGAATACGCAGTGACGGGTTCATGGGATAATCCGCAGGTGGTCAAGATCAATAATAATTTACCGCCAACCAAGCCTGTCGTTCCACCGGCCCCATCGACACCCGCGCCACCGGCCGAGGCTGAAAAAAAACCCACATGATCATCACCAAAAATTCCGGGCAGATTCCCGACGCATTACTGGACGCGCAAAGTTCGACGCAATCTTTTTTTCGCGTCGCCGCCATCCAGATGGCCAGCGGGCCGAACGTGGCGGGCAATCTGCAAGAGGCGACGCGCCTGATCGATATGGCGGCCGCCACCGGCGCACGGATCATTGCGCTGCCCGAATATTTCGCCATCATGGGCATGAAAGACACAGACAAAGTTGCGGTGCAGGAGAAGCCCGGTGACGGCCCCATCCAGCAATGGATGTCCGAAATTGCCGCCAGACATCGCATCTGGCTGATCGGCGGCTCGATTCCGATGGCCTCGAACGTACCGAATAAAGTGCGCAACACTTGTCTGGTTTACGATCAGGAAGGCAAACAAGTCGCGCGCTACGACAAGATTCATTTGTTCAATCTCGTGCTGGGCTCGGAAAATTATTCGGAAGAGCGCACCATTGAAGCGGGCGACAAAGTCGTCGTCGTCGATTCGCCGTACGGTCGCATCGGTCTGTCGATTTGCTATGACCTGCGCTTTCCCGAACTGTACCGCGCGATGGGCGATGTCGACATCATCGTCATACCTTCGGCCTTCACCGCCACCACCGGCAAAGCGCACTGGGAGCCGCTGATTCGCGCACGTGCAATCGAGAGTCTCGCTTACGTGATCGCGCCGGCCCAAGGCGGCTTTCATGTCAATGGCCGCGAGACCCACGGCGACACGATGATCGTCGATCCCTGGGGCGTGGTGCTCGACCATTTGCCGCGTGGCTCTGGCGTGGTGGTGGCGGGTGTGAATCCGCATTATCAGCGGGCGATTCGCAAAAGCCTGCCGGCGTTGACGCATCGGACGCTGGGCTTGAAGCATTAAGTTTGCGTGGTTGCGGAGCGATATCGCTTATCAAAGTCTAGCATTGGGGCGGCTCGTGGCGGCATTATGGCCGGAAAGGTGCACCAATAGCCAATCTACGCCATAGGAAACTTCTCGAAACCTCCTACCGTTCGCCCTGAGCCTGTCGAAGGGTTGGCTGAGCTAAGTTGAATAGATGACTTAGCGCACCAGTGGTTCGACAGGCCTTCGCCCGCTGCATCGGGCTCTGGCGCTCGGCAGCATCGCGCATGCGCGACGAAACCCTGCCTCACGTTCCACGAACGGAGGTAAATAAAAGTTCCCTATACGCTGATCATTGCGTTGGCGCTTGCAGCGCTCGATTTTGCCAACGACCTGCGGCAATAAAAATCAGCGCCACGATGAGAAAGGCAAGCAGTATGCCAACGCCGTTCCTGACCACACCCGCGTAGCCGAGCGCGCCGGCATCCATAAACGGATAGGGATAAACACCTGAGAACGCACCGCGAATCAGCGCATAGATTACGTAAATTAGCGGGTAGAGCGTCCACCACAGCGCGTGATGCCAGCGCAGCGCGGACTTCGAAACCCACACCCACCAATAGGCAATGATGATAATCGGCATCACCACATGAAGCAATTCATCCGCGACCTGGGTTTGAGCCATTTATGAATCCTCTTGACCTGTGCGGGGCGCTATTGAACGACTTGTCCGCCAAACGCCTGCCTGCCAGCCGCTGCCAGCGCGTACTGCACGTGGACGCGAGCCGCTGAACGACCGACGCATGCGGCAACGACTGCGGTGATGAGCTTCACCTCGACGTCGCGTGCGGCGCCCACGTGCGGATGCGACAACAGCACGGTGACAAAAACTGGAAGTTCGGCCGCTGTCTTGTCGGCAACCGAAACTAGATTCTCGGCGTAAGCGTTGATGTCCAGATAACGTTTGCGCACCCAGATGCGGCCGGCGACGCTGCCCAACGCTGTACCGAGAGCGTCAGCCAGTGCGCTCGCGGATACCGCGCAAAACTGCGCTTCAGTTTGGCAAACCAGTTCGACATCGATGATGGGCATGGACGGCCTCGGTGATGCTGCTGTTGATTGAGTCTAGTCGAGTGCCGCACATTTTACGAGCGCGATGACAAGCGATGCCGTGTTGTCCGTCGCCGAATTTCTGATCAGGCGTTTACCCCGAACATCGCGCCCACGCCCGCCGTCAACGCCATCGCCAACGCGCCCCAAAAAGTCACGCGCGCCGCAGCAATAATCACCGGCGCGCCGCCCGTACGGGCAGCGAGCGTGCCCAACAGCGCCAAAAACAATAGCGAGCCACTGGCAACCGCCCACATGCGCGCTGACGACGGCACCAGCAGGACGATCAACAACGGCAGCACCGCGCCAGTGGTAAACGTGGCGGCCGACGCGAGCGCGGCTTGTACCGGCCGTGCTGTCATCATTTCAGAGATACCCAATTCTTCACGCGCATGCGTGCCAAGCGCATCGTGCGTCATCAATTGCGTCGCAACCTGGGAGGCGAGCGTTGCATCCACGCCACGACCCACGTAGATCGCCGCCATTTCAGCATGTTCGTGCTCAGGGTCAGCGGCTAATTCCTTGCGTTCCCGATCCAGATCGGCGCGCTCGGTATCGGCCTGCGAGCTCACGGAAACATACTCGCCGGCTGCCATCGACATCGCGCCGGCGACAAGACCGGCAACACCTGCGACCAGAATATTTTTTGAACTTGCGCCCGCAGCAGCCACGCCCAGCACGAGGCTCGCGGTAGAAACGATACCGTCGTTTGCGCCCAGCACCGCCGCGCGCAGCCAGCCGATGCGGTGGGTGCGGTGCCTTTCAATGTGTCTCATCAGGATTTTTGCTTTCGAATAGCCAGCGACGGTTGCATTCAGAATCCGAGCGCCGTGCAGTCGTCCGTCGAAAATGCGCGGTTTTTATCGGGTGAAGTTATTGCCCCAGGTGAAGGTGGCGGCCGATCCTGCGGAAAGGTGATTTTATAGCGTGTCGTCGCGCTCGGGATGCGCTCGCTGTTGAAGTATTTTTCCCCGCGCGCGCGCGCGACTGCGCACATGCCGCGCAACACAAACATCGACGAGGAGACCGACCCGCCAGAGACGAACGTGACGTCCGCCATTGAATGGCTACCGACGCGCTCGATTTCCTGGAATTCCATGTTGAGTAACTTGCCGTTTTCCACCGGGCCCTGCTTGACACTTAACCGCACAAGTTCGGACGTGGCGACCGGCGCTGCGCACGCGGCAAGCGTGACAATTGACATCAGCATCGCGGGATTCAGGACATAACTCCTCAGGGAAGATTTTTTCATGGCGCGCTTTCGTTGGACTGCAATCGTGCCCTGGCCGATTGCCTGCCACCATCGGCGGTATGAATCGCACCGGCTCTGCCGAGGCCGAACAGCGGCATGTTCACATAAATATTCTCGTATGACCCCTGCGACGCGGCATAAGTTTCGTGCCAGATGCCGACCGAGCCATCGATGCCAATCGACTTGTTGAATGACTGCCACGCGGGCAAATGCGCAGCCTCCTTGTTTTTTGCGTAGGCCAGGAGCTGCTCCATGGATCGCCAATACTGCAGCAAAATGATGGTGCGCGAAAACCACATTTCAGCGTGCAAAAAGCCCAGCTCGGGCTGGCGGCTGAGCTCGTTGATCATGCGCGGCATCGCAGTGGCCACCGGCAGCCATTTGTGGATTTTAAGCGGCTGGTTGATGCGCATGCCAATCAGAAAAACGACGAAGTCGCCGTCGAGGCTGGCGGTGAGACGATCTTTGTGGATCATGCGTGAGAATTCCTTGGCGAACTTAATATATTGCGGGGTGTCGATATTTTATTGCAGGGCGAGTGCTCTGTGAGATATACGAATACTACCTGACCGCAATAGTCGCAAATTTTTAAACCATGTTGAACATTGACCATCGCGCCGACTGACGCTTATCATCAGGCCATGACAACACTGCATGCATTACAGGAAAGTCTGGGCCAGTTCGGTCGCAGTGGCGTTCGCTCGTCAGTCGGCTGGTGGGTGAGCTGGTGGCGGGTGGCGCGGGTCGGCGCGTTGATCATGGTGCTGGCGTTGTCGCCATCGACCTATCAGCGCGCCAATCGCGGCGTGCTGGCGCGACATTTGGTGGTCGGCACGGTGGCCTTCCTGCCCTGGTTTGCGTTGATGTCGGCCTTGATCAGTGTGGTATTGATCCGCATCGTAATCGTCACCGCGACCAGCTATGGCCTGTCGCACTACGCGTTTGAGATGATGGTGCGGATGTTGGTGCTGGAGTTGATCCCGCTGTCTGCTGCGTTGTTTGTCGCGCTGCGCAGCACCGTACCGAGCGGCGCAGAGCTAATCCGCATGCACACGCGCGGCGAATTCGATGCGCTGGAGCGCGCCGGCATTGATCCGCTGCGCCACGAGCTGCTGCCGCGCGTGATGGCCGGTATTTTTTCGGTGCTGATACTGGCAGCGGTGAGCTCGCTGATCGCGATGGTGCTGGCGTATTTTGCGGTGTACGGATTCACCTTCGGCGGCTTCAATGGCTTCACCCGCACCCTGGGACGGGTGTTCAATCCGGCGGTGACGTTGATTTTCGCGCTGAAAACACTTTTCTTCAGCGTTGCTGTCGCGCTCGTTCCCGTGGCGCTTTTTTTGCGCGGGCGGCACGCACCCGCCGCGCATGTCAGCCCGGAGCTCGAAAGTCTGGTGCGCCTGTTCGCCATGCTGCTGCTGATTGAGGTAGTCTCGCTGATGAGCAATTACTATTGACCCCGCCATGAACGAATTTCCGCCTCCATCGCCACCACCAGCGCCGCAATCGCCGCCACTGTTGACACCGGCACCGATGCCGTCCCACCTCGAGCTCAAGGCATCGATGTTATTACTCGCGCTGGTGTTGCTGGTTGGCGGCGCAGCGCTCTACCTTAGCTACGCACGCGGCGCGTTCGAAAGCACCCAGCAACTGGCGCTGATGGCCGACGACGCCGAGGGCGTGAGCGTCGGCATGAGTATGACCTTCGCGGGCTTTCCGATTGGTCGGGTGCGGCGAATTGAGCTGGCACCTGCCGGTAACGCGCGCATCCTGGTCGATGTGCCGCTGGACGACGCACACTGGCTGCGCACCTCCAGCATTTTTACGCTGGTGCGTGGCGTGGTCGGTAGCACCTACATCCGCGCCTACACCGGCATTCCGACCGATCCACCGCTGCCCGATGGTGCGGTACGCAATGTCTTGAGTGGCGACGCCAGCGCCGAGATTCCGCGCCTGATGTCGGAGGCGCGCCAGCTCTTGCAAAACCTGAACGCGATGACTGCCGAGGGCTCGTCCATTAATGAAAGTTTGGCTAGTGTCAAAACTTTCTCCGACAAACTCAACGGCAAGGGTGGCGCAATGAGCGCACTGCTCGGTGGCGACGCGGAAGCGATCAAGCTGCGGACGACGCTTGATCGCACCAACACCTTGCTCGCGCGCCTCGACGGCCTGGCCGCGAAGGCCGATACGCAGGTGTTTGGCGCCGACGGCATGATGCGCGACGCACGCGCCACTGTGCAGCAGCTCAACGCGATGCTCGTTGACGCGCGCGCGAGCCTGAAGCGCGTCGACGCGGTACTCGAAGAGGCGAAGGCAGTCGGCGCAAACGCACGCGTCGCCACCACCGATTTGGGCACGCTGCGGGGAGAAGTGGAGGCGAGTCTGCGCAATATTGATTACCTGATCAATGAGGTCAATCGCAAGTGGCCGTTCGCGCGTGACAACGAGCTGAAGTTGCCATGATGGTTGCCATGACCGCCGCCATGATGCGCATTGCGACCGGTCTGGCCGCGCTGCTACTCGCCGCCTGTGCCAACAATCCGCCGCCACCCGACTGGCAAAAAAGCGCGCGTGTTGCCAGCGAACGCGCCGTTGCGGCCTACCTCACTGGCAATGCGCGCGCAGAAACCGTCGAGCTTGGCCGTGCGCGCAACGAGGTCGCCCGCACCGGTCGCGCCGACCTGATGGCGCGCGTCGAGCTGACCCACTGTGCCGCGCAGGTTGCCAGCCTCGTGTTCGGCCCATGCGTGGCGTTCGAGCCGCTACGCGCCGACGCGCCCGCTGCCGAGCGTGCCTATGCCGATTACCTGCTGGCCAGAGCGACATCGGCAGATATCGCCTTGCTCCCGGTGCCGCACCGCGCCGTGGCTGCGGGCGGAACGAACGACGCGGCAAATGGTGCGGCGCTATCCGCTGTCGCAGATCCACTAACGAGGCTGGTCGCGGCGGGCGTGCTGTTCGAGGCGAGTCGCGCCAATCCGCAAGTCATCACCATCGCCATCGATACCGCGTCGTCGCAAGGCTGGCGACGGCCGCTGTTGGCGTGGCTGAATGTGCAATTGCAGCGCGCCGAGCAGGCCGGTGCGAGCGATGAGGTGCTGCGGCTGCGACGACGAATCGAATTGGTGCAGGGCGGCAGTTAGCAAAACAAACGGGTCAGGATGCCGGCCTGCAGACGCGCAAATAGAAGCTATGGCAACACCAGTCCCGAGCGCGCTTTCACGGCGGAAATATCGGACGAGTTGACCGCACCGGACGCGTTCACATCAAACTTGAAATTGCTCGCGTTGCTGGTCTGGCCGGAGCGCGCTTTGACGCTGCTGATGTCGCTCGAATTCACAGTGCGCGTGTTGTTCACATCGCCGACCAGAAAGCCCATCGATACCGGTGGCGGGCTCAGTGTGCCATTGACACCTGTAAGCGTCAGGGTGGCGCGCTTGTTGTCGGCTAATGTCGGAATCGTGACCGTGACTTCGTTTATGACCGATGCGGCCGATGCATTCACCGACGCGTTGGCACCGTCAACGACCGCAATGCTGCCAGCCGCCGGAATGGCAGTGTTAAAGCGGAAGACGATGGTGTGAGCGATGCCGATGCTGCGGGGCTCGACCGTGACCGCGCCGGTGATGATGGGTGTGGCGTCGAGCGGGATGTCGAACGGGCCGAGACCGCCGTGGGATTTGCGCGACACGACGCCGATCAGCGCAAGCGTTGGTGCTGTCGATGGCGTGACCGTCGCTGTCTGCGATGGCGCGCTCGCACCGACCGCGTTGCTGGCGGTGACGCTACAGGTGTACGCCGTGCCGTTGGTGAGGCCGCTCACGGTCACTGGCGAGAACGTCGCTGTGCCGGTGGCAGCTCCCGGATTGCAGGTCGCGGTGTATGCGGTGACGGGCGAGCTGCCTTCCGATGCTGGTGCGGTGAAGGCGATGAACACTTCTGCATTGCCTGAGGTGGCGGTGCCGATGGTGGGTGCGCCAGGCGCGGTCGCGAAATCGTTATCGAGGATGGTGATGTTGATTGTTGTCGGTGTGCCAGGCGCTGCGCCCGTGGCGGACGAGAGCGTAATCGAAAAAGTTTCGTCGCCTTCAATCAGGGTGTCGTCAATGATTGGCACACTGATGTTTTTCGCGGCGCTGTCGCCGTCGACCCAGGTGAGCGTGCCACTGGTGGCGGTGTAATCAAGTCCTGCGGTGGCGGTGCCGTTTGCGCTTGCGTAATTCACCGACGCTGCGCCTGCCGAGCCACCGGCGCGGCTGACGGTGACGTTTATCGCGCTGCTCGATTCGCTGACCGTGGCAGTTGCGACCGAAAACTGCAATGTGCCGGGCGGTGCAACGACGGCCGTTTTGATATTTTGAATCGCAAAGCGGCCGGTGTTCATCGACAACGCGTTGTTGGCGGAGCTGGTGGTATTGGTTTCGCTCACGCCGCACGGGCGCGCCGTGCCGCCGGTGGGTTGACAGTTCAGCGCAGGGTTGGAAAATTTATAAACCGTCGGGATGAAATAACTCATGATGGTGCCGAAGTTGTCGCTGCTGTTGGTGGCGCAAACGGGCGATGTCGTGCCGCAGCCTCCGGTCGCGGTGTTCAACACATTGGGATCGCACGTTAAACCATTGAAGCCGCCTGGTGCGCAATAGAAATAACCGAACGAATACGAGAACGCACCGCCACCCGGCGTGGGCGTTCCGCCTGCCTGAAAGGATGCCGTCGCGCGATCATGCGCGTTGCCCATGTTGTGACCGAGCTCATGGATGAAAACTGAATTGCAGCCGCGCACGCAGCCGGTGGTGACTGAATACATAAGGGTTGGATTCTGCACCGTCGTGACCTGCCCAACAGTTTTGAATCCGCCCAGCCAGGCGATACCGTCGCCGCTTAAATCTGGGCCATTGCGAAGGAACGCAACGAGGTCGGCACCGTTCGCGGTGCGAATCGATTCGATATTGGCAAACACACCTGTGCCGCCGCCGTTGATTGGTGAAATGGCGTCGAGCGCGGGGCCACTATCGATGGTGTTCGCATCG
>JAYVXF010000147.1:0-17932 GCA_043793345.1 Betaproteobacteria bacterium | reverse complement strand
CTGTTAATCACGCTATCGGCCTGCGCAACTAACCCGCAACTGCAGCTTTCCGCAGTCGATGCCACCTGCAAACAAGCGCGCAGTGACGCGGCGTTTTTACAGCAATTGACCGTCGCTGAAGGCAATGCCAACGCCTATCTCGATGCTGCTGCGCCGCCAGCTTGTAAAACGGCGAAAACGCTGTCGCTGGATTCTGCGCCACGCCCGCGCACGGCCGCGTCTGCTGCGTAAGGTTACGACGTTTCCGGGTGATGTAGAACGACTATTGGCGCGCCGTTCCAGCTATTTGTGCCTGAAAAACCGCGCCAGTGCTTGATGTTGATTGTTTGATCGGTTCAATATCGTCCGTCAACAGCGCAGTTGCTTGCCGACAAATTTGCGCAGGGCGCACGCGCATCAATTGCCTGCGGTCTGTTCTCACCGATAATAACGGCATGCGTCCCATCCACATGCTGCTTGCCCTCGCCGTTGTTGCCGTCTGGGGAACCAATTTCGTTGTCATCAAAATTGCGCTGGGCGATTTCCCGCCGTTTCTGTTTGCCGCGTTGCGTTTCGCTTGCTCGGCGCTGCCGTGGCTGCTTTTTATCAAACGCCCGCCGGTGCGCTGGCAGTGGCTGGCGTGGTTCGGGGTGCTGCTCGGCGCGGGACAATTCGGCTTGCTGTTCTATGCGATGCGCGCGGATATTTCGCCGGGACTTGCCTCGTTGGTGGTGCAGATGCAGGTATTTTTTACGATCGGTTTGTCGATGCTGTTGTTTCGCGAACGCGTGAGCCTGCTGCCGCTTGCGGGCATGGTCCTGGCAATCGGTGGCTTGTCGGTGATTGCCGCACACATTGACGCGTCGGTGACGGTGATTGGCGTCGTCGCCGTATTGGCGGCCGGTTTTTTCTGGGCCTGCGCCAACATGGTGGTGAAGCAGGCGGCACGCGAGGCATCGGCAAAAATCGACATGCTCGGCTTCATGGTTTGGTCGAGCGTGTTTGCAGTCCCGCCGTTGCTGTTGCTGTCGCTGGCCTTCGAAGGCATAGATGCGGATTGGCGCGCAATTCAGCACGCGCACAGTGCCGCGTGGGCAGCCGTGCTGTGGCAGGCGCTCGGCAACACGCTGTTCGGGTTTGCTGCGTGGAATTGGTTGTTGACGCGCTATCCCGCCGCCACCATTTCGCCGTACGCGTTGCTGGTGCCGCTGTTCGGCATGGGTGCTTCGACGTTGTTGCTGGGCGAGGCGCTGCCGTTGTGGAAAATCGGCGCCGCATTGCTGGTGCTGGGCGGCTTGTCGATCATCACCGCGAACCCGTTGCTCTCGAAATGGCGCACGGCCCGCTAACCTGCCAGCCTGTCAGCGCGTTTCGAACACGCCAGCCAGTTTGTTTTTCGCCACTTCCCGCCAGTCAAAAACGCGGCCATTCATCGCCACATAAGTGCCTGCCGCCAGTAACTGCGCCGCCGCCAGCGCGAAGCCAAGATTGAACAGCGCGTCAGAGCCCTGCACCGAATACGGAATCATTGCGCCGGTGAAGACGATGGTTTTGGCAATCTCCGCCTTGCCGACGACTGCCGCCGTGAGTGCCATGGTGTCGGTACCGTGAATGACGACGATAAATTTTTCCGTCGCCATCCGGCAGGCGGCCAATACGCCGGCGCGATGGCCGTCATCCATCTCGAGGCTGTCGATCAATTGCTTGATCTCCAGCGCAATCGGCAACGTCACCCGCGCCTGCTGCAAAATCGCGGCAAGATGCGATTCCTTGAACGTGAGCTCGCCTTTGATGGCATCGTAATGCTTGTCGAAGGTGCCGCCGGTGACGATAATGCGCGCGGTGGCGGACGTTGGCGGCGGCGGTGGCGGTAAATCGGCAGTCATGCGGGATTGGGCTGGGAAGAAAATGGTTTTAGTCGCCACAACAGTCAATGGCTTTACAGTCTACCCATATTTGACTGCGGCGAATACCGGCTTATCTGGTTTCACGCCGGCGCATCTCCGGGTATCATTGTCACTATTGAATAAGACTACCGAGAGTCGTTTTCCTTTTCAGATTCACTTTGAATAACCAGACGCCAGCAACGGCGCGCAAGGATTTCGTTCAACGCCGACATGAGCAAATTATTTGACGCACTCAAAGATGCCGAAGATCAGCGCCGCAAGAATCTGGCGAGTACTGCGACCGGCGGCAATGGCGGCGCCGGAGCTGGTGCCGGCAACAGCAATCCGGTGAATGAGGTCCAGTCACCGCAGCCATCTGCAATCGAGCAGGAGCGCGCGCTGCTCGATGCAGCGACCAAACATGCGGCGGCCGAAAATGACGGCACAAAAATCGCGCAACAAAACCTGGCGGCAGAACAAAATCTGCAAGCTCTGGCACTGACGCGAAAAGCCCTCGAAACACGGGCGATTGACGATGCCATCGCGCGGCTCAAGATCGAACATGAATTGGAATTAACCGCAGCCTCGCGCATCGCGGCCGAAAAAGACGCGACCTCGCTCGCGTTGAAGCGGGTGGAAGTCGAGCGGAAATTACTCGAAGAAATTGCCATGCGCGAAAAGGCCGAGCTCGGCCTGCGCGATGCGGCGGTGGCAAAGGCCAACGCGGAGCGTGAAGAGGCGCGGCTTGGACGCGAAAAAATCGAGGCCGGAAAGCGCGTTGAAGCCATTGCCCGCGAAACTGCCGAGGCCGAAGCACGCGCCATCGACACTGCCATCGCCAGGATGAAAGCGGACAAGGAGGCCGAGGTCGGCGTGCTCGCGCGTCTGGCGACCTCGAAGCAGCGCGCGCTGACCAACCATGAGCTCGACCGCGCCCAGCAGGAAGCACGCATCGCAGCCGACGCGCGCGCCGCTGCGGAGGCGCGTGAGGCCGCCGAAAAAGACCGGCTGTCGCGCACCGCAACCGAGGGCCAAACCGAACATGATCGCACCGCCGCAAAACTGGCGCGTGAACGCATCGATGCCGAAACCGTCGCCGAGAATGCGCAAACTGCGCGCATTGAAGCGGAGCTGAAAGCGGAGGCAGCGGCGATTGCGCTCGCCGAAGCCGAAAACGCGCTGAAGAAAAAAGCCGACGCGCGCACCAAAGCCGAGAAAGAGTTGACGCACGCGGCCGAAATGCGCGCGCAAGCCGAGCGCAACGCAAGCAAGCTGGCCGAGGAACGTATGGCGGCTGAGCATGAAGCCGAACAGGCCGCGCTTCAACGCGCGAAAGCCGACAAGGTCGCGGCGATGGCGTTGGCTGCACGCGAACACGCCGACATCAAGCTCAATGCAGCAATCGTCACCAAACAAGCCGCCATTGAGCAAGCCAAACTGAACGCCACCGCACTGGTCACGGCGAGAGCAGCACTCGAACGCGAGCAGGCCACGCTCGGCGTTGCCGAGGCGCGCGTCGAGGAGGAGCGTCGTGCGGGAGAGCTTGCGAATGATCGCATCGCCGCCGAAAAAGCCGCGCGTGAAGCCGTCGCTGTGCGCTTTGAGGCTGAGCAGCAGGCTGAAGTCGCGGCTTTGCAACGCGCGCTGGCCGAACGCAAGGCGGGCGAGGAATTGGCGTTGCGCGAAAAAGCCGAGACGCAATTAACAGCCGCTGTCGAGGCCCGTATCGCCACCGAGCGCGCCGCTGAAACCGCCGCGTCGGCGAGACTCGCGGGCGACAGCCGCATCACAGCGTTGGCAAAATTGCGCAGCGAAAAAGAGCAGGAGCTTAGCCTTGCCGTCACCGCCTCCACCGCCGCACAGCAGGCTCTGGCGCAACATGAAGCCGTCATCAAGACTGCGTCTGACCGCACCAAGCTTGATCGTGATGCCGCGCATCAGGCCAACGTGCAGCGCGAGCTTGAAACCAAAGCGCGGGTCGCCGCGACCGCGCGCGCCAACGCCGAGCGTGATGCGTTGGCGGTCGCGCAACAGCGTGCTGATGCCGACAGCAAGGCCACCGAAGCGGCAACCGCACGGCAGAAGGCCGAGAGCGAATTAGCCGCCGCCGCCGAATCCCGCATTGCTGCGGTGCGTGCAGCCGAGGCGGCGGCGGTGGCGCGCAAAGCCGGCGACACCCGTCTCGCCGAGCTGGCAACATCGCGCAGCCAAAAAGAACAGGAGCTCGCCACCGCAACGGCTGCATGCAAACTAGCCGAGCAGGCTGTGGCGCAACACGAGGCTGCGATCAAGACGGCGTCGGATCACAGCAAGCTTGATGGTGATGCCGCGCAACAGGCAAATGTAAAAAACGGGATCGAGGCCAAAGCGCGCGCGGCTGCGGTCGCGCGTGCCAACGCCGAGCGTGAGGCACTCGCCGCCGCAGCAAAACGCAGCGAAGCTGAACGCAAATCGTTGGCAGAGACAGCGCTGCGCGAACAGGCTGAGACTGAATTGGGCGCCACCACCCAATCCCGCATCGCGGCTGAACGCGCGGCAGAGGCTGCGGTGCTCGCGCGAATAAGCGGCGATACCCGTCTCGCCGAGCTGGCAAAATCGCGCAGCAAAAAAGAGCAGGAACTCGCTGCTGCGGTCAATGCGAGCACAGCCGCGCGGGACGCATTGGCGCAGCACGAAGCTGCGGTCAAAACTGCATCCGACCAAAGCCGGCTGGATCGCGAGGCCGAACAACAAACAAAAAGTCTGCGTGAGACCGAAGGCAAAGCCCGCGCGGCCTTTGCCGAGCGCGCCAAAGCCGAGACCGAGGCGCTCGCAGCCGTTGGCGCCCGCACTGCGGCCGAACACGCGCTGAAAGACGAAATCGACGCCAAGCTGAAAAGCGAGAAGGCATTGTTGATTGCCGCCGAGGCGCGTGGCAAGGCCGCCACCGACGAGACACATGTGATCGAGCAACGCGTGGCGGCCGAGAAACGCCTCGTCGATGCGGCAAACATTCGCAAACAGGCCGAGGAAGCTGCGCTGGTCGCAGCGCAAGCACAAACCCAACAAGCAGAGGCAGCCGCACGCATGGCGACAGAAAAATCCACCATCGAAAGAGCGATGACCGAAGTCGCGCGCAAACGCGTCGAGGCCGAGAACACCGCGAAAAAAGCTGTGTTGCGGCGTGTGGACGAGGAGAAGTCCGCGCTGGCTGCGGAGAAAATTCATGCTTCCGCAAAAGCCGCTGCCGATGATGCCGCGCGCGCAAGGGCCGATGCGGAGAAACGGCTGACCCAGCTACAAGGCGAGCGTAAAGAAATCGCCACGGCTGCGAAAGTAACATCGCTGCCGCACAGTGCGGCGCAAACGCACGCACCTGCGCAGGATTTAAAGCTGCTCCGACCCAGCCCGCCACCGGTCGCGCAAAAATCCTCCCGCGCTGGTTTGGCAGCGGTACTGGCGCTGGCGATCGGCGCGGCCGCCGGCTATTTCGCCAAGACCATGGATGCACCCGTCGAGTCGCCGTCGGTCGTGCCAGTGACGGTCGCGCGTGTCGAGACGCTTCCAGCCGCCGTGCCGATATTGCCCCGCTCGGCGGATGAACCGGTCATTGCATTGCGTCTGGAACGCAGTCTCGAATCGCTGTCGCGCGTGCCAGCCCAAGCAGGGGTTGATGGCAAAAATAATAACGCGGGCGCAGATAAAAAACCATAGATCCGGCGAAGCATCCTGGTGGAAATGGCAAGTGCCCGATCCGCTAACCGGCACCCGCCAGCAACTCTTCCCGCGTCACCAAAAACACCACGCCGTCGCCCGCGCTGGTCTCGGCCCACGTTAGCGGCAGGTGTGGAAACGCGGTCTCCACCCCTTCCCGATTAAAGCCGACTTCCACCACCAGCAGGCCACCGTCGTTGAGGTAATTCGGTGCGTCGCGCAGAATCACGCGCACATGATCGAGGCCATCAATGCCGCTGGCCAACGCCATCCCGGGCTCGCGCAAATATTCCTGCGGCAATGCAGACATCGATTTCGCGGTGACATACGGTGGATTGGAAATGATGAGATCGTAGCGGCGTTCATCGAGATCATCGAAAAGATCGGAGCGGATCAGCTCAATGCGATCGGCGAGCGCGTAATCGCCAACATTGCGCCGCGCGACCTCGAGCGCATCGGCCGAAAGATCGACCGCATCGATGACCGCGTGCGGGAAAGTGAGGGCGGCCAAAATAGCGAGGCAGCCGGAGCCGGTGCAAAGATCCAGCGCGGACTCAATTTCCTCCGCGTCGGCAACCCAGGGCGACAGCTCCTCGCGCAGCAATTCCGCAATAAAACTTCGCGGCACGATGACGCGCTGATCGACGTAAAACTTGTATTCGCCGAGCCACGCTTCGTTGGTGAGATAGGCCGCAGGTATGCGCTCGCGCACGCGCCGCTCGATGACATTGAGCACCGCGTCGCGTTCAGATGAAGTCAGCCTCGCATCATAAAACGGCTCCAGCTTGTCCGGCGGCAACTTCAGCGTATGCAGCACAAGGTAAGCGGCCTCGTCAAACGCATTTACCGAGCCGTGACCGAAGAATAATTTTTCATCGTTAAACATGGTGACCGCGAACCGCACGAGGTCGCGCACCGTAAAAAGCTCCTTCTGCGCCAGATCAAAAACACCTTGGTGGGAAGTTGGCATGTTCGGTTACGCGGGCAGCAAAAGATTTTCAAGCGTATGGAAATACACATCGTGCAAGCGCGCGATGTCGGCGATCTCCACACACTCGTCGATCTTGTGAATGCTGGCATTGATGGGCCCGAACTCGGCGATCTGGTCGCAAATATCCGCGATGAAACGCCCGTCCGAGGTACCACCAGCGGTGGAAAGCTGCGGCGTGACACCAGTCACTTTTTCTACCGCGTGCGTCAACGCGGCCACCAGCTTGCCGTCCGCAGTGATAAACGGTTTTCCACCGAGCGTCCAGTTGATGTCATAGGCCAGGTTGTGCTTCATCAATATTTCTTCGGTGCGTGATTGGAGATTCAACGCCGTACTTGCCGTGGAAAAACGAAAGTTGAAATAGATGTCGACCGTGCCGGGAATCACATTGAACGCGCCGGTGCCGCCGTTGATATTGGACACCTGAAACGTGGTCGCCGGAAAATAGTCATTGCCCGCGTCCCACACGGTCGCACTTAGCTCGGCGAGTGCGGGGGCAAAAAGATGGATCGGATTTTCGGCCAGATGCGGGTAGGCAATGTGACCCTGCACACCCTTCACAACCAGCCGCGCCGAGAGCGAGCCGCGGCGACCGTTCCTGATCGTGTCACCGAAATATTCGCTCGACGATGGCTCGCCGACGATGGCGTAATCGATGCGCGTCTGCTGTGATTTCAGCCACGCCACCACCCGCACCGTGCCATTGACGGCGGGACCTTCCTCGTCGCTGGTGATGAGCAACGCAATCGAGCCGGCGTGATTCGGATGCGTGCTGACGAAGGCTTCCACCGCAGTCACAAACGCGGCGATGCCGGTTTTCATGTCGGCTGCGCCGCGACCGAACAGCTTGCCATCGCGCTCACTCGGGCTGAACGGATCGGAATGCCATTTGTCGAGCGGGCCGGTCGGCACGACATCGGTGTGGCCGGCGAAACATACGATGGGTGAAGCCGCGCCGTGGCGCGCCCAGAGATTGGTGACGCCGCCACCGTCAATATGCTCGAACGTAAAGCCGAGCGGCTTCAGGCGCGCGATGATCAGCGCCTGACAGCCAGCGTCGTCTGGTGTGATTGAGCGGCGCGAAATTAGCTCGCGCGCGAATGCGAGCGTGTCACTCTCACTTGCGAGTGTGGCGCTCATGCTTGCAAGCGTGCCGCTCAAGCCTGTGAGGCCTGCGAGACTGGCGAGGACTCGGCAGCAGGCCCGATCAGCGCGCCGTTACGCGCGGCCAACTCCGGGCCCACGCGTGCTTCCACATATTTTTTCAATCCCGCTTTAAGCCCGAGCATGAAAAATATTTCCGTCATCACAAACAACGGCCCGATCACCAGCCCCATGATGTCGTCCGTGAACGCAGGCTTCACGCCCTCGTATTTGTGACCCATAAACTGGATCACCCAGCCGAGCACGAACAACACGGCGGCTGTACCCATAACGACGCCAACGTGATCGAGCCGTGCATTCAGATACACGGCGACCAGGTAGCAGAAAAAAAACAGGAACAGCAACATCGCTGTACCAAGCGCGCGATCAAGAATCAAATAATAAACAGCCGCCACGGCGACGGTAATCAGCGCGACATTGACGCCAAAGATCGCCCACGGCACCAGCGCCAATACCACCGCAAAAACGATCATCGGCACACCGACAAAATGCGTGGCGATATTGCGACGGTCGCGATGGTACGCCGCGTACTGGGTGATCTGTTGTTCGAGGTTGCGCATGCTGGATTCCGGGGGTGAGTCGCGATGAAACGCATTTTATCAGGCGCGTGGTTGCGTCGTGTCCGAAAATGGGAACTTCTATTGAGCCCCGTCATTCCCGCGTAGGCGGGAATCCAATTTCGTTGCGATATCACGACCTGATGAAAACTTGGATTCCCGCCTACGCGGGAATGACGGAAATTTGAGGTTAAGGGAAATTTCCAAATACGAAGAACAAGTACTGGCGCGGTCTCTGGCGAATTTATCGCCGAAACGCCGCGCCAGTGCTAGAGTTTCACTTATTCGCGCTGCGCATCACCAACGCCACGCCCGCCGCCGTCACCAGCAAGCCTGCGATGGCCGGCCATCGCAAGGCCTCGCCGAATAGCGCGTAGGCCATCACCGCCGTAACGGAGGGCGTGAGGAAAAACAGGCTCGCCACTTTGGATGCAGCGCCGCGACGGATCAACAGATACAGTAAACCAATCGCGCCGATGGAGAGCACGATGGCCAGCCAGAACAATGCAAATAGAAATTGTCCGGTCCAATCCACGCTGCGTGTTTCGGTCGCGAAGGCGAGTGCCCACAACAACAGCCCGGTGGCGGTGTATTGAATGACGCCGCCGGTGCGCAGATCCATGTTCGCGCAAAAGCGTTTTTGGTAGAGCGTGCCGAAGGTGATGCCAAATAGCGCGATCACTGCCGCACCCAGCGCCGCGAAGTTGAACGTGCCTAGCGAATATTTACTCAACACCACCATCACCACACCGATCAGGCCCAGCGCCATGCCCAACCACTGTCGGGCATTCAATTTTTCATGCAGAAAAATATTGGCGAATACGGCGGTGAGTATTGGCTGCAGTCCCGCGATGAGTGCCACGAATCCCAGCGGCAACTGCATTTGAATCGCGAACAACACACCGCACAAATAGGTGGCGTGTACCAGCAAGCCCGCCACCGCAATGTGGCCGACTGCGGCGGCGGTGCGCGGCCACGGCGCCCGCGTCACGGCGATGATGACAAGCAATATCGAGGTCACCAGCAGCATCCGAAAGCCCATGAACGTGAACGGCTCGGCGAATGGCGCGCCGATTTTCATGCCGATGAAGCCGGTGCTCCACAGCACCACGAACAAGCCGGGTGTCAGGGTGAGAAATGCAGACTGCAGCGTTAATGAGCGCGAAGCGGCTGGCGGTAATGGTGGGGGCGACATTGGCTGCGGGGAAATTTTAGGGAACGGGTATGACAAAGGAGACAGCAGAGACAAAAAATGCACTACCATTTTACGTTATGAATATCGCGCACTGGCTGGCTCGCTCCGCAAAATCGTTTCCCGATCATCCGGCATTGGTACTTGGGAGCCGCGCTGCGCTGTCGTATCGCGAGTTTGCAGATGCTACCGCAGTGCACGCGAATGCGCTGCGCAGCCGGATGGATTGTCCGCCGGGAACGCGCATCGCCGTGCTGGCAGGCAATTGCCCGGCCTGTCTGGAGGCGCTGTATGCGATCTGGTGGGCGGGCTGCGTGGCGGTGCCGATCAACGCAAAACTGCACCCGCGCGAAGCGCTATTCATTCTTGCCGATACCGGGGTCAGTGTGTGCTTCGTGTCAACCGCATGGAGGGAAGGACTCGCCAGTGTGGCTGATGAATGGCCAGTGGCGCTTCGACTAATCGAGCTTGGGTCAGATGAATTCAATGCGATGAAAACCCATGCGCCAATCGACATCACGACGCGCGAACCAGACGATCTCGCGTGGCTGTTTTACACCAGCGGCACTACGGGAAAACCGAAGGGCGCGATGTTGACGCATCGCAACCTGACGGCAATGACGTTCAATTACTTTAGCGATGTCGACAGTATTGCCGTTGGCGATTGCCTGTTGCACGCGGCTCCTGTTTCGCACGGCTCCGGCCTCTACAACTTTGCGCATGTGTTGCGCGGCGCGTGTCAGGTGTTTCCCGAGTCGCAGGGGTTCGACCCAGCCGAAATAGTTTCGCTGTTGAAAACGCATGCGGGCATGTCGATGTTCGCTGCGCCGACGATGGTGAAGCGCCTGACTGAACACGTTGCAGAGACCAAGGCCGACATGCGTAATCTGAAAACAATTATTTATGGCGGCGGGCCGATGTATGTCGCTGACTTGAAGCAATCGCTAAAAATATTCGGCGACAAGTTCGTGCAAATCTACGGCCAGGGCGAGAGCCCGATGACGATCAGCGTGCTGTCCCGGTTTCACCACATGGACGCGCAGCATCCGCGTCATGAAGCGCGGTTGGCGTCGGTTGGCGTGGCGCATAGCGGCGTGCAGATACGCATTTGTAGCGAGGCGGGAAATGAAGTCGCGACGGGTGAGATCGGCGAAGTCTTCGTCAAAAGTGATACCGTCATGCTGGGCTACTGGAATGATCGGCAAGCGTCGAAACAGTCATTGCGGGATGGCTGGCTGTTGACCGGCGACATCGGCAGCATCGACGAAGATGGATTTCTCACGCTGCTTGATCGAAGCAAGGACTTGATTATTTCCGGCGGCTCGAACATCTATCCACGCGAAATCGAAGAGGTGATACTGCAACATCCTGCTGTTGCTGATGTGTCAGTGGTTGGCCGACCCGACGCGGAATGGGGCGAGACGGTGGTCGCGTTTGTGGTGCTGCGCGCGGATGCAGCGCTGGACAGCGCAGAATTGGATCGTCATTGTCTGCAACACGTCGCGCGCTTCAAGCGGCCAAAGGAATACCGCTTCGTCGACGCATTGCCGAAGAATAATTATGGCAAGGTGCTAAAGACTGAATTGCGGAAGTTGTTATAAATTTTAGGAGCCAGCATGTTTGAAAATTTCACGACCAAGCGACTGCGTGCCAACAATGTCGACATCAACACGCTGATCGGCGGCAGCGGCCCACCACTGCTGTTGCTGCACGGCTACCCGCAGACGCACCTGATTTGGCATCGCGTCGCGCCAGAGTTGGCGAAACACTACACCGTGGTCGCAACTGATTTGCGCGGCTATGGCGCGAGTGAAAAACCGGTCGGATTGGAGGATCACTCGAATTACAGCAAGCGCGAAATGGCAAAAGACCAGGTCGAGGTGATGCGCCAGCTTGGTTTCGATTCGTTTTACCTGTGCGGCCATGATCGCGGCGCGCGCGTCTCGCATCGTCTCGCCATCGATCATCCCGATGCGGTCAAACGCGTAATGCTGCTCGACATTTCACCGACGCTCACGATGTACGAACAGACCACGATGGATTTCGCGCGCTCGTATTGGTGGTGGTTTTTCCTGATTCAGCCGACACCGTTTCCGGAATCCATGGTCGCGGCCGCGCCGGATACTTTTCTGAAAAAAAAGATCGGTTGGGGTTACGGCGGCTTGTCTGCCTTCACTGCCGAAACTTACGCGGCGTACCTCGCGTGCGTGAGCGATCCCGCCACCATGCACGGCATGTGCGAAGACTATCGCGCGGCCGCCTCGATCGATCTGGAACACGATCGCGCGGATCGCGTTGCTGGAAAAAAGATTGCGTGCCCGGTGAACGTGCTGTGGGGCGAACACGGCGTGGTGAATCGCTGCTTCAAGCCGATTGACGATTGGTGCCGTGTGGCCAACGATGTGCGCGGAAAGACGGTGCCGTGCGGGCATTACATTCCGGAGGAAGTGCCGGAGGCGTTGCTGGCGGAGATGCTGGCGTTTTTTTGCTGACTTGCAAACGCACCAACATCTAGTCCTGTCATTTCGAACCCAGCTTCACCGGGTGAGAAATCTGCTTTTTTTGGTATAAAGAAAAAGCAGATTTCTCGCTTTGCTCGAAATGACAATATCGTATTTGCGCCAAGCACGCACAACGCCATTCGGCGCGGATCGCAGACCACAAATGCCCCGTAAGCCGCGCCAATGCTGGTGTTTGAATGGCAGTTCACGCGAGATTGCCGCCGAATAATTAAGCGCCTTGACACATGCAATTCATGGCATATGCTTGTGCATGTAAAACAATTTTTAGAGTAGCCAAAATGAACCGCACAGCCAAAATTTTCCTGAACAATCGCAGTCAGGCGGTTCGCCTGCCAAAGGATTTTCAATTCAAGAGCAGCGAAGTTTTTATCCGCCATCAGGGTGAGGAAGTGGTGCTGTCTCCTCGCCCTCCTGATTGGGAAAGCTACCTCACACAAGGTCCGGTGGCACCTGCGGACTTCATGTCGAATGTTGAAAAACTGCCCTTACAAGAGCGTACATTCTGATGGCAGGCTACATCCTCGATACCGATACCTGCTCGTACATCATGAAGCGTTCGCATCCAAAGCTATTAAAAAAAATTCAAACGATTCCAATCATTGAGCAAGCTGTTTCAGTCGTGACGATGGCAGAACTCTTATACGGTGCGAAGCTGTCATCCAAGCCCAAGCTGGCAATCGAGGCATACGATGCTTTTATCAAGCATCTTGCCGTGCTCGACTGGACATCGGACGCGGCTGAACACTACGCCGACATACGGGCAGACTTGAAGCGGCGAGGCGAAATGATCGGCGCAAACGATTTGCTGATCGCTGCGCACGCAAGGAGCGTGAAGTAAGTATTGGTGACGAACAATGTTCGCGAGTTCGGCAGGGTCAAGGGGCTGAAGGTGGAGAACTGGGCGAAGTGAAGGAATCAGGCTTCTGGAGCAGGCAAAATTCGCCATGCAAATAGTTGTGAAGGTACAATCAACCATATGCCATGAATCGAGGTGTAAGAATGTCGAACGCGCTAATTGAACTGAAAGAAAAAGCATCTCAACTATCCGAGGCAGAGCGTGCTGAGTTTGCACTTTCACTCCTCGAATCTCTCGATGGCCCGGTCGATTCTGGCGTAGAGGAAGCGTGGCGGCTTGAAGTCGAGCGCCGTGTCGGCGAAATCGAGCGCGGAGAAGTTCAGTTGATTCCTGGCGATGAGGTGTTTGCGCGACTGCGCCGTCGTTTCGGGTGATTGATTATTCTTTTCATCCCGAGGCGGTGACAATCCAATGAGTCAGAGTCAAATTATTTTCCGCCGAATTAAATTAACTCTGTCGCCATCCCGTAGATCGAGACGTTGCCGATGAAGTTTGAATGGGATGCGCCAAAGGCTGCGGCCAACCTCGCCAAGCACGATGTTGCGTTTGATGAAGGAGCCACTGTATTTCTTGACCAGCTTGCCGTGTCGGGTCCCGATCCTGATCATTCTTTGGGAGAATCCCGGTATATTACTTTTGGGCTGTCAAGCCTTGGCCGCCTGCTTGCGGTATCGCATACATATCGTCCGGGCGGCATTCGTCTCATCAGTGCAAGGCGCGTCACCCGCGCGGAAAGGAAAATCTATGAAGAAGGTTAAAGACGAAATGCGGCCCGAGTACAAGCGCGCGGACTTCACAAGTTTGGAGCGCGGCAAATTTTATTCGGAAGCCGTAAAGGGCACTTCGGTGGCTTTGCTCGAACCGGCTATCGCAAAAGCCTTTCCAACTTCCGAGGCCGTGAACGCAGCGCTGCTCGGCTTGCTCACACTCACGGAGCAAACAGCGCGGATAACAGGTCGCGCCAAGCGGGTGCCTCGCAAACGGGTCGCCGTTTAGTTAGTGCTGCGCAGTAAGGTCAAATTGTTTCCCGTTAAATCAAATTTACTCTGGCCCCGTCCTACCCCGCAACCGTGGGAGCATTGAGCGCAGTCAGCATACCGTTGAGCCGTGCGCGCACTTCTTCGACAAACCTCTTCTGTGAATCGAGTCGCTGTGCCGTCGCCAGCGGCCACTTGTATTCGCAAAGCAGGCCTGGCCGAGGATGTGCTTTCTGTCGCTGGCTGCGTGTGAACTCAGCGTCGAACTTATCCTTTCCCGTCACATCGACGATCCGGTCGGCCTCAAGTTTGGCCAAATAGGCGCCCCACTCGGCACGCGAAATTTCCCGTGCTGCGCCAATTTCGCTGAGCCAATAAGCGCAGTAGTCTGCAGCCGGGAGCGCAGTGGTGGCACCGGCAAGACCTTTTGCCATGAAGCCCCAGTGAAAGTTCGGCTCAACGTGCCAACCGCTTGATTGAAGCGCAAGCACTGCCTTCACCGCCGACGCATCGCCATAAAATGCTCGTGCCTGCCCTAAAGTGTCGGCAGGATATGCCTGCAAATGCACGGCCGAATCGTCTTTGCTGAAACCAAGCCACGCCATGGGCAACATCGGCGAGGCGGCAAGATCACGCCATCCCAGGGTTTTTCCTTCTTCAATACCGACCACTTTTCCAAGAATCGTGTCAAGTCGGCGCTCGACTCTAAAGCGTTGATCGCCGCATTGCACCAATGTCGAATAAGGGCCAATGTTCGGAAAATTCTCTTCGACAAAATCGAGAAAATCGCTAATGATCCAGCGCTCCGCACCCGACACGAGTTCACGTTCCACCAACCCGGAAAACAATCCTAGGAGTTCCTGCCATGTGATCGGAACGAATTCCGGTGCAAACCTGACGGGCGAGCCATGCAGGTTCAGTTGATGGGGTTGTTCGGTCACGCCAACACTGTCGATTTTGTTTTCGATGACGACCACCAGGTCATTGCCGTAGGTGATGATGCCGTCAAGCACCTGCTGACGATCTGATGGTTCAACTGGCGAAGTGGCGAGCGACGCGCCCGGCGAGAGCCACACGCTGATGCCGGGTATCGCCTCGCCATCCGTCACCTGGACATCGGCGGGCAGAATACGCTGCCGCTGTGTCACGAATTCCGCTTTCGATAGCTCCTGAAGGTTAAGTTCCGGCGCGACTAAACGCAGCCAAGTCTGATGCGCCATCGGACTATTGCGCAGCACCACCAGAAGGGCGCGCGTCAACTGGTTCTCGTGCCACGCAGGCGCTCGTTCAAACGGAACAAAAAAATTGAGATGGCTGATGGTCATCGCTGCTCCTCCGCCCGCTCCAAATTCAGCTTCAACAACCGCCGCAAAATTTCCTCATCCGGCATCGCGGGTGTGTAGTCGTCCCAGCCATATGCGCGTGCGACGGCGGCATCGAGCGTGCGATGCAAATCCTCTAGCCATTGCACTTCGCCTTTAAGTTTTAAGTTGTAGAGATTGGTGAGCGTGCGTTCTTTGATGGCTTTGGCGTATTCGGGTTTGGGGATGATGCGGTCGGGGTATATTTTTCCCTCACCCCCGACCCCTCTGCTTCGCTCCAAGTGTTCCCTTGTCCCGGCGGGAGAGGGGAGAAATTCGGGAACCACGTCTACCCACTCGGGTGGGTTCAGCCAGTTTTCGCGGAGTTGGTTCAGGCGTTGGGCGGCGGTGGCGATTTCGGTTTTGATTTTTGCATTTGGTTGGGGGAAAGGGAAAGTCTGGAAGCAGTGGGTGGGGTTGTAGCGTGGATCATTTCCTATTCCCATGCGACCGCCCAGCGCAAGCGCCCACACGACGTGAATACGCGATGAAACAATACCGAAGGTGGTGTCGTCATCGCGGGCGATGACGATCAGCATTTTGTCTGGCAACACCGCGCGGTCAACCCAAACGAAAGTCCGATGCTTCGCGGTTTCTGATGTTGCGATGAATCGCTTTAACGGCGCAATCGCAGCGCGCATCGCAATACGCGGCTCGCCATGCCGCCACCAATTTTTGCGATACGTTTCGCGATTATTTTGTTCGCGCTCAGTCTTCACGTGTTCCACGACATGGCGAAACGGTGCTTCGTAAAGCGCCGCATCCGCTTCACTCATGGTTGTACCGAAATCGATGATCCATCCATCGCGTGGCCGTCGTGTCACATCAATACCATTCCAGCTTGGTTTCAACACATCGCTATTCGGTTTGCCATGCGGATTCGGCAGCTTCAGCCATTCACGCGCCAGAGCACCTTCAATATCGAACGCGCCAATTTTCTGCGAACCCTGAAAACTCGCACCCGCGTTTTCTTTCAATGGTTTTGCCTGCGTCACATCGAGCGCAACCGCGCCGCTTTCACTGCCAGTCAAATCCGCGTTGATGTTCGCAACGCTGCGACCATCGAGAGAAACCGTTCGTGGTGGCTTTGTCTTGGACGCAAAGCAGACGATGGACACACGCACCGCTGCACCTTCGTTCACCCATGCTTCATCGCTCCATGCATTGAATATTTCGCCATTTGTCACGATGCGTTCAAGCACCGGGCGATTGGTGCGCTGGCGAATGGAATTGGTGGCGACGAGGCCGACGTGGTTTGCGCGGGTTGCGGCGAGTGCATCCTGCGCTTTCGCAAACCAGTAGCAGACGAGATCGGCGCCGCCGGGTACTTTGTCTGCATAAATTTTCCGCAGGGTTTCGGTGTAGTCGTCGCCCAACTCTTCGCGCATTTTGCTGCCGCCGAGAAAGGGTGGGTTGCCGATGATGGCGTTGACTGTTGGCCAGTCAGCTGCTTTGCTCCCTTCGCCCGCTGGGACAAGGGAACAATTGAAGGGAAGCAGAAGGGCAGGGGATGAGGGAGCCGCTATTTGCGCTGCCCTCACCCCTGACCCCTCTCCCGGGGGGAGAGGGGAAATTGTCCCGTGCAATTCATTCCAGATCGCTTCCAACACCGCCTCCGTATTGGCCAGCACATCATTGTTCCATAAGCGCAACACGCGAATGCCCTTTGCGGCAAGTGCTGCCGTACGGGAGTTGTCGTAGATTGCAACTTCCTGATGTTGCCCACCATCGAGTTCAACGGCCAGTTGCGCGTCGTGACAATAAAAATCGAGAATGAATCGATCAATGGGATGCTGACGGCGGAATTTGAACCCGGCCATGCGCCGGTCGCGCAATGCGCCCCAAACCAATGACTCCGCATCGGTGGGTTTGGCGCGCATGTTGCGTGCGTAGGTTTTGATGTCATCGGGGAGGGGTGGTTTTAATTTTCTCCCTTCTCCCTCCGGGAGAAGGGAGATTAGTGCATCCCGACACTGAATCTGATCCAGCGTCTTCAATATCGGCTCTTTGCTTGGCGCGAATCCATGCTTCAACATCCATTGAATATCGCCAATCCATACCGTCACTTTCGCAAGCTCGGCCGCATACGGACTCAGCTCAATACCGTGCATAGCTTGCGGGCCGACTTCGGGGAAGCCGCGTTCCAATCCCAGCTCTTCGGCTTCCAATCCCACGCGCAGCTCGATGTCTTTCAATGACTGTAGCGCGAGATATAAAAAATTGCCGCTGCCGCAAGCCGGATCGAGTACTTTGAAATTTTTCAGTTTTTCTTTGTAGCTGATGTAGCGTTTGGTCGCGTCTTTCAACGCGGCGGTGGCTTTGGCTTTCTCTGCTGGCTTTCGGCTGTTCTCGAATGCATGGAACACCACCATCTGCGCGGCAATGGTTTCCCTTTCGGCGCGCCATTGCTCGAGCAGCGGTTCAACAATCACCGGGTTCACGATGCGCATGATCGAGACCGGATCGGTGTAATGCGCGCCTAACTGGCTGCGCTTATTTGGATCGAGTCCGCGCTCAAATAACGTGCCGAAGATGGAGGGCTCAATCGCGCTCCAGTCGAGCAGGCCGACGTTGATGAGTTTTTTAATATCGTCCTGCGTGAGCGGCAGCGTGAGGTCATCATCGAACAAGCCGCCGTTGAACCACTGGATGACCTCGAAGCCGAACGTGCCATCGCGATGGGTCATCGCATGGAAAAGCTCTTTCAATTGCTTCTGAAAGCGCCCGGTATTTTTCTGGCCGGTCTCCAGCACT
>JAYVXF010000146.1:0-5960 GCA_043793345.1 Betaproteobacteria bacterium | reverse complement strand
GGAACAAGATCATCCTGCAACGCAAAAATATCTTCCGGCTTGAACGCGCGCTCATACGTTTCGGCCCAGAGCGTTGCACCAGAATTCACGTCGACCAGCTGTACCGATACGCGCAAGGATGTCCCCGCGCTGCGCAGATTTCCTTCCATCACATAGCGCGCACCGAGCGCATTGCCCGCAGCACGCGCGTCAATCGCGGCACGGCTCAATTGCAGCGTCGCACCACGCGCGATTACGCGCAGATACGAAAACCGCGATAGCCCGGTAACGATGTCTTCGGACATCCCTTCGGCCAAAGCAGTGAGGTCGATGTTGCTGCCGCGATACTTGAACGGCAGCACCGCGACCCAGAATCCTTCGTCTGCGACGTGTGCCGTCACGGCAGCGGGTGAAGCGGATTTCACTAGCACTGGTGCGGCGTTCGGGGCATTGTTGGCTGAAGAGCCGCTCCCAGCAAGGAGTTTGCTCACTCGCGCCGCAAACGCAGCGATAGCTCCTTCATCGTTCAATCGCGACCATTGCCGCTCACGAAACTTGTCCGGTACCAGCGCGGCAGGTTCTGAGACATCGCCCAATATCACCGGCACGAAGAACGCTTTGTTGTCAGCCATCAGGTGCGAACGGTCCACCGCGAGTTTCCATTCAAAACGGAAATAACCTTCTTCGCGCTGCTGCGTGTTGTTGGAAATAATTGGCACGAACAGCGAACATTCTTTTATTTGTTTGCGGATGGATGCATCCCACGCGTCGCCGCCACGCAGCTCTGATTGGTCGAACCAGACTTCAAGACCCGCTGCGCGCAGCGCATCACAGATACGCCGCGCGGCTTCGGCGTCTTGCGACGCGTAGGAGAGGAAGATGGCTTGAGTCATTCGAGGGAGCACATCGCAGCAGCGGCGATATTTGGCCAGCTAACACGGCGTGACGCACCGATAGCTTGCATCAAGACAGCTTGGAAAACAGTGCGACTGCGGGCAAGCCGTCAAAATGCGCATCGCAGGTCAGCAACTCGACATCACGCTCGCGTGCCGTGGCGTAAACGATTGCGTCGGCGGTCGCCAGTTTGCAAGAGCGATGCAATTCCGCGGCAAGCAGCGCGAGCCGCGTGTCGAGCGGCACGACCACGCATTTTTGCGTGTAGGCAATCACCCGATCCGCTTCTTCTTCGCCCACTTCGCGCGTCAGCCACTTCGCCAATTCGAGTTGCACGATCGTCGGCACAATGCAAAGCGATTTGACTGGAATCTCTTTGGCGAGCCGCTTGCCGAGCGCAGTACCTGCAAGCCATTCGACCCAGACCGAAGTATCGACAACGCGCGCACTGGCCGCCATCAGTAGCGATCCTTGCGGTCACGGTAGCCTGCAGTCCGCGCGCCGGTCGCGACTCCAGCCAGGTCTTTCAGTTCGGGCACCGGCATGACCAGCACGCCTTTGCCTTTCGGAATAAAGACGAATTCTTGTCCCGCCCGCCATTGCTGCGCATCGCGCACGGCCTTCGGGATGGAGATCTGGAACTTGCTGGAGAGGGTGGTCGTTGCAGTCATTTTCATACTCCAATATGATCGATACGATTTAGGTAAGAGTATGGCATATGGCCTGCAGTGTCAAGCGCGCGGCGGAACCCGACATTCCACCGGCAAAGACAATTTCTCGCCGTCCGCCGTCAAATGCGAACCGTCCACAGCGCGCATTCCTTGATCTGCTTCTTGATCGACGCATCCCACGCATCGCCGCCGCGCAGTTTGGATTGATCGAACCAGACTTCCTATCCGGTTGCGCGAAGTGCATCGCAGATGCGGCGTGCGGCGTATGCGTCATCTGAGGAATAGGAAAGAAAGATGGCGTGGGTCATTTAGCAGGCGCGGCAGAGCCGGGGGTTAATGTTGATTGGCGTGGTTGAGGACATGGTTATTTAAGTAAACCCCGCCCGTCTCAGCAGCGCCCCGAAGCGCGGATCGCCACGGAGCGGTGCTAATCCGGACCCGTGTTTGAGCCAAAGTGTATGTTGATCGTAATAATCGACCATGGCGTTGAGCGTCGCGAAGGCATCATCCATAAGACCAAGTTTGACCTGCGCCCTCGCGATTTGAATAGGAGTGGCCACATAATGTGGCGCGCTGATAATGGCGGCCAGGTACGCTTTCCACCCGCCCGCGGCGAACTGCTCGCGGAAGAAGCTTGCGCGCTCGTGCTCACCACGCAGCGCACACGATTGCGCGGTCGCCTCGGCGGCATCGGCGTATTCGCCCAGCTCACTCAGCACGCTGCTTAATTGCCAATGCGCGATCCAATATGATTCATCGATGGCGATTGCCTCACGGATGCGAAGCAGCGCTTCCTGTGGCTTGCCGCTAAATTGCGCGAGCACGGAGTAATTGCTGCGTAATGTAATCGACAGTGGGTCTATCTGCGCGGCACGTGAGAGCATTGCCTCGGCTTCGGAAAACCGGCCGTCCTCCATTAACCGATTGCCGAGCGTGCGCAGCGCGTCGGCATCATTCGGTGCGAGTGCTTGCGCCAATTTCGCCTCTAGCATGGCTGCCACCTGATCATGCTCGCCAATACCATCAAGCCACGACAGTATGATGTGCGGCAACGCCAGCGTCTGATCAAGGGCGAGTGCGGCCACGGCCGCCGCGCGCGCGCGGCTCAGGTACGACTTCACGGTATTGAGATCGCTGGCTTGCCCGGCACCGTATGCCGACATCAACTGCAATGCAAATGCCAGGCTCGCGTGGGCTTCGGCATATTGCGGGTCAAGCGCGACTGCTTCTTCAGAGAACGCGATGCTGCGCTTGATGTCGGCAGCCCGCCGCTTTTGTCGGTAGAACCTCGCTTGCAAAATCAAGCGCTGCGCTTCGGGGTTATCGCTGCGCGAGCGGGTGCCGACCTGGATTTCCGCTGCGACCGATGTCGTCGATGTTGCCGCGCCCTCACCGAGCAATGCAGCGCGAAGCTCGGTCACTACCGACTGCGCGATATCGTCTTGCACCGCGAAGATGTCGTCAAGCGTGCGGTCGTAGGTTTCGCTCCAGAGCTGAAAACCATCGTTGACTTTGATGAGCTGCACCGAGATGCGCACGCGGTTACCGTTTTTACGCACGCTGCCTTCGAGGACAGTTGCGACGTTTAGCTTTTGGCCAATGGTTGCGACATCGTCGTTCTTACCTTTGAACGAAAACGCCGACGTGCGTGCCGCAACCCGCAGGCCTTTGATTTTAGCGAGCACATTGAGGAGCTCATCGGCCAAGCCGTCGGAAAAATATTCGTCGTCAGCGCTGGTGCTGCGGTTGGCGAAGGCTAAGACAGCAATGGAAGGCACCGCGATGGACGGGGTATCTTCCGGCCTGGCGGATTTTGTGGTGGCCGAATGAGACTCAAGCACTGGTGCGGCGTTCGGGGCATTTACGCCTGAAACGCCGCTTCCAGCAAGGAGTTTGCTCACGCGTGCCGCAAACGCAGCCACTGCTCCTTCATCGTTCAATCGCGACCACTGCCGCTCGTGAAACTTGTCCGGCACCAGTGCTTCCGGTTCGGAACCATCGCCCAACATCACCGGCACGAAGTACGCTTTGTTATCGGCCATGAGGTGCGAGCGATCAACAGCTAACTTCCATTCCAGACGGAAGTAGCCTTCCTCGCGCGCGTTGGTGCTGGCGGAAATGATCGGCACAAACAGCGCGCACTCCTTGATCTGTTTCCTGATCGAGGCGTCCCACGCATCACCGCCGCGCAACTCACTTTGATCGAACCAGACTTCGAGCCCAGCCGCGCGCAGGGCTTCGCAGATGCGGCGCGCGGCGTCGGCGTCCTGCGAGGCGTAAGAGAGGAAGATGGCCTTGCCAGCGTTACTCATCGGTATGTCAAAGTAGTTCGGGGTGATGATTTCGAAGCTATCCGCGCAGGGCAGCATCAAGTGCTCTCGCATGGCGCAGGCACTCCGTCACCGCAGACTCCGGAACGGTATCGCCCGAGTAGTCGGACAGGTTTCGTTGCTTGCGCAGGGCGTCGAGCACGATGATGTCATCGGCAGTGATACCCATGGTTTTGCCCAATGACTGAATCGCGATTTGATGATGTCCCGGCTTGCTGGTCAAGGTGCGATATCCATTCGCATGCAGCGCAGTGATGGCGAGCTGCATGATCGCCTTGTACGCCGCATCAAATCGATTCTCTGCGGATAGCGCCGCAATTTGCGAATCGACGATATTGCGCGCCGTCGCCGCAAGCAGCCGCGCCACGGTCGCGCGATCCGGCGTGATGGCGGCAAGGCTAATGCCGAGCAGATTTTGCAAGGTCATCGGCGCTTCCGATCAGGACGATCTTTGGATGATTCATGACTTCACGCATAAAGGCATCCTTGGCTTTTCGCTTGTCGGTCCACTCGCGCGGCGTAAACACTTTCGGATTCACGTCGCGCCCGAGCAGCGATTGCGCCGGGTGGACGGCTCGAACCACGTCCTTGAACGATGCGTCGCCGATCACCAGCAAATCGACATCGCTGCCGGGGTTCGCGCGTCCCGATGCTTGCGAGCCAAAAATCAACGCTACCGAAATTTTTTCCGATAGCGGGGCGAGCGCATCGGCAACGACATCCGCGAGCCCCGCAGTCTTGCGCAGCAGGTTGGCGAGATCAAGGTGAATCGGGCAAGTGACATCGGCGCTATACGCGACCTGATTACCCCGTACATCGCGTTTAAGCAGACCCACCTCGGCCAACCGCGCGAGTTCGCGCGCGATGGTGCCCGCCGCCACGCCGGTGCGCCTCGCCAGTTCACGCACGTGCAGCGTCTGCTCAGGGTGCAAGAGCAACAAGGCCAGAATGCGTCCGCGTGTCGCGGGAAACAGCAGATCGAAAAGAGAGTGTTGCATAGTTGGCGACAATTGTAGCTTAATTAGCAACTAACGCAAAACGCCGATGGCGGGATGCCTGCTTGAGCCCGCAATCATTGCCATTCCTGCGTTGCCACGAAGTTCGGATTGGTCGAACCACACTTCAAGACCCGCCGCACCCAGCGCGTCACAAATACGGCGCGCGGCGTCGGCATCTTGTGAGGCGTAGGAAAGGAAAATAGCGTTGGCTGGGACAGTCATTTTTTGTAGCTTGCAACCGTCAGGCCGCTAGACAAACATTCATTGCGAATTATTTCTGAGCGCGCTCAACTGGGGTAATAACGCAGGAATGTCACTACGGATAATGCTCCACAAGGTATCGTTGTCGATGCCCAGATAGCCGTGTATTAGCCGGTTTCGAGTGGCGATAATGAGCCGCCATGGAATCTGAATGTTGGCGCGTTGAATTTCATCTGGAACGCGGGTTGCCGCCTCACCAATCAGTTCCAGATTGCGTATTGTCGCATCGTAATTCAGGCCACTTCCGACAAAGCCTTCCTGCGTCAATCCCTGTATGTAGACCATGACTTTTTCAGCGCAGTCAATCATGTCGTCGAGGTAAAACCGCCATTCGCGCCTTGGCGGTGTTGGTGGTCGTGGCGCATCAGACATGCACGGCTTCTTTTTCAATAAAGGGGCGCAGCTCTATTCGCAACGCTTTTTCAGTCACCAGATCAACGGGCCTGCCAAACAGGTCCTCCAGAAAAAACTGCACGCCAAAATAACGATCAGAGGTGGCCGGGCCATCGAATGCAACGAGTATGTCGATATCGCTGTGACTTTGTGCCGTATCGCGCGCTGTGGAGCCGAACAATGCCAATCGCGTGACGCCGAAGCGCTGGGTGAGCGTTGCCTTGCTTTGTTTCAGCATTGCTAAAGCGGCAGTGCGTTTCATGCCATTCTCCTTGCGCAAAAAAGTGGGGATGTGCAGCGATAAAGTTTAGCATCCTCGTCACGCAACTCAGATTGATCGAACCAGACTTCCGGGCCCGCTGCACGCAGCGCGTCGCAGATACGACGAGCGGCATCGGCATCTTGCGAGGCGTAGGAGAGGAAAATGGGTTGGG
>JAYVXF010000145.1:0-5965 GCA_043793345.1 Betaproteobacteria bacterium | reverse complement strand
TTAAATGACAATGAGCAAGACGTAGATCAATACTGTTCGATCGACAAAAATACCCCGTTCGCCCTGAGCCTGTCGAAGGGTGCGTCCATCAGACCCTTCGACAGGCTCAGGGCGAACGGGGTATTTTTGTCGATCGAACAGTATTGATCTACGTCTTGCTCATTGTCATTTAAAACTTCCCGTTCAGCGCCAGCAAAGCAACATTCAACAGCGTCGCAAACGACACCCACGCGAGATACGGTACCAGCAACCACGCGGCGATTTTGTCCAGACAATGAAAGCGCCGAATGGTGAACGCAATGGCAATCCACATCAGCACGATCACCACCAGCCCGCCTGCCAGCGCATGCGCGCCAAAAAATACCGGCGTCCAGGCCGCGTTCAGCGCGAGCTGAATACAAAATTGTCGCAGCGCTTGCGTGCGTGCAACCGTTGCCGGCTGGCACCAGATGCGCCACGCGGCCACGCCCATCGCGACGTAAAGGGTCGTCCACACCGGCGCGAACAGCCATGACGGCGGGTTGAAAAATGGTTTCTCGAGTGCCGCGAACCAGGCGTCTGGCTTGAATAGAAATCCGCTGACCAAGCCCACCGCCATGCAAAGTGCCACCCACGCGGCGAGCGCGAGCCAGCGGTGTGTGGGTGTCGATTCAAGTTTGCGTGTGACGGAAGTCATGCGTTTCCTGCCGCGTAAAATTGATAGGCCAATATTGTTACATGCAAAAAGTCGACGGTGATTTACAGCACCAATGATCGCGTCACCGCGCGAGGAATTCTGCAACCGCTTCCCAGCCAGGCATTTGGTCGGCAAATTTTTTGATGATGATCAACAGCGGCACCGCGAGTAACATGCCGCCCACCCCCCATAACCAGCCCCAAAATAATAGCGCCACGAATACCACCGTGGGATTGAGCGCGAGTCTTTTCCCGACCAGCAGCGGATTGATCAATTGCCCTTCGACAAAAGTAAACCCGACAAAGCACGTCATCAACAGTAGCGCCTGACTGGTGGATTCGGTAAAGGCCGTGCCCGCGAGCAACAGCAGCAGCGCACTCACACCGGCGCCGACGTAGGGGACGAAATTAAGCAATGCCACCAACGCGCCCCAAAACCACGGCATCGGCAAGCCAAACGCCCAGGTCAGCAGCGCGACGGCGAGCCCTAAGCCGACGTTGATCATGCTCACGCTGGCGTAATAGATCGCAACTTCGCGCTGCACGGTGCGCACCACGGTCACCGCGCGCACCTTGTCGCGCACACTCGGCAACACGCGCACTAGCTTGGTCAAAAAAAGATCGCCCGAAGATAGCAAAAAATACGCGAGCAGCATTGCACTGAGGGCGGAAATGATAACGCCCTGAACCGTTTTCAGCACGACTCCGGTCATGGTGATGCCCTGCGCGGCGGCTTGCTTGGTCAGATCGCCACCGTCGTGCGGTGCCAGCCACATGCCGAATCGAAAGCTGCGTACCCACACCAGCGTTTCGTTTAACAGCGCCTGTACTTGCACCGGTAATTCAGCGAGTACATCCCACGCTGGCAATACCAGCATTTCCACAGTGAGCACCAGCAAGGCGACGATGCCGAGCATCACGAACGCCGCGCCGATCGGCTCTGGAATGCGTAGCTGCAATAATTTTTCAACCACGGGTGCCAACACCACGGCCAAAATCATGCCGAACAAAATCGGCATCAGAAAAGCGCGTCCCAAATACAAAGCGCTGATCAGCGCCAGCGCAAAAATACCAACCACCGGCAACGTGCCGCGTGAACGCGAGCGCAGCATCGCCAGTGGCACGACATCAGACTTCGCCGCTGGCTCAACGACTGCAACTGCGGCTAAGGGCTTCGCGTTGTCAACAATGATTTTATCGACATCTGCGTGTGCTTCTACTTCTGTTTTTGCGTCTGCGGCGCGCACCTGCGGAGCAACAACAGCCTCGTTGCTCAGGTCACCGCCCGGCATCGAGCAGTCCGGCCAAATCGTCGGCATGCTCTTCCTCCACCGACAGAATCCACTCGATCATTCGTCGCGTGGTCGGGTCATCATCCCCGATCACCTCGATCATTTCCTTGTAACTGTCGATGGCGATGCGCTCGGCGACCAGATCCTCCTTGATCATATCGACCAGCGTTTTGCCCGGCACGTATTCAGCGTGACTGCGTTTGGTCAGGGTGTCGGGCGAGAAATCAGGCTCGCCGCCGAGTTGCACAATGCGCTTGGCAATGGCGTCGGCGTGTTCCGTTTCCTGCGTCGCGTGCTCAAGAAATTCAGTGGCGACCGATTCGGCATGGACACCGGTGGCCATAAAATAATGGCGCTTGTAGCGCAGCATGCAGACAATTTCTGTTGCCAGCGAATCGTTCAACATTTTCAATACTTGTTCGCGATTGGCGGAGTAGGTGTTGGTCACCGCGCCCTCTTCGATCTTGCGTCGCGCGTTGGCGCGAAGTGTGGCGGTGCTGCTGATGGCCGGTGTATTTGTCACTGGATGCTTTTGTGCGGTGGCGAGTTTCATAATGGCTATCCCTGTCTGTTCATTAGTGTTGGAAATTTTGTGAGTGGCTCCAAATACGAGCGAACCTTGCGCATGGCGCGCAGTGTCGACAGCAAACTGACGGCGATCGCCAGGAAGCGCCGACCGCGGCTGAAGTTTGTGGTGGCGTTAAAGCTCCACACCACACCCGCAGCGACGGCGGCGGCTTTCAGCAACTTCCAGCCGGCATGAATCGACTGGCGCGAGCGCTCAGTTGCCTCCAGATCTATCGCCAGTCGATGACCGATTTGCACGGTGTCCAGCCGGGCGGCGTGGATGCGCGCGAGCAATGCAATTCTGCGCGCCGGTAATGACAGCCTCGCACGCTGATTCGGCTTGAGCGCTGCGTTCATTGCGGCGTCAGCATCGTCGCCGGTGTCAGCGCTTCGACATCGCGGCGCAATTCGCCAGCACTGGTGGCAAACAAAGTTGAGGTGCGGCCAAGCTGTGAGACCACATAAAAAACGCCGCCTATTGTCAACACCGCAAACGACCCCGCCAGCCACGACGCGGCAGTCACGCGATCAGGCGTATCCCAATAAATCGCCAGAATCAAAATCGCCGCCATCACCAAGCTCACGATCAGCAGCGCACTTACCAGTGCGGCGCTCATCGCCAGGCGGACGAGACGGGCTTTTTCCTCCTGCACCTCGATCGACAAAAGCTCGACGCGCATCGCAACATGATCGAGCACGGATGCGCCAAGCTGGCGGATGTGCGTCAGAAATCCTTCGGTTCCCGACGCAGGTGCCATTTCAGACAAATCCGACACGGCGATCAGCTTTCGCGGCGATTCGTGATCAGCATACCGAGCAGCAGCCCGATACCACCAGCAACAGCAATCGAGGCCCACGGGTTACCGTGAACGTATTCGTCGGTCACAGTGGCGGCGCGTTTGGCGTGTTTGACGGTGGCGTCTTGCAGTTCGCAATAGCGATCCTTCGCGACCGCAAGCTGCTCTTTGAATTTGTCGCGCGCGGCCGTAAGTGCCTGATCGCCACTGCCGGTTGCACTCTTGAATAACGCCTCGCCTTCAGACAACAGCGATTTGAAATCGCTCACCACTTGATCTTTCGATTCGATCAGGCTTTGTGCTTTATCAGTGACGCGCTCGATGCCGTCGACACCGTTGGATGATGTTTTCATTGGATTGGTAAGCATGTGAACTCCTAAATGGGATTGAGAAATGTGAATGAAAAATTACTTGCTGCGTTTCAATAGTCCGGCGACCAGGCTGACCAGAAACAAAACGATGAAAATGAAAAACAGCACTTGCGCAATACCGGACGCGCCTGCCGCGATACCGCCGAATCCGAGCAAGCCGACGACGATGGCGATAATGAAAAAAACGACTGCGTAATAAAGCATGGTGGGGCTCCTTCTGTTCAATGGATTCGACGGCGGAACGGCGGAACTTGGTGAATTCGCGTTGCCGGACTGTTATTGAAGCTTACGCAAGCCGGCTACAGACTCGCATCGGACGCTGTGCCTACGCCTTGTAGGACGGACGCTGATTCATGTTTCGGACATGTCGCGCGTGGGCGAAAAAAATCCCGTGCGAACGGGATCGTGAACAGCGTATGACGCCAACGTGGCACTGGATATTTGATGTGCCGCGCTTTAATGCACGCGCAAATTCTGCAACGTGGTGCGCACGCTGTCGTAATCGGCAGACTTGTCAAAGAAGTAGTCCGCGCCCAACTGCATCGCGCGTTTCCTGATTTCGGCAAAGGGATGGTTGGTAAACACAATGATCTTCGGCTGCGGATTAAGAGCGGCCTTGCGCAATTTTTCGATCACGCCCATGCCGGTGCCTTCACGCAGCCGTAGATCGACAATCACCGCGTCGACCGGCTGGGCAAGCATGTCCGCCACCGACTCGGCCTCGGTATCGGCGTGACCGACGATTTCGATTTCGTCCGGCACATTCAAAAAATCCAGCAGCAAATCGCGCACGTGCGGGGAGTCTTCAACCAGATAAACGCGCAGCGCACGGGGCTTTGCGACAGCGTCGACAGTATCGACACCTTGCGACATTTGCGCCGCTGTAAATTTGTTGTCGCTTGTTGCTGATGCCAACTGATGAAGGTTCATACGAGAGTTATTGAATGATGCCGTTTTTGATTGCGTAGTATGTCAAGTCGGCGTTGCTGTGCATGCCCATTTTTTCCAGCACGCGGGTGCGATAGGTGCTGATCGTTTTGACGCTTAAAAACAACTCGGTGGCGACTTCTGAAACACTTTGCCCCGAGGAAAGCTTGCAAAAAATTTGAAATTCGCGCTGCGACAAAGTGCCGTGCAACGGTGCGGTCGATGCGTCCGGTGTTTCGGCCAGCAGCTCGGCGACTTCACCGCTAATGTACTTGCGACCCTTCCGCACCGTGCGCAACGCCGTCACCACTTGCTCCGGTGCCGCCTCTTTGGTGAGATAGCCCGAGGCGCCTGAGCGCAACATATTGACCGCGTATTGCTCCTCCGGATACATCGACAGAATCAACACCGCCATGTCGGGCTTCAACGATTTCATGCGCTTCAACACATCGATGCCGCTTTGTTTGGGCATGGAAAGATCTAGCAGTGTCACATCGATCTCGCGCTCCCGCACGGCTTTCAATGCGTCTTCGCCGTTACTTGCTTCACAGACGACCTCGAACTCGCCCGTGTCCTCAAGCAGGCTGCGCAGACCCGCGCGGAACAGCGCGTGATCATCTGCGATCATGACCTTGGTTTTATCGAGCATAGAGAAAACTCCGCTGTGAAATTAATGCAAACGTTATATGTAGCTACCCATGGATGTTACGTGATTGGACGGGCGTCGCACGTCGGTACTCGACCCAGTTCCCTGTAGGACAGACTATGACAAACATGACCGCATTTCCCTCGCTGTTTGCCCTGACAAACGCCCGACCGCTGATTCGAGCTTGATCCCCGCACCAGCATACGCTGCCTGATGGCGCGAATGTTCGATGTTTTGGCAGCAACTGCCGTTGTCAGTCAAAGCCTACAAAACCGTCGGCGCTTGACCGATGAACAACGCCAACAGACCGGCTCAAAATACCCCTTTATCGCAATGGAGGTCGTATGAAAAGCAATTCACGAATCATTGGCGCGTTACTGATGGGTTTGGGCACATGGGCGGTTGCCCGCTACGTGCAGAACGCCATCCAGCAACAAAGGAAGCTGGTGACGAAAAAATTTCACCGCGAGGCGCTGCACGAGTGGGAAGGCGAAGGCGGCAATATTATTGACCCGGTGAGGCGATCCCCTGCGAGTTGATGTGCGTTACCCAGTCAATTGATCGCAACACCGTGCGACCCTTCTTGCGGGTCAAACTCTGATATGTATTGACCTGTCAAATGTAACTGATTTGGTTGATATTTTCCTGTTGGGTTTGTTGACGCAATGTGCTGAACGCAGAGCGGGCGGC
>JAYVXF010000144.1:0-5983 GCA_043793345.1 Betaproteobacteria bacterium | reverse complement strand
AAATTGAATGCGTAAGGCACACCGAGCACTTTGTCGGACAACACCATCGCCATCGCCATCGCACCGACACTGGCGATCAAGCCCGAGAGCAAGCCGATGGCGAGAAATTCCGCGAGCTGCACCACGATCATCTGCTTTCGACTCGCACCGAGCGTGCGCATGATGGCTGCGTCAAACACGCGTTCGTCCTGCGTCGCGGCAATGGCTGCGTAGAGCACCACCAGCCCTGCCGCGAGCGCAAACAGGAACACGAACGACACCGCATTGGCGACCTGATCGGTGATCGTCCTCACCTGATTCATGATGGCGGTGAGATCGATCACCGACACATTTGGAAATTGTTTCACCAGCCCGTTCACCACCGCCTCATCACCAGCAGCCAAATGAAAGCTGGTGATGTAGCTCGCCGGATAACTATCGAGCACACCGGGATTGGCGATCACAAAAAAATTCGCTTTGAACGAATCCCACTCGACTTTTCTCAAGCTCGTGACCGTCGCCGTGAAACGGGCGCCTGCGATATCGTAGGTCAGCGTGTCGCTCAACTTGATGCCGAGCGACTTGGCGATGCCCTCCTCGACTGAAAATTGTTTTTCAGTCGAATCTGGCGACCAGAATTTTCCCGCCACAATCTTGTTGTCGGCCTGCATTTTCGCCGCCCACGAAAGATTGAATTCGCGCTCGCTGGTGCGCCTGGCGCGTTCATCCTTGAAGTTGGATGGCAGCAGCGCTTGCCCGTTGACTTCGACCAAACGCCCGCGCACCATCGGATACAAATCAGGCGTCGCCAACTTGCGCGCGACGAAATATTTTTTCACGTCACTCAATTGGTCTTGTTGAATATTGATGACGAAGCGATTCGGCATGTCGGGCTTGATTGAATTTTGCCAGCCGGCGATCAGATCGCTGCGTACCAGCGTTAACAACAGCATCGCCATCAGCCCCAAGCCCAGCGCCATGATCTGCACGAGGCTGCCACCCGCATGGCGTTTCATGTTGGCGATGCCGTAGCGCCATGAGCCCGACGCCGCACCGCGCAGGCGCGCCGCGACATTGATGAGCAACCATCCTGCCAAGGCCGCGACTGCCAAGGCCGCTACAAAACCAGCAACCGCAATCGCGCCGAGCTTCACGTCGCCCGCGCGCCAGATGATGAGTGCCGCCAACGTTGCAAAGCCGAGCACATACGCAAACAGGGCACCAGCGTCGATGGGATCGATGTCACGTCGCAGCACGCGCAGCGTCGAGACCTTGCGCAACGCCAGCAACGGCGGCAAGGTGAATCCGAGCAGCAGCACGAGACCAATCACAGCGCCCTGTATGGCCGGCATGATCGTCGGCGCAGGCAAGGTCACCGTGAGAAAGCCCGTCAACATCGTCGCCAGCACGCCTTGCGCTGCAAATCCGGCAAGCGTGCCGACCACGCACGCGACAAATCCCAGCAACAAAAATTGAATCAGGTTTAATGAAAAAATATCCGCCTGCGTCGCACCCAGGCAGCGCATCATCGCCGCGCTATCCATTTGCCGTTGCGAAAACCGGCGCGCTGCCAGTGCCACCGCGACCGACGCCAGCACCACCGACAGCAATGCCGCCAAACCCAGAAAACGTTGCGCGCGCTCCAGCGCAACGCGCACCTCTGAACGCGCATCGCGTACGCCTTCGATCCTTTCACCACGCTGCAACTTGCCCGCGAAAGTCTGGCGGAATTCATCCACCGCTTTCGTTTCCCCCGAAAGTAAAAACCGATAAGTTGCCCGGCTGCCCACTTGCATCAGATTGGTTGCCGCCAGGTCCTGCATGTTCAGCATCACCCTTGGCGCGATGCCAAAATAATCGAGCACGCTGTCGGGCTCCTTGACAATGACTGCGGCCACTTTCAGCTTCAACGCGCCGACGCTTAGTACGTCGCCGACACGCGCGTTGATGCGCGCGAGCAGCACCTCTGGCACCCAAATCGTGCCGGCTGCCGGAATGCCGACGGCGTCGCGTGCCTCAGCACCTGGCGCGTCGGCGATGCGTATTTTGCCGCGCAGCGGAAAGCCATTGGTGATCGCTTTTAGCTCCGCCAGATTCACGCCCTGTCCGGCTTCCTGATTGCCCGATACCATGCTCGGAAAAGTGGTCGCCTCGGCCGTGGTGAGATTCAGGCGAATCGCCTCTTCGCGAAATTTTGCCGCAATCGGTTTATCGCTGATCACCACGCTATCAGCCGCGATCAACTCATTCGCCTGACGGTTCAACGCCGACTCCACACGATCAGCAAAAAATGACACCGTCGTCACACTCATCACCGCAATCAGCAGCGCCACCAGCAGCACGCGCGCCTCGGTGGATTTGGCGTTGCGGCGAAACATGCGCAGCGCAAGTCTGAGTTTATTCATCACGAATTCACATCGCCATTTCGGCTTGCTGATCTTCGGTCGTAACGACGCCGTCGTCGATGTGTAAACGCCGCCCGCAGCGCGATGCCAAATCCAGATCGTGCGTAACGAGAATCAGCGTGGTGCCGCGTTCACGGTTGAGCTCGAACAATAAATCGATCATCACGCGTCCTGTCCTGGCATCGAGATTTCCGGTCGGTTCGTCGGCGAACAGCAGCTTTGGCTCAGTCACAAATGCGCGTGCAATCGCCACCCGCTGTTGCTCGCCGCCCGACAATTGCTTCGGATAATGCTTCACGCGTGCGCCCAAGCCGACACGATCCAGAATTGAATTGGCGCGCCTCGCGGCATCGGCGACACCGCTGAGTTCGAGTGGCAGCATCACATTTTCCAGCGCGGTGAGCGACGGCAACAGCTGGAACGACTGGAAAACGAAGCCGACCAATCGCCCGCGCAATTTGGCGCGACCGTCCTCGTCGAGTGCGAATAAATCCTCGTTATTGATGAAGACTTTTCCCTCGCTGGGACTGTCCAATCCTGCCATCAGCCCGAGCAGCGTCGATTTTCCCGACCCCGACGCGCCGACGACGGCGATGGTATCGCCCGCTTCAACGTTAAAATTGGCACGGTTGACGATGACCAATTCGGCCTCGGAGGTGGTCACACGTTTGGTGAGATGCTCGACGCGGACGATGAAGTTACTGTTATTTTTCGGCTCTGGAGCATTCATATTGTTTTTGGAGGTCAACGTCGGCTTTGTCGAAAGATGCAGCGTTGTATGTTGCAGGACTGCGGCCTCGACAGGGGATAATGAAGCTGCTGGGGTTATTTTTGTGTTGAAACTGAAATGAAAAAAACGGAAACAATATGATGAAGGTTGGCGTGAATTCGCAATTATCAAGACGCTTCGCGATCATCGCATTTCTGACCGCGCTACTGGCGGCTGCGTTCCCGGTGATGGCAAAAGAAAGCAGCAACGTCCGCGAGCGGGTGATGATTTTTGGCGACAGCCTGTCTGCCGCCTATGGCATCAATCCAAAAGACGGCTGGGTCGCATTGTTGGGCGCAAAGTTGGCACCACGGGGGGTCATTGTGTTGAACGCCAGCGTGACTGGCGAGACCTCGCGTGGCGGGCTCGCCCGCATCAAGGCCGATTTGACACGATTGAGCCCGACCATCGTGGTGTTGGCACTGGGTGCCAACGATGGCCTGCGCGGATTGCCGAACGCCGACACGCGCAAAAACCTCGACGCGATTATCAACGCCGCGCGCGCGGCGAATGCGCGGGTGGTGTTGGTTGGCATCCAGATTCCGCCGAACTACGGGCTCCAATACGCCAGCGAATTCCGCGACATGTACCCCGAACTGGCGGCGATTTACAAGCTGCCGTTCGTGCCGTTTTTACTCGAAGGCTTCGCCGACAAACTCGAATTCTTTCAGGCGGATCGCGTTCACCCGACGGCTGCGGCGCAACCGAAAATTGTCGGTAACGTCACGCCGGCAATTTTGCAAGCCATCGCTAAAACCAGCGGTGCGACACGAAGATGAACGCGCCCGAAAGCGTGCAATTCACGCACCGCACGCGATCCCAGTCAGGCCTGCAAGCGCTGCCACTGACCCTCGAAGCACTCAACGATTTTGATTCGATCATCGACGTCAGAAGTCCCGGCGAATTCGCGCTTGACCACCTGCCGGGTGCGACCAATCATCCGGTATTGAGCGATGCTGAGCGCGTTGAGGTCGGCACCATCTACAAGCAGGTCTCGGCGTTCGATGCAAAAAAAATAGGCGCTGCAATGGTCGCGCGCAATATCGGCGCGCAACTCGACGCGTCGTTTCGCGACAAACCAAAAAACTGGAAGCCGCTCGTTTATTGTTGGCGTGGTGGCACGCGTTCGGGCGCGATGGCGCATGTTTTGCGCAGTGTGGGTTGGGGCGCTTTGCAGCTCGAGGGCGGCTACAAGAGCTGGCGCGGGCAGGTGATTGCCGATCTCGATACGCTGCCCGCGCAATTTCGTTACCATGTGATCTGCGGACGCACCGGCTCCGGGAAAAGCCGTCTGCTCGAGGCCTTGGCCGATAGCGGCGCGCAGGTGCTGGATCTGGAAAAACTAGCCGCACACAAGGGCTCGGTGCTGGGCGATCTGCCCGACGAGCCGCAGCCTGCGCAAAAACTCTTCGAAAGCCGCATCTGGGCGCAACTGTCGGGCTTCGACGCGGCGCGCCCCGTGTATGTGGAAGCGGAAAGCAAAAAGGTCGGCAACCTGCGCGTACCGCAACCGGTCATCGAGCGCATGTGGGCCGGGACTTGTTTTGAGGTGGTCACACCGGCACCGTTGCGGGCGCAATTGCTGCGCGAGGAATACGCGCATCTGATCAATAATCGCGAGTTGCTTTTTTATAAGCTCGATTGTCTGAAAGCGCTGCATCCGGCGTCGCAAATTGAGTCGTGGAAAAATCTTGCCAACGCGGCGCGCTGGGACGAATTCGTCGCCGACATGCTGGAAAATCATTACGATCCGGCGTATGAGCGATCCATGTTTAACAATTATCTGCATGCACGTCTGGCCGCGTCGCTACCAACGGTGGATATTTCGGCGAACGGTTTTGTCCGTTTGGGCGCTGCGCTGGAGCGTTAGATAGCGCGTTAGTTGGCAACTTATGTGTTGTTTGTCTCCTCCCTTTCCAAAGGGAGGTTGGGAGGGATTGTCGGCAGCGAATGTTTTGAACGAGCTGCCAACGCGACCGCCGACAATCCCCCTCGATCCCCCTTTTCCAAAGGGGGAGGAAAGGCAGATGCAATCCACATTATTTTGAATAGCGCCCGAGCTTCTGAAAAAGCGCACATCGAACTTATCAATAAGGTAAACTCGTTGAAAATCAGTGCCTAACCGCTGACACCTGACTTCGATTCTAAGTTTAAATCACGCCCAATTGAGCTCTTTCCCGAATAAATAATGCAAACCCGCCCCACCAAAATCGGCAAGTACAACATCATGTCCGAGCTGGGTCGCGGCGCGACGGCTGTGGTTTATTTGGGCGAGGATCAATTCAACGACCGCAAGGTCGCGATCAAGGTGGTGACACCTGACGAGGGCATGGGCGAGGAGGAAGCGCGGCGATTTGAAAAGCTGTTTCTGAATGAAGCGGCGATGGTCGGCAAAATGTCACACCCCAATATTGTCGGCGTTTATGACGCGGTGATCGAGGGCGAAAACCGCTACATCGTAATGGAATATGTGGGCGGCGGCTCGCTCAAAAAATTCTGCACCGAAACCAATTTGCTGCCCGTCCGCCAGGCGGTGCTGATCATTTTCAAAGCCTGTCGCGCGCTCGATTATGCGTTCCAGAACGGGGTGATTCACCGCGATATTAAATCCGCCAATATCCTCCTGTCCGAGCGCGACGACATCAAGATTTCCGATTTCGGTACCGCGCAAATCTCACACGCGACGCATACCCAAATCGATGGTTTCGTCGGCTCGCCCGCCTACATGGCGCCCGAACAAATCAACGAAGAGCCGCCGTCGGTGCAGACCGACATTTATTCGCTCGGTGTGACCATGTACGAGTTGCTCGCAGGAAGGCTGCCATTTCAG
>JAYVXF010000143.1:0-5990 GCA_043793345.1 Betaproteobacteria bacterium | reverse complement strand
ACGGTGCCGCCCGCACCGGGCCGGTTGTCGATGATGACCGGTTGACCGACCGCAGTGCTCAGACGTTGCGCAATAAAACGTGCGATGAAATCCGAACCACCGCCGGGCGCAAACGGCACGACGATCTTGATCGGTTTTGAGGGATAGCCCTGCGCGACGACTGGTGTGGACGCAATCATCGTTGCAGCAGAAAAAAAGGTAACGACAATTCTGGAAATAATGGACGGCGTCATTTCAAGATCCTCAGATTGGTAAAAACATTTACTAACACTAACAGCCCGACTAGCATAGCCCAAGAAAACAGTGAATTGAAAGCCCGCGTGCTGTGAGATCGCTTCAGCGTCGTGGGCGTGTGCAAATTTGTCATGCCTGGCATTGGCAACGCCGCTGTAGCGCGAATGAAAATTGCGCCAACGCATCGCCGCACGGTGTAATTGCCGTGCTATTTTTACCTCATCTGCTGCCACGTCTTGCGATATTTGCCACGTATCGGGCGATAAAAATTCACAATGAATTTCATGTCGCGCTCCACGTCGCCCGTCGTCGACACCACCGATCCAAAGCCAACCACCTTCCGGGAAAAATCGAAGTACGCGAGCAAAATCGGCACGCTTGCGCCATGCGCGATATGCAGAAAACCATTTTTGAAACCTTTGTCAAGCTGTCGCGTGCCTTCCGGGGTCAGGGCCAGCACCAGGCGAGCAGATTTCTGGAACGCCTGCACCGCATCACCAACCACGCCGTGCGTTGATTCGCGATTCACGGCAATGCCGCCGATGGATCGCATCCAGGTGCCGAAGACACCGCGAAACAAGGTGTGTTTGCCGAGAAAAGAAATCTTGATATCGAGCGCCCACAAGGCCATCACGCCGACCACGAAATCCCAATTGCTCGTATGTGGCGCGACGGCGATGACGATCTTCGGTACGTCGGGCAGCAAGCCTTCAAAGCGCCAGCCGGATAGCCGCATCAGCAGTCGACCAAGTGTCCGGTAGACGACGCTGCCGCGACGTGCATAAGAGGCCGGCACGATGTCGAACATGCCGAATCCACCTTTCGCCACGTTTGCCTCTGGCGTTACGCAGCTTGGACGGCGCGAAAAGTTTAGCCGCGTTTTTTCGCCGCTTGCAGCGCTTCCTGCAATGACTCTTCCGAAAGTTTATTGACGCTGGAAGAAATCGCTTCGGCGAGCGGAATAGCTGAGACAGGAAGCTTGGCGATATTTACTTTCTCGACGAATTTAGCGGCGGTTCCCGCGACGCGCAACAGCGCCTCGCGGTCTGACATCATGAATTCAATTTCGCTGCGCAGCATCTGGATGGCGGGGTGTTCTTTTGGGGATTTCATATTTTTCTCTGGGTGTTGACCGTTGATAGTTTAACTTGCATTCGCGAGCGGGAGATTGATGAGCAGATTCTGCGGTTTGAGTTTGAGTTGATTATCCTGCGTAATCGCGAGACCCAAATAAACGGGCTTGCCGGCAACGTCGCGCCGCATGTCTTTTGCATCAGCAAAATCCAATCGGAACAGACCAATCAATCGCGCCCGGCGCGCGTCGTCGACCTCGCGCCCTTCATACAAATCATTCAAGATCGCGGTCGACTCAACATCAAGTCCCACGTGCCAGCGCCAGGCATCATCGTCGATGCGCCCCATCGGCTCAACATTCACTTCCACACCAAAAAAATGTTTGATCCATCTCCGCAAGACCCGCGCCAGTGCTTGCTCTCCTGCCCGTCCATTGGTCAAATCGAGCAAATAATTGTGACGGCTTTCGCGCAGAAAATAAAGCTGCGCATTCTCGTGCGACATCACATCCATGCGCATCTCGCGCAGCGGCGTGCCCTGTTGCGCGAGCAAGCGCCCGATACTGCCAAAGCCGCCGGTTTCGCTAAAAAGCGAAATGGTTTCAGCGTCGGCCGCCAGCACCTGACCGCCCTCGGTGGAAACCCGTTGCGTTCTGAAAAACATTTCTGCCGCACGCAACTCGTACGGATCTTCACAGCCATCCAGAATCCCGCGAATGATCGCGTGCGCCGCGAGGTCGATAAACAACGGCGGCAAGGTGATCGACTCGCGCCGAAACAGCAGCAAATAAAATCGCTCAAGCGTCACTGCGTCAAGCAGCAATTTACGCAACGACAAAAAGTGGCGGTAGTTTTCGCGCGTGTCGGCGTCTTCCACAGCGGCGATTTCTTGTTCCGCCACCGCACGCTGCGGATCGCCAAGCAGCGATTCATGCAGCGCGCGCTCAACCGATCCTGACTCGTGGATCGGTGCCAACTCGGGCCGCGCCAACAGCCAACGCAGATAGTCAGGCGTCACACGCAGCCAGCCGTGGTCGTTGCGTCGCAGTGTTTGGTAGCCGCTGGATTGCCAGAAGTCTTGCATTGTTTTAGGTGGTGCCCTTCATTTCATTCGTGGATATTTTTTGTCATGCCGACGGCAACTTCGTCAGCCCACCATGTCGAAGCCAGCCATATCGGGTGAGAAATCTGCTTCACCAAAGTGCCAGGCAAAAGCAGATTTCTCCCTCTGGTCGAAATGACAATTCTTTTGCGGATCGCCATTTGATGCGGCTTCCAGCTTGAAAATGGCCCGCAACCCGCACCAATGCTAGAGTTTCGCCGGGCACTCACCAATCGCATCGCGCAAAACCTGCGCCGCAAGCGGCTTCACCAAATAAGCTGACGCGCCGGACGCCAGCGCTTGACTGCGGATGGAATGATCATCGAGCGCGGAGATCATGATGACCTTGCTCTGGGCGTTCGGCGTGTAGGCCAGGTTGCTTAAAAAACTTAAGCCACTCAAACGCGGCATGCGCACATCGCAAATGACCACATCGAAACGCGCCGCCTGACAGCGCCTTAGCGCATCCAGGCCGTTACTCGAGCGCTCGACCGCGAAGCCCATCTTGTGCATCACCTGCGTGACTTGTTCGATGATCGCTTCATCGTCGTCAACGACAAGTGCGCGGGGCTGCGGATCGTTTTTATCCGACATCGTGTAGGGCAACCGTTCGAATTATTTGCACCAGTTTATCGCATCCGGATAAACGCACCAGCACTGCGCATCCGCATTTTTAGCGCGAACAACTGCCAGGCGAAAGATACGTTCAGGCTTCGGCAACACCGGTGACGGCTGCAAGGATCGCCTTGCCCGACGCGGGCTTCACCAAATACGCCACCGCACCGGCCTCCAACGCTTCGCGCTGGAGCGTCCGATCATCCAGCGACGACAGCATCACCACGCGGCAAGTGGATTCTGCGGCGAGGCGCAAGTTTTTCAGGAAGCTGATGCCGGAAAGTTTGGGCATGCGAATATCGCAGACCACCGCATCGAAGTGGCTGGCGCGGAACATGGCGAGCGCGTTCATGCCGTCGCCTGCGGTCTCGACGTGATAGCCGGCCCGGCGCAATACGGCGGAGGCGTGCTCAACCATGACGATGTCATCGTCGACCACCAGCGCACGTTTTTGTACTACCTTGTTTTCGGCTGACATTTATTTTTACCTTTGGCGTTGCTGCTTACTTGCCTTTTACGCAATCGACGTAATAAGTGAATTTTCCGTCGCGCTCAGTTTCGACCAAGCCGTGAATGTCGGTCTCGAAACCGGGAAACTTGCCGTTGAATTCACGCGCGAATCGTAAATACTGGACGATGGTTTTGTTGAATCGCTCACCCGGGATCAGCAATGGAATGCCCGGTGGATACGGCGTGAGTAACACGCTGGTGATGCGGCCTTCCAGATCATCAATCGCGACGCGATCAATTTCGCGGTGGGCAAGCTTCGCGTACGCGTCCGCCGGCTTCATCGCCGGCTGCATATCGGACAAATACATTTCGGTGGTGAGTCGCGCCACATCGTTGGCCTTGTACATATCGTGAATCTGCTGGCACAAATCCTTCAAGCCGACGCGCTCGTAACGCGGCTGCGTGGCAACAAACTCCGGAAGAATTTTCCACATCGGCTGATTTTTGTCGTAGTCATCCTTGAACTGTTGCAGCGCCGTGAGCAGGGTATTCCAGCGGCCCTTGGTGATGCCGATGGTGAACATGATGAAGAACGAATAGAGACCCGTCTTCTCGACGATCACGCCGTGCTCGGCCAAAAATTTGGTGACGATCGATGCGGGGATGCCGGTCCTGGCAAATTTGCCCGAGACATCGAGCCCCGGCGTAACGATGGTGGATTTGATCGGATCGAGCATGTTGAAGCCCGCCGCCATATTGCCGAAGCCATGCCATTTGTCGTTGGTTTTCAGCACCCAGTCTTCGCGCGAGCCGATGCCGTCATTGGTAAGCTTGTCCGGCCCCCACACTTTGAACCACCAGTCCTTGCCCCACTCATCATCGACCTTGCGCATGGCGCGACGGAAATCGAGCGCTTCCGAGATTGACTCCTCCACCAACGCGTGCCCGCCGGGTGCCTCCATCATCGCTGCGGCGACATCACACGAGGCGATGATGGCGTACTGCGGTGACGTCGAGGTGTGCATCAGATACGCCTCGTTGAAGGTGGTCTTGTCGAGCTTCCTATGTTCCGATTCCTGCACGATGATTTGTGACGCCTGCGAAATACCGGCCAGCAATTTGTGCGTCGAGTGCGTGGCAAAAATCATCCCGTCTTTCGGGCGCGGCCGGTCACGGCCAATGGCGTGCATGTTTTTATAGAAATCATGAAACGTGGCGTGCGGCAACCATGCCTCGTCAAAGTGCAGCGTATCGATACGGTTGCCGAGCACTTCCTTCAGCATTTCGACGTTATAAAGCACACCGTCATAGGTCGATTGCGTGATCGTCAGAATGCGCGGCTTGGCTTTTTTGTCGCTGATAAAAGGATTCGCATCGATTTTCTGTTGAATGCTGGCGGGGCTAAATTCAGAAAGCGGAATCGGCCCGATGATGCCGAGATGGTTGCGCGTCGGCATCAGGAAAACGGGATTGGCGCCCGTCATGATGATGGCGTGCAAAATCGACACGTGGCAATTGCGATCCACCACCACCGTATCGCCCGGCGCGACGTTCGCGTGCCAGACCATTTTGTTTGAGGTCGAGGTGCCGTTGGTGACAAAGAAACAATGATCGGCGTTGAATATGCGCGCCGCATTCCGCTCGGATGCCGCAACGGGACCGGTGTGATCGAGCAATTGGCCCAGTTCATCGACCGCATTGCACACGTCAGCCCGCAACATGTTTTCGCCGAAAAACTGGTGAAACATTTGCCCCACCGGTGACTTCAAAAAAGCCACGCCGCCCGAGTGGCCCGGGCAATGCCAGGAGTACGAGCCATCCTGCGCATAGTGAATCAGCGCGCGGAAAAACGGTGGTGCCAGCGAATCGAGATAGGATTTCGCTTCGCGAATAATATGCCGCGCCACAAACTCGGGCGTGTCTTCGAACATGTGAATGAAGCCGTGCAGCTCGCGCAGAATATCGTTCGGGATATGTTGCGAGGTGCGCGTTTCGCCGTACAAATAAATTGGCACCTCGGCGTTTTTGAAACGCACCTCCTCGATGAAGGCGCGTACCCGCAGCACCGCAGGATCGATCTCGGGCCCCGGCGTAAATTCTTCGTCGTCAATCGACAGGATGAACGCTGAGGCACGGCTCTGTTGCTGAGCGAACTGCGAGAGATTGCCGTAACTGGTCGCGCCCAGCACTTCCATGCCTTCCTTTTCGATCGCGTCGGCAAGCGCACGAATGCCGAGGCCGGAAGCGTTTTCGGAGCGGAAATCCTCGTCGATGATGACGATGGGGAAGCGAAATTTCATGGCGGATCCTCAGGGCTGCGGAAGACGGGATGGCGAGCGGCGGATTATACGGCAGTGGGACGGCAGTCAGGAATGACTATGAATTTGTCAAAACTCTCCTCGTCGCGCTTCATAAAATTTTCATCGCAATTTTTCAAAGCCCGTCATTCCCGCGAAGGCGGGAATCCAAGTTTGCCAGCGTTTCACTTCACTCAAGGAAATTGGATTCCCGCCTTC
>JAYVXF010000142.1:0-6057 GCA_043793345.1 Betaproteobacteria bacterium | reverse complement strand
GCGACGCCGGCGCGCTGGCCAAACGATTTCGCGCCAGTCCAATCGCTGAGCCAATTCACCATCGCCGGCCCAAACAAAAGCGGTGCGTGACTCATCGCATCGGTGCCACCTGCCAACACCAGATTTGCACGACCGGCGAGAATATTCATGCACGCCGAATCAAGCGCCTGCATGCCCGACGCGCAATTTCGCATCACCGTCCACGCCGGCACTTTGTCGCCGCAGCCTAAGCGCAACGCGACCACGCGACCGATATTGGCTTCGTCCGCCGATGGCATTGCGGCACCCACAATAACTTCATCGAATGCGCTGGGCTGAAATTCCTGTCGCGCCAGTAACGGTCGACCACAACCGACGGCCAAATCCGCACCTGAGAACGAACCGGGTTTGCCTTTGGCTTTAAGAAACGGCGTGCGTGCACCGTCGATGACATAAACTTTTCCACTCATTCGGCGGCCTCGGCCTGCTGCCAGACCGGCGGCGCGCTGCTCGCGAGTTTGCCAAAGTGTTTGTCGAAATCATCGACCATAATAATTTCGCGTTGCAATACACGGGCACGTTTCCAAAGCGCCAGTTCGGTTTCAGTGATGACGGAGAGCTTCATCGCCTCTTCATATTGCGCGTCTGCGCCATGCGTCGTTAGTCGACCGGCTTTTTTCGCGACACGCACTTTGGCGTCTATTGGCTCTGCCAAAATCACCGCGTGCATCGCCGCCTCCAATTTGCCCATCACATCGGTATCGCTCTTGGGCAAGTACATACCGGCGATCAGGCGACTGCGTGCTGCCGATGGCTGGATCAACAAGTCCGCCACTTCATGGCCCATCTCATCACGCGGCTGTATCAGGGTGAGGCCGCGCGGGAACACCAGTCGGCGCAGCACAAACGCGACAGCACGGTTCGGAAAATTGTCGATGATGCCGTCCATCGCCACCTGAATCTTGAACGCAGAATCGTACAAAGCCCAGCGCAGCAGCGGCAATTCGTCTTGCTGTCGACCGCGCTGATCATAAAATTTCAGCGCGCACGACGACAGATATAGCAGCGAGAGCACGTCGCCCAAGCGCGCCGATAATTTCTCTTTGCGTTTCAGCGAGCCACCGATCACGAACATGCTCACGTCAGCCAGCAACGCGAAGGCAGTCGAGAAGCGCGTGAGCTGTTGGTAAAAACGCTTGGTGTCGTCGCAGGCCGGTGCGGCCAAGCCGCGCGCGCCGGTAATCCCGGTCCACATCGCGCGCGCCGCGTTCGAGATGGTGAAGGCGATGTGACTCCAGAATGCCTCGTCAAATTTTTCAACGGAGTCTTCCTGCGCGGCCTTCATTTCTTTCAACACCCATGGGTGACAGCGGATCGCACCCTGACCAAAGATGATGAGCGAGCGCGTGAGGATGTTGGCACCTTCGACCGTGATCGCAACCGGAATCATCTGGTATGCGCGTCCGAGATAATTGTTCGGCCCCATGCAGATGCCTTTGCCGCCATGTACGTCCATCGCGTCATTCAAGACGATGCGCATGCGTTCGGTCATGTGATATTTTGAAATCGCCGAGAGTACCGAGGGCTTCTCGCCCATGTCCAGCGCGCCGGCCGTGACGGTGCGACACGCATCCATCAGGTAGGTGTAGCCGCCGATGCGCGCCAATGGTTCTTCAATCCCTTCAAATTTTCCGATCGGCATTTTGAATTGTTGGCGCACACGCGCATACGCTCCGGTCGCCATCGAGGCAAATTTTCCGGCGGCGATCGATTGGGCAGGCAGGGAAATCGCGCGGCCTGCCGCCAGACACTCCATCAACATGCGCCAGCCCTGGCCGATCATCGGTTGTCCGCCGATCAGCCAATCCATTGGAATGAATACATCCTTGCCCGAGTTTGGACCATTCATGAACGCCGCATTGAGCGGGAAGTGACGACGACCGATATTCACGCCGGGATGCGAGGTAGGTATCAATGCACAGGTAATGCCGAGATCCTTTTCTCCACCGAGCAATTTGTCTGGATCGACGCATTTGAAGGCGAGACCAAGCAGTGTTGCGACCGGGCCTAACGTGATGTAGCGTTTCTCCCATGTGATGGAGAGGCCCAGCGTTTCCCGGCCTTCCCACATTTGTTTGCAGACGATGCCGATGTCCGCCATCGACGCCGCGTCCGAGCCTGCGTCCGGCGCGGTCAACGCAAAGCACGGTAATTCCAGGCCTTTGGCGAGGCGCGGCAGGTAATGATTTTTTTGCTCGCTCGTGCCGTAGTGCATCAGCAATTCGCCCGGCCCCAATGAATTTGGCACCATCACCGAAACCGCTGCTGTGCCGCTGCGGGTGGAGATTTTCATCACCACTTGCGAGTGCGCGTAGGCCGAAAATCCCATGCCGCCGTACTCTTTGGGGATGATCATTCCCAGGAACCCCTGGTCTTTGATGAACTGCCAAACCTGCGGTGGTAAATCGTAGAGCTCGTGCGAAATTTCCCACTCGTTCGTCATGGCGCACAGTTGTTCGGTCGGGCCGTCGATAAACGCCTGCTCTTCTGCGGTCAACTTTGGCGCAGGGTAATCGAGCAATTTATTCCAGTCGGGCTTGCCGCTGAAAAGGTCGCCATCCCACCACACTGTGCCAGCGTCGAGCGCTTCGCGTTCGGTCTGCGACATTTGTGGAAGCAGATTTTTGTAAATCTTGAATATCGGCGCAGTCACCAGACTTTGCCGAAGCGATCTGACATTACTGATCACCGCGAACGCGATGAACGCGATCCACGCCAGGCCCGCCAACACACCAGTGAGCACGCCGCCCGCAGTGAGTGCGAGCAAACCGACACCCGCGACGAGCGACCAGATGGCGGCGCTCGCCGCGTGATAGGCGAGCACCCAGACGATGGCGATGGCAACTACGACGCATAACAGAATGGTCAGCATGACGTTTCCTCTCTAAGCTTCATAAAACAAATGATGCCCGTCGTCCTCCGCCGGGCTTGGTGCGCTTGGTGCGGCAGGTGAGCGCAGGCCAGCGGCCAGAAATGGCGCCAGCCGCTTTAACAGCAACTCGTCGTTGGTTGCTTCTTCAGGTTGCCGTTGCGAAATTATTTTCAACATATCGGCGCCGGCCAGGGTGTACGACAACGCACCCATGACGAAATGCAAACGCCAGGAAAGTTCTTCCCGCGGAATGGTCGGCAATGCGCGGCTGAATGCCGCACGAAAACGCGCGATCATTTCGCGATACTGGCTGGATAAAAATTCGCGGATGAATGGTGCCGGGTCGGCATACGCCCGCCCGAGCAAACGCAGAAAATTCTTGCCGCCCTGCTCGTGGTTGCGGGCGAGCTTTAACGCCGGAATAAACATCGCGGCGAGAATTTTTTCGCAACTCAGTGCTTTGCCGGCCGCCGCGATCTCGTAGGCCGACAATAATTGCATGCGGTCCTGATTCATCGGATCCAACCTGCGCGTGAGCACCGCCTGAAACAATTCTTCCTTGGAACCAAAGTGGTAATTCACCGCCGCCAAATTCACGCCGGCAGCGGTCGTGATCAGGCGCAGTGAAGTCGCCTCGAAGCCGTGTTCCATAAAAAGCTCTTCGGCGGCGTCGAGAATTTTCGACTTGGTATCCGTCGGGTCGGGCGTCTTTTCCACCGGAGGCATGGCGCTGCGGGGCAGTCGTTGGATTGAAGCGGCAGTCATTTAACGTGTGCGATCATTGGGTTAGCGGTTTTTTTGATAAATTCAAACGTTCGTTTGAATTGAGCGTATTACCGCACGCCAGAGGTGTCAATGACTTTCGATGCTGCGACGCAACATTTGCGGCAGCTTGCTCGTGAAATCTGTGATCTTCCATCGATGCAATTGCGTGCAGGCGAAAAAAAACCGCCGGATAAATCCGGCGGTTTTTTAATTTGAAAACGCGAAACGAATTAAATCTTTTTGATCGTTTCAAGCATCTTGAATGTGGACTTGTTCGCGCCGATAAAAAGACGCTTGAAGTATTTACTCAAACATTTGCGCTCCAGCGTGTTACGACGGGTGCGCTTTTTTTCTCCAGCCATGATGACCTCTTCAATGGAATTGCATATTCGGAACGTAGTGAATTATAGACAAAAATCGGGTTATTTGCAGCGCCTTTCGGTGACTGATGAAGCGCTGCCAACGCCGAACTTGAAAGGCACGCGCGAAAAGATGCAGATCGCCATTTGGCGCGCCTGTCAGCCTGAAATTGGCTGGAAAGGCGCGCCAGTGCTTGACCTTATACTCCTGCCCGCTGCAACGGGGCCTTCAGCGCCTCGGAGAGAATATTGAAGCTTTCCGCCACGTGCGCTTTTGCTTCTTTGCTCATCGGTCGGCTCATCGCGCCGCGTAACGTGCTCTGCAACTGCACTGCGTTTTCACGCTGCAGGCTACGCGCGTCGGCCGGCGAGGTGCCGGATGGACGTAACAACGCTGCTGACACACGCTTCACGTGTTCGCGTTGCAGATTGCGGCGCAGCGATGAAATATCACCGCCCGTTTTCAACTCGCTCCAGATCGCGTTTTGCAAAGTATCGTAAACATCCGAGAGCTTCAACAGCTTGGACGGATCGGCGACCTTGTCTTGCGACTCAAGCAATCGTTGTGCGACACCGTCGCTCATCACCACGTCCAGCACCGCCTTTTGGACATTCAGCACGCGGGTGGAAATGTTTGGTTCGGTACTCGTTGGCGGGCCGCTGAAGTCAAGGCGACGTCCCAGAAAATCAACGCCGATGCGCGAAACAAATTCCGGCTTGAATTTGAAGCTGTCGACCTTGAACAGGCCATCCGTGATGAGGTTCAGCGCCTCGCGCTGACGAGCGGCGGGTGTCGGCTCAAACACCGGCCGATTAGTGCCCGCATGATCGCGCAACAGCTTCACGCCACCAACATACTTCGCGGCCAGCGGCGCAACCCGCGCCAACTGTGTGAAGCCGGCATTGAAACTGCGTGTGAGACGGTCATAGCTTTCACCGTCTTTTAATTTCAGCGTTTGCAAACGATCCCACAATTCGCGCGAAAGTTTGATGCGTTTTTTATAGTATTCCAATGGGTCGCCGCCGAGGTCAAACTGATTGACATCCGGATCGATGCCGCCGAATTGGCTGACGGCTTCCTCATCGGTCGCGAAGGCCAACAGCGGCTCGGTCGAGCGTGCCGCGATGCTGGCCAACTCAGCCTTTTCGTTGGCGGCATCCATCGGCTTATAGGCGTATTCGATTGCCCAGTAATCGTAGGGCCCCAGTGTAGACATCAAATACTCGGCCTGCTTCTCGCCGTTGGTGGCGAGATTGAATGGCGTGTAGTCCATCACTGAGCCGGTGATGCCGTTCTTTTTGGTGAACTCTGCATTCTGGATTTGCTGCATCGAGTAGATGGTGGACGCGCGGAAATTATGCCGCAGGCCCAGCGTGTGGCCGACCTCGTGCATGATCACATCCTTGACATAGGCTTGCGCAACTTCCTCGGCCTCCGGACTGTCCATCTCCATCCCGCGCGCCTCCAACAGATCCATGGCGAAGTGCATTTCGTGCGCGCCCTCATCAGCGTAATTGCAAGCCGGATAATCCTTGTGTGCGGTCAGCGGGTTACCCATCGTATAGGCGCTAAGCGCGTTGAAGCCAGTCGGTCGACCCAAGTCTTCGGCAACCTGGCGGCGCGCGCCACGGGCGAACACATCCGACATGCCAATATCAGCGTCCAGAATCTCGCCAGTGCGGGGGTCTTTGTGTGATGGACCAATCGCGAAACCAACATCGGCACCGACAAACCAGCGGATCGACGCATGGCGCGCGTCCATGGTATCGAAATTATCTTTCTCGGTCTGCTGCTTCGCCACCACCGCATTCTTGAAACCGATTTTTTCATAGGCCTTGTTCCATTCCAGCACGCCGTCGGCCACGGCCTTGCGATATTTCACGGGAATATTTTTGTCCAGCCAATACGTGATTGGCTCTTTCGGCTCAGACAGCGCAGCGGTTGGATCCTTTTTTTCCAGACGCCAGCGATTCACGTAATGCACTTTGTCTTTCGGTGACAGATCTTCGCTGTAATCGGTG
>JAYVXF010000141.1:0-18226 GCA_043793345.1 Betaproteobacteria bacterium | reverse complement strand
TCGCCGTTTTCCCCGAACCCCACATGCGCAGTAATGTACCAGCCGGCAACTACCGCAACCCCGTAGCCCAGGCCGCCGAGCCACGCATCGAGACTGGATCGGAAATCGCGGCTGCTGAGCACGAATGACAGCATGGGAAAAGCGACCATGCTCGCCAACATGATTTGTGCGGATTTTTTGCTCATGTTCAACATTGGACCGACCAGCGCGCCAAGCTCCTGCGTGGCGACGCCGTGTTGCGACACATCAATCGCGACCGCATCCACATAGTTGACGCGCCACACGCCAAACAAGCCCTTCATCGTCATGTACGCCGCAATGCCAAGAAACGCGAACACCACGACCGATTTCAGATTGCCACCGCCGATGCGCACCAGCGTGCGACTGCCGCAGCCGCTGGCCAGCGTCATGCCGATGCCAAACATCAATCCGCCGCCGACGTAAGAAAGCCAGGTGATGTTCGGGCGCGTGTAGAAAGCCTTCGAGAGATCGATCAGGTCAGCCGCGTAAAGTCCCTGCGCACCGAGAATCGCAACCGCCATCGCCAGCACCCACATGCGCATGCGCGTGAAGTCGCTCATGTTGACGATGTCCGATACCGCGCCCAGTGTGCAGAACTGGGTGCGTGCCGATATTGCACCGAGGATAAAGGCGACGATGAAGCCGAGCCAGGCGACGGTTGCGGCGAGATTGGGGGCGTTATTCATTGGACGTTGGTTGGTTGAAATACTTCATTGTACGTGTACGAAATGAAGCGTGTCCGCCGCTAAACGTCACGCGTACCGCGTCGGGTCGACAACGCCCGCCGCAAGAAATCCCTCTTTTCGCAGTCTGCACGAATCACACGCGCCACAAGCACTGCCATCATCATCTGCCTGATAGCAGGAGACCGTCAACCCATAGTCCACGCCGAGCCGTGTGCCTTCGCGAACGATGTCGGCTTTGCTCATGTGGATGATCGGCGTGTGAATCAGCAGTTGTGCGCCCTCGACACCTGCCCTGGTGGCGAGCCGCGCCATGGTTTGGTAGGCAGCGATGTAATCGGGCCTGCAATCGGGATAGCCGGAATAATCGACTGCGTTCATGCCGGCGAAAATATTTGGCGCGTTTAGTGTTTCGGCCCACGCGAGTGCCAGCGACAAAAAAATCGTGTTGCGCGCGGGCACGTAGGTGATCGGGATGGCGCTTGCTGATGCGCTTGGTGCTGCAGACGCGACAGGCACGGCGATATTTTTGTCGGTCAACGCCGAGCCGCCCCAGCCGGTGAGATCGAGCGTCACCACGCGATGCTCTTTCGCGCCGAGCGCTGCTGCGATGCGTGCTGCCGCCTGCAATTCCGAGCGATGACGCTGGCCGTAGTCGAACGATAACGCGTAAGTCTCGAAATGTTGCTCGTGCGCCATCGCGAGCACGGTGGCGGAATCGAGCCCGCCGGAAAGTAGCACGACGGCGCGTTGCGGAGCGGGTTGTGGTGAACTCATACGCCGCTCATACGCCACGCTTCTCGCCCCAAATAATTTTGTGCAATTGAACCTGCATGCGCACCTTCAATCCGTCGCGCAGGATCCATGCGGCAAGATGCTCGACACGCACATCGTTGAAGGAAGGCGAAAACAGTACCGGCGCGAGATCGTTTAATTTTTTTTCTTCGATGAGCAGCGCCGCCCAGCGGTAGTCAGCCTCGGAGGTAATGACGAATTTTATTTCATCATGGCGTGTCAGGTGCGGCAAATTTTCCCAGCGGTTTTTATCGACTTCGCCCGAGCCCGGCGTTTTTATATCGACGATGCGCGACACGCGGGCGTCAACGTCAGCAATATTGATCGCGCCGCTGGTTTCAAGCGAGACCGAGTAGCCGAGGTCGCATAATTTTTTAAGTAAGGTACGGCAATTTTTCTGCGCGAGCGGCTCGCCACCGGTGACACAAACGTAGTTGGTTTTATGTTGCGCGACTTCATCGATGACGTCGTCGATCAGTCGCGTTTTGCCGTCGTGAAAAGCGTACGCGGTGTCGCAATAGCCGCAGCGCAGCGGGCAACCGGTCAGGCGCACAAACACCGTGGGCAGCCCGACCCGGCTTGACTCGCCTTGCAGGGAAAAAAATATTTCGTTGATGCGCAGCGTGGTGGCGCGCGCAGTCACGTTAGCGGTGGCGGCTTTTTTCCCTTCGGCTTTGCCAATATTGGCAGCAGGAATCCTGGTGAGCGTGGTCATGGTGTGCTGTGTGACTTAGCGTCTGAGCGGAGCCAAGCGCATTCGCGCCTTGGTCGCGGCTTCTGAGCCCGGGTACTTGGCGATGATGTCCTCCAACGCGTTGCGCGCGGAGCCGCTGTCGCCGATTTCGACGTAAATACTGGCCAGCGCCAGCAGCGCGTCGGGTGCTTTTGCCGAATCAGGATATTGCTTTAACAATATGTCTTGCGAGCTGCGCGCGCTGCCGTAATCCTTGAGATTGAAATAGCTGATGCCGATCCAGTATTGGGCGTTCGGCACCAACTGGCTGGCCGGATAATCTTTCACGAATGTCTGGAATGCCCGCGTGGCCGAGACGTAGTCGCCGCGCTTGAAGGCGTTCGCGCCGACATCGTAGACGCGCTCTTCCTGCACACGCGTGACCGCGCCGGGCAGCGCCGTTGGTGGGGCAGCTACTGCCGGCAACGCAGGCGCAGGTGTCGCTGCCGGCGCTGCCGTAGACCCGCTGGCGGCGTCCGCGGGCACACCTTCCAGTTTGCGCAAACGCGTGTCGATGTCCAGATAAAAATCACGCTGCCGTTTGGCGAGCTGATCCTCGCTATTGGTCAATACCTCAACCTGCCCGCGCAATTTGGCGATCTCGGCGTTCAACTGCTCGATCTGGTTCAGTAACTGAATGATGCCCAGATTCTTGATCGACTCCTCAACCTTTTGCAGGCGCGCGTCGTTGTCTCGATTCTGCTGCTCGGCTTGCGCGCGCAAATTTTTAATATCGCGGCGAGCTTCGCCATCGTCGAACAAGCCGGCGGAAGCGTGAAAGCTGACCGCGACGAAAGCAAGCAGGAGTGCGGTGCGGAGGTGGTGAAATGGGGTGTGGGGCATGGGATGGTTGGTTTTTCGAGGCTGGGATTGAGATTGTATCTCGCGGCTGTTAGCGGGACTTCAATGTTCGGCGCGGCGACCGCGCCCAACGCCGCCATTCCCCCCTTTTCTAAAGGGGGGCAGGGGGGATTTTCGCTGGCCGACAAATGGAAACTTTCTGAACCGAAATCCCCCTCGATCCCCCTTTAGAAAAGGGGGAAGCCTCAGGTCAGGCTGCGCTCAGTATTTTTCCAGAATATAAGCTAAACCTCTAGCACCAGCGCGGCTGTCCAGCCATTTATGCTCCAAACACCGCGCCAAATGGCGATCTGGTTAAATATTACTCACCGTCGTAGACAATTTCCACGCGGCGATTTTGCGCCCACGATGCTTCGTCGTGGCCGTTGGCTTTTGGCTTGTCTTCGCCGAAGCTGATGGTTTCGATGCGCTCACTGCCAACACCCAATGCCGTCGTCGCCGTGCGTACTGCCGTGGCGCGGCGTTGGCCGAGTGCGATGTTGTACTCGCGTGAGCCGCGCTCATCGGCGTGTCCCTCAAAGCGGACTTTGCGATTGCGGTTTTGTGCAAGGTAGCTCGCGTGCGCCTGAATGAGCGAGGCGAATTCAGGTTTCACCGCGTCGGTGTTGAAATCAAAATACACCACGCGCTTGGACAAAATATTGTTCGGGTCGGTAAGGACATTCGTGCCGGTCACTGGTGTGTTTGAAGTAGTGCCCGTGGTCGGCGCGCCAGTCGTGCCGGTCGTCGGCGCGGGGTTGCGATCTTCAACTTTGGTGGTGGCCACCGGGTCTTTGCTTGCGCAGGCCGCGAGCAGTACGACGAGACCAAAACCGATAAGAGCATTTTTCATATTTTTCTCCAGTAAGTAACAAACAATTCCAACGAACCACGTTAGTGTATGCCAATTTGTAGGACTACTCTGTCAGCGGAACGCTGGCGATTTTGTAGGACGGCGGGTGCTGGTGCGACGGTTAGCGCGCGCCAGCCGAGCCGTACGGCCCCCACGCGGGTTCGCGCACGTCGCCTGCCTGTGAAGAAATTTTTTGTTTCACGCGACCGTCGGCCGAGACCGCGCCCAGCGTGCCGCGTCCGCCCGCTTTGGATTCGTACAGGATGGTGCGCCCGTTCGGCGAAAAACTGGGGCTGTCGTCGAGCGGCCCGTCGGTAAGAATATTGACTTGTCCATTCGCCAATTCGAGCGTGGCGATGCGCAGACGGCCTGCCTCGCGATTGACGAAGGCCAGAGATTTTCCGTCTGGGCTCATGCGTGGATTGACATTGTAGCTGCCCTCGAAAGTCAGGCGCCTGGGCGCGCCACCACTGGCTGCGACGCTGTAGAGTTGCGGGCCGCCGGAGCGATCAGAAACGAAAATGATCTGGCTGCCGTCGCCGTTGAAAGTCGCGTTGGTATCGATGCCGTTGCTTTGCGTAATACGCGTTGCCTCGCCGCCCGTCGCTGCGATCACGTAGATCTGCGAGACCGCGTCTTTCGACAAGGCCACCACTAATTTACTGCCGTCCGGCGACCAATTCGGCGCGTAGTTATCACCGCGAAAATTGGCAACGGTTTTGCGCTGACCAGTCGATAAATCCTGCACGATCACGGTCGATTTGCGGCTCTCAAACGAAACATACGCGAGCTTCTTGCCATCGGGCGACCACTTCGGCGAGCGTATCGGCTCGAGCGACGACAACACCGCCTGCGGATTGAATCCATCGGCGTCCGCAACCTGCAACTCGAACCGCGGCCCGCGCTTTAACACATAGGCAATCTGTGTGGAAAAAACGCCTTTTTCGCCGATCAGCTTTTCGTATATCTCGTCGGAGATCTTGTGCGCGGTGGCACGCAACTGCGACGCGCTCACCGTGTATGAGGTCGCGGCAATCTGGTTTTGTTTGCCAACATCGAACAATCGAAAATTGACCTCGAAGCGCCCATCCGCCAACGGCTTGATGCCACCGATGACGAGAGCCTCGGTGCTGCGGCTCGACCAATCCAGATAATTCACCTGCGACGGCTCGGTCGGCAAATTACTGATGCCGACGGTATTGACGATGCGAAACATGCCGGAGCGCGCCAGATTCGCGGAAATAAGCGGCGTGATATTTTGCGGCGCGTTGGCCTCAAGCGCGAACGGTGCAATCGCAATCGGTACCTGGCGGCCGGAGCTGGTCGTTACGTCGATGGTGAGCTGGGCGTGTGCGGTGGTGGCGAACAGCAGCGCGCTACCGAGAACGGCAAGCGCAACGATGCGGCTGAAAATGTTTAGTTGTTTTAACATGTATTGGATTCTATGTGAATAGTGATTGCTAGCGGTCGTGCTGTATCTTCAAGATAAGGTCACGCTGACCACCAAAAAGTTCCGCACTCTCCGGCGGCGGCCAATTTCGAATGCCGTTGATGGCGCGCTCAACAGCGTCATCATAAACTTTATCGCCTGACGGCTTTACGACTTGCGCCTCGAAAATAGTGCCGCTGACCAGTAGCCGCAAGCGAATGTGAATTTCTGGTTTGCCAGAAACTGAATCAGGTATGTTGGCACGATCTCTGATGAGCTTGGCAATTTTGTCTCCAAATATCTTCCGCGACGCATCGCGCGCCGTCGCAGCGGTTGCCTCTTTCGCGGCCAGCTCGGCACGCGCTTTGTCGTCCGCCATTTTTTGCGCGAGCTTCTGTTTTGTTTCGTCCTCTTTGCGCTTTTTCTCAACCTCAGCGAGTTTTTGTTTTTCCTTCAACGTCTTCTCGTCCTGCAGTTTTTTTTCGCGTTCGGCTTTTTCGAGCTTCTCGCGTTTGGCTTGTAAATTGATCTCGGCCGGCGTCGGTTGCGGTGGAATCTCTTTCACTTTTTCTATTTTTGGCTCGACTTTCGGCGGGTCTGGTTTGACGACTTCCGGCTCAGGTGGCGGAGGGGTAATTGCGGGCGCATTTTGCATCGGCGGCAATTGGCTCCAGAGCTCGGCGATGGCCGATTCCGGCTGTTTGACCTGCCAGGAAACGCCGAACACGAGCAGCGCAAAAAAAACACTGTGCACAATAATCGCAAGTAGCGCCGCAGGCAATCTGCCCGGCTCGCTTCTTGTCAGCAGCGGCGAGCGGCGATGCGAAATAGGCGGCGATTGCGCCATGCTACTTATCCGGTTTCACCAGTAAACCGACCCGCTTGATCTTGCCAGTCTGCAAGATATCCATGACGCGCAGCACGTCGTCGTATTTCAAATTTTTATCGGCGTTGATCACCACTGCCTGTTCGGGGTGCGACGCCTGAATGACGTTTACCGTTTGCAGCAATTTTTCACGCGTGACGAGCTGTTCCTGCCCGCCTTGCTGGCGGTCGACCAGCAGAATCGAGCCGTCGCGTTTGATGCGAACTTCCAGCGGCGCGACGGTTGGGTTCAGCGCCTGACCGACGCTCGGTAAATCGATTTGTCCCGGCTGTATGGCCGGTGCCACCACCATAAAAATGATCAGCAATACGAGCATCACGTCGATGTACGGGACGACGTTGATTTCTGCCATGGCGCGACGGCGGCGACGCATCAATGCACCGCTTGACGTTGCAGGATGTTGGTGAATTCTTCCATGAAGCTCTCGTAGCGATTTGCGAGGCGATCAATTTCGGCGGTGTATTTGTTGTACGCAATCACCGCCGGAATCGCTGCGAACAGGCCGATGGCGGTGGCGATCAGCGCCTCGGCCATGCCGGGTGCGACCTGCGCCAGCGTTGCCTGCGCCATGTTGGAGAGGCTGCGGAATGAATTCATGATGCCCCACACGGTACCGAACAAACCGATGTACGGGCTTACCGAGCCGACGGTGGCGAGAAACGACAAATGCGCTTCGAGATAATCGAGCTCACGCTGGAATGTTGCCTTCATCGCGCGGCGCGTGCCGTCCATCAGCGCGCCGATGTCCGAGCCGCTGCGGCTTTTCAGTTTCAGATATTCCTTGAAGCCCGATTCAAAGATTCGCTCCATGCCGGCCGGATCGTACTGCCCCCCGCTTGCCCGCTGATAGAGTCCAACAATATCCGAGCCGCCCCAGAATTCACGCTCGAATTCTTCGGCCTGCTTTTTTGCGCGCCGTACCGCAAACATTTTGACGAATATGTACCACCACGACATCATCGAGGCGAGGATCAAAATTCCCAGAACGATCTTGACGATGATAGATGCATGCGCAACGAGCGACAAAATCGCCATGTCGTTGGAAAGATTCAGCACGTAGCCTCCATTTTTTTTCTTAATTCCATTGGAATCTCAATCGGCTTAAAAGTTTCCGCCGCAACACACGCCACCGCGACGCGCGCTTTCACCAGGATATCTTCACCGCGACGGATTTCCTGATGAAACGTCACGCGCACACGGCCCAGATTTTCGATGGCCACGCTGATATTGACCGCGTCGTCGAGACGCGCGGGTTTAACGAATTCGACCGCGATCTCGCTAACGATGAACAGCATTTTGTAGTTGCGCTCGAGCTCGCTATTGGTAAAACCGAGATAGCGCAGCCATTCGGTGCGGGCGCGTTCCAGAAACTTTACATACTGCGCGTGATAGACCACGCCACCGGCATCGGTATCTTCAAAGTAGACGCGCTGCGGGAAATCAAACGTGAACAGCGGCGTTTGCTGCGCGTCTTTTAAGGAGAGTCTGGCCACTAAAACAACTCCGGCACGACATTGCCATTGGCGGGCGCAGTGATGCCAAAATGCTGGAAGGTGAGCAAGGTCGCCATGCGGCCACGCGGCGTGCGTTGCAGATAGCCTTGCTGAATCAGGTACGGCTCCAGCACGTCTTCAATGGTGTCGCGCTCCTCCCCGATTGCGGCGGCGAGATTTTCAACACCGACCGGCCCGCCGGCGAATTTCTCGATAATACATCGCAGCAATTTGCGGTCCATCATGTCCAGCCCGACCTGATCGACATCGAGCATTTTTAGCGCCGCGTCGGCCACCGGCTTATCGACAAAGCCTTCTGCTTTCACTTGCGCAAAATCGCGCACCCGGCGCAGCAAACGATTGGCGATGCGCGGCGTGCCTCTGGAGCGTAACGCGATTTCCGCAGCGCCTTGGTCATCCACCGGCACTTTGAGCAAATTTGCCGAGCGCGACACGATCAGCTTTAATTCTGCCGGCGAGTAAAACTCGAGCCGCGCAACGATGCCGAAGCGGTCGCGCAATGGATTGGTCAGCATCCCTGCACGCGTGGTCGCACCGACCAGCGTAAACGGCGGCAGATCAAGCTTCACCGAGCGCGCAGCAGGCCCCTCGCCGATCATGATGTCGATCTGGTAATCCTCAAGTGCCGGGTAAAGAATTTCCTCGACCACCGGATTCAGGCGATGGATCTCGTCGATAAACAGCACATCGTTCGGCTCAAGATTGGTCAGCATCGCGGCCAGATCACCGGCGCGTTCCAGCACGGGGCCCGATGTGTGTTTCAGATTCACGCCCATCTCGCGCGCAATGATGTGCGCCAGCGTGGTTTTGCCAAGTCCTGGCGGACCGAACAGCAGCGTGTGATCGAGCGGTTCTTTGCGGCTGCGGGCCGCCTCTATAAAAATCGATAACTGATCGCGGATTTTTTGCTGACCCACGTATTCCTGCAGCAGCTTGGGGCGCAGCGCCCGCTCCTGTGCCTCCTCGTGTACAGAAGCTTTGCCGCCTGAGATGAGTCGGTCTTCTTCGATCATGACTTGATTTTACGCGACCGCGTCACGATTTTGAGAGCAGCTTCAATGCCTGCCGAATGCCGTCCGATACCGTCACGTCTTTTGGTAGTTCCCTGATTGCGTACAACGCTTCTTTCTCGTTGTAGCCGAGTGAAATAAGTGCGTTCAAAATATCGGCGGCTGTTGTTGGCTGATGCGCGTCCCCGCCGACTGCGATGCGAACATCGACTTTGAGTTTGTCTTTGAGCTCCAGCATCAGGCGCTCGGCAGTTTTTTTGCCGATACCGGGCACTCTTGTCAAGCGACCGCTCTCCTGCGTTGCCACCGCCTCAGCCAAATCATTTACGCTCATGCCGGACAACACGGCCAAGCCAACTTTAGGGCCGACGCCGCTTACTTTGAGAAGTTGTTTGAACGTTGCGCGCTCGGCTTCGGTGCCAAAACCATAGAGCAGATGGGCGTCTTCGCGAACGATCAATTGGGTAAAAAGCGCGACCTTTTCGCCAAGCTTGGGCAGGTTGTAGAAGGTGCTCATCGGCACGTTGACCTCGTAGCCAATGCCGCCGACATCGAGCAATATTTGTGGGGGATTTTTTTCCAGCAATGTGCCGGAGAGGCGACCGATCATTTTGTTTTATCCGACTCGTTTGTTGGAGTAGCTCCTCTGTTCGAGCGCACCCCCATCCCGGCCTTCCCCCGCTTGGCGGGGGAAGGAGCAATAGCGACGACCGCGGCGCTCGCGCGATCAATTTCGTTCGCAGCGACGACCTCAACGCCCGCGAGATCTGTTCCCTCCCCTACCAAGGGGAGGGTTAGGGTGGGGTCAAGGCGCGTCAGAAGCAACACTTCCCGCAATCGCTCCAACACCCCTTCTATATTCTCAATCACCTCGCTATTCCAAAACCTTAGCACCCGATATCCGCGCTCGTGGAGAAATGCCGACCGCTTTTGATCATGTGCAACGTTTTCTGCATGCTGCCCCGCATCAAGCTCAACAATCAACTGAGCTTCAAGACAAATAAAATCCACAATATATTTTTCAATCGGCCTCTGTCGCCGGAAACGAAATTCCTCAATTTGTTTATCGCGAATTCGGTGCCACAGCTTTCGTTCCACGTCCGTCGAACTGCGGCGTAGTTTGCGGGCAGTGGCAACAATCGACCGCACCCCCATCCCGGCCTTCTCCCACATGAGGGGGGAAGGAGTTAGCTCTGCCACACCGCGCGTCATTTCACCAGCCTCCCACCCTTGATCCGATACCCCCGCGTACTCATCCCCCCCAGCGCGCCGCCATGCGCATGACAAATCGCGCAGGCCAATGCATCGGCCGCATCGGCACTCGGGTAGCCGGATAATTTCAGCAGTCGTTTCACCATTTCCTGCACCTGTTCTTTCGTTGCGTGGCCATTGCCGACCACCGCTTGTTTGACTTGCAATGCAGTGTATTCGGAAACCGGCAAATTCTGCGCGACGGCCGCGCAAATCGCGGCACCGCGCGCCTGACCGAGTAACAGCGTCGACTGCGGATTGACGTTGACGAATACTTTCTCCACCGCGACTTCACCGGGCGCGTAACGCGCAATGACTTCCTGCACCGAATTCAGAATATTCTTCAGGCGATCCGGCAATTCGCCATCGGGCGACTTGATGCAGCCGCTGGTGATGTAGGTAAGGGTTGCACCAATTTTTTCGATCACGCCGTAGCCGGTGACGCGCAGACCCGGATCGAGGCCGAGGATTTTCATTCGAACACCAACACCATCACGAGCATCAAAGATCCTCGGTCACCACCGCCGTGCCGGAAACCGTCGCCAGCACCATGCCGCGACCGCTGCCGTGGATGATGTAGTCGATGCGCGCGCCGACGATGGCGTTTGCTCCCACCTGCTCGGCACCTTGCATGGCGCCGCGCAAGGCGTTATCGCGCACGCCGGGAATTGCCTTGTGATAGGTGTCCGAAAAACTGGTCACCGGTTTTTCCGACACGAGCTGCACTTCGGCACTTGCCTCGCCCGTGACCAAGCCCAGATAGCGCACGATGCGTTTGCCTTCGATGTTGGACGTGGTGGTGATGAGAATCGCCATTTACGCTTCATCCATCACGGCCGAGGTGTAGACATCCTGCACATCGTCGAGCGACTCAATCGCATCGAGCAGCTTTTGCATTTTGATCGCGTCCTCACCCGTGAGCGCGGCCTCAATGGTTGCCTTCATGGTGACTTCGCCAAATTCGGATTTGAAACCTGCTTTTTCCAGCGCGGCTTTCACGGTGATGAATTCGTAGGGCCCCGTCACGACTTCGATCGAGCCGTCGTCATTACTGGCCACGTCTTCCGCTCCTGCTTCCAGCGCCGCTTCCATGAGTTTTTCTTCGTTGGTGCCGGGTGCGAACAGCAGCGTGCCGCAATGCTTGAACAGGAAGGCGACCGAGCCGTCGGTGCCCATGTTGCCGCCGTACTTTGCAAACGCGTGCCGCACTTCGGCGACGGTACGTACGCGGTTATCGGTCATGCAATCAACCATCACTGCGGCCCCGGCAATGCCGTAACCTTCATAGCGAATTTCTTCGTAATTCACGCCTTCCAATTCGCCCGCACCGCGTTTAATCGCCCGCTCGACGGTATCTTTGGGCATGTTGTTCTCAAACGCCTTGTCCATCGCCAGACGCAAGCGCGGATTGGCACCGGATTCACCGCCGCCCAGTCGGGAGGCGACGGTAATTTCCTTGATCAGGCGCGTAAAGACCTTGCCGCGCTTGGCGTCCTGGCGACCTTTGCGGTGCTGGATGTTTGCCCACTTACTATGTCCCGCCATGTCTGCTTTCCCAACAAATTTCAATTCCTAATGTTAACATTCACTCACGTTCCCGCCGCATTACCTTCTCATTTCCCAGACTATGACCGACGCTCTGCTGATCGCCAAGACCGCCGATAAAACGCTCGCCGACATTATGTTGTTGCCGAACATGGCCAATCGCCACGGCCTCATCGCGGGTGCGACGGGCACTGGCAAAACAGTGACATTGCAGGTAATGGCCGAGCATTTTTCTGCCATCGGCGTACCGGTATTCATGGCCGACGTGAAGGGCGATCTCACCGGTATTTCGCAGCCAGGCGGCGCGAATCCGAAAGTGGCCGAGCGCGTCAAACTGCTCAATCTTGAATACACCGCGACGGCGTGTCCGGTGACGCTGTGGGATGTATTCGGTGAGCAGGGGCATCCGGTGCGCGCCACGGTTTCCGAAATGGGTCCGGTATTGCTCGCGCGTATTTTTAATCTTAACGACACGCAGGCCGGGGTGCTGGCAATCGCGTTCAAGATCGCCGACGACAACGGTTTGCTGCTGCTGGATTTGAAGGATTTGCGTGCGCTCCTCGCGTGGGTCGGTGAGAACGCAGGCCAATTCACCACCAACTACGGCAATGTTTCGGCCGCCAGCATTGGCGCGATCCAGCGCGGCCTGTTGACGCTTGAGCAGCAAGGCGGCGATAAATTTTTTGGCGAGCCAGCGTTGTCGCTTGACGACCTGCTGCAAACCGACAACGGTCGTGGCGTGATCAATATTCTGGCCGCCGACAAATTGCTCTCCAGCCCGCGACTATATTCAACATTTCTGTTGTGGATGCTGTCGGAAATTTTCGAGACGCTGCCGGAAGTCGGTGACCGCGACAAACCGAAACTGGTGTTCTTTTTCGATGAGGCGCATTTGCTTTTCAATGAAGCGCCGAAGGAATTGCTGGAGAAAATTGAGCAGGTGGTGCGGCTGGTGCGATCCAAAGGGGTGGGCGTATATTTCGTCACGCAAAATCCGCTCGATATTCCTGACACCGTGCTGGGACAATTAGGCAATCGCGTGCAGCACGCCTTGCGCGCGTACACACCACGCGACCAAAAAGCGGTGCAGGCTGCAGCCGAGACATTCCGCGAAAACCCAAAGCTTAAAGTGGTCGACGTCATCACCGAACTAGGCGTTGGTGAAGCGCTGGTTTCGTTCCTCGACGAAAAGGGACGACCCACCATCGTCGAGCGCGCCTGGATTTGCCCGCCGCAATCGCAAATCGGCCCCATCACGACAGCGCAGCGCCAGACGCTGCTGGCCAATTCGCTGGTGGCGGGGCAATACGAAAAAACCATCGACCGCGAATCGGCGTTCGAAAAACTAAAAGCGCGCCACGGTAGCGAGGCGACACCGACGCCCGCAGCCGACAGCGGCGGGCTGGGCGGCATGCTTGGCAGGATGGGCTTTCCAGGGCTCAGTGGCGGCACGTCGAAACGCGAGGGTGTCGCCGAGGCGGCAGTCAAGAGTGCGGCACGCGCAATGGCGTCTGAAGCGGGCCGACGCATTATTCGTGGCGTGCTGGGGTCAATTTTTGGTGGCCGCAAATAACGCGAAACGCGCTGCAATAAATTCAGGGGAAAAGCATGGCAAAAAGGGAACCGGGCGAACGTCGCAAAGAAATTCTGCAGACGCTCGCGCATATGCTTGAGAATCCAAAAAGCGAAAAGATCACCACCGCGTTGCTTGCCTCGAAACTCGACGTGTCCGAGGCCGCACTGTATCGGCATTTTGCGAGCAAGGCGCAAATGTTCGAGGGCCTGATCGAGTTCATCGAAGAGACGGTTTTTTCATTGGTGAATAAAATCCAGACCGAAGAAACCAATGGCATGAAACAAATCGAGGCGATGGTCTCGATGTTGTTGAGTTTCGCGCAAAAAAATCCCGGCATGACGCGGGTGTTGATCGGCGACGCGCTGGTGAATGAAGACGAGCGCCTGCAAATGCGCATGAACCAGCTCCACGACCGGCTGGAAGCGAGCCTGAAACAAAGTGCGCGCGTCGCTGCGACCGATGGCGCGTTGCATTCGTCGCTGGATGCCAACGCCTATGCCAATGCGGTAATGGCGTTTGTCGTCGGCCGCTGGCATCAATTTGCCAAGTCCGGTTTCAAACGCGCGCCACTGGAAAAATTTGCGCAAAGCTGGGCGGTTTTTGCCGGATAAATGAGGACTCGACTTTGATGACAAGCAATATTATTGCGCCTGTTGATGCCCAGCTTGCCGCTTACAACGCGCACGATGTCAACGCTTTCATGGTCTGCTACAGCGCTGATTGCGTGGTGGATGACGGCGATGGGTCGCGACTATTGACCGGCCACGCCGAGATGCGTCCGCGCTATGTGGCGCTGTTTCAAAACTCGCCGAAGCTTCACTGTGACATCGTGTCGCGCATCGTCATCGGCGATTACGTGATCGACGAAGAAAGCATTACCGGCCGCGTGCCGGATCTGCGCCGTGCGGTGGTGATTTATCGCGTTGATCGGTCGAGCGGATTGATTGATCACGTTCGCTTCCTGCGCGAAGCGGGCTGAACACTTTTCGCGTGGCTGCATTGTGATGGTGTTGGCGCTGTCCACAGCGCGGCTGTCGATGTCGCTGCCGCGCGAGAACCAAGCTTCCGCGATGCTCGATTTTGTGACGCGCAATCGAGAGCACCTGAAACCGTGGCATCCGCCCGAGCCGGAAGGGCTGTACACACTCGCGCACTGGCATAGCGTCATCGAAAAAAGTGCCGTCGCTTTTAATAATGGCACCGCACTTCGTCTATGGGTGTCGCCGATTGATCAAGCCGATTTGATCATCGGCTCAATCGGCTTTTCACAAATTTTTCGCGGGCCGTTTTGTTCTTGCGTGCTCGGCTACCAAATTGATCAAGCGCACGAAGGGCAGGGGTTGATGACCGAGGCCTTGCGCGAAGCGATTCGCTACATGTTCACTGAGCAAAAACTGCATCGCATCGCGGCAAACTATCGGCCGGAAAATATCCGCAGTGGTCGACTGCTGGCGGGTCTGGGATTTCGTATCGAAGGATTCGCCAAGGATTATTTATTCATCGACGGCGCGTGGCGGGATCATGTACTCACCTCGATTGCCAATGACGCGTTTAATGCGGGGTGGTTGCGTGAAACGGCGAAACTCTAATACTGGAGCGGCTTTCAGGCACAAATGCCGCCAGAGACCGCACCAGTTCTAGAGTTCTTCATATTTACATGGATTATGGTGTACGACAGCAGTCGATCACATGAACGGAAATGAGCTTTGATCGCTCGCTTGGCACTTGCTCCTTTAATCGCTGCAATAGTTGCGCTGAGGTCGTAGGCTTTCGGCCACTTTCCGGCGCGGGCATTTGGCTTCCACCACCGAACCAGAGCACAAGGTAGATGCCGAATCCCTGTGCGCGTGGATCAATCGAATATTTCGGGATCAGTTGTTGATTGATCGCCCGCCACATATCTCGATGCCGGTCGAGTTTGATTTCTACGGGGACAGCCCATTGACCGAAAGTACACAAAATATCTGAACGCTTTTCATTAACGTGACGGGCCTCAGCCTCAAGCTGAATTGAATATTTTTTGAGGCGCTCGCGCATCAACGCTGCGAGAGCATCGCGGCATGCGGGTTCTGGCTTCGGCTTGACGATTCGATCATGGGAATCCACGTTCCAAAACTGGCGATACAGGTTGAGATCACTCGTGCTGATGTCTTTGGCAATTTTATCCAATACCTCATTCACGACTGCGGCAATGTCGCCAGCGTTTGCGGGCTGTTCCAAATAAATAGTTGAGGCAACCTGCGCAGGATTCGGGTGTACGAAACCGTAGTCCCGCGCAACCGTACTTTGTTGCAAACGTGCCTGACCCAATTGTTCAGCCCAGTGCTTTAGTTGAGGAAGTGCTGCAAGTCGACTAAGTGCGTGTGTCGCAGCCGAATTCTGATTTGCCGCCAAAATGTTTATCCAATTGCGGACCAAATCTGCGCGATTCATGTCGGCCGTGACGATACCGTCGGCATAACGATCTGGCCGACAACTCGGCGCAATAATTTCCACCAATCGTGTCTTCGTCTCAATCGACAAGTTACCAAGATGCCCGGCCTCGCCCTGCTCACGGTAAAGGAACGCCCCCAAATGACCTACGCGAATTTCCTTGCCTGCGACATATTTCGTTAATGCTTCAAGGTATTTATCGGCATTGAGAATGACGCCTGCCGACAACCAATAGATTCGCTGCGCCACATCCAGACTCGTCAATCGCAGTCTGGCCTGGAGTTGCAAATCGAGCTCGTCCTTGTCCATGTTATGCAATGCGCTTTTTAGTAGATATTCCAGCGCCGACAGTTGTGTGAGGCGAGCCCGATGCGGAAAGCTCGCCAACAACACAGGCACAACACGCTTTGCAATCTCTGCATATTTGCTGTCGTGCGCCAGCGGGTAGACGCCGTGAATATGTTCTTTGCGGCTTTTCAATCGCGACTGCATATACATCGTGCAAGCGTCGGCAACTAAATTTGGCTTCTCCGCGACGAGCAAGTTAAACCAGGCGGGCTCTTTCTCCGCGCCATACACATAACGCGAGACCAGCGCCTTCATCAGCAGGCCATCGTCAAGCGATGTAATACTGGCTGGCTCAGTTTTGTGTGCCAACTCCATGCCGACGAGCAGTGCGGGGGTGAGATGGAAAATTTTGCCCTTGCTGTCGGATTCGAGGATTTGTTCTATGGTTGGAAGATCGGTTCGTTGAAGCGTTCCTTCCAAAGCAGAAAGGGCCGCCTCTATTAGCTCTGGATCGTTGTTCAATAAATTTGCCAACCTCGCGTTAGGTGTGTCCCCGTGCGCGTCCGAAAGCAGATTCTGGTAGGCAAGCGCGAAGTAGTAAATCGTCTGAGGGTATTCTGAGTTGTCTCGCAATCTTCCCAATACTGCGCGAACGCCTTCAGCATAGGCCCTCTTTTCGGCGAGTCGGACACACTCACGCTTGGCCTCATCAACTTGCCATACTTCCTCTCCTTGGTCATCGAACAATGGATTGAACAATTTCTTAGTTAGTTCAGCCGAAAATTGTGGTCGCGCACTAACCCATTCTTCCAATGCTTCCAGTGTTAGCCCACCATAGAGCGATCCGTCATCACGAACAACAAAAGCATTGTTGAAAAAAATTCTCGCGCGCACTTCCGTCGTTGCTGTCTCCGCTTGCTGTAGCCACCACATCCCAATATCGACTGGCGCAGACACTCTACGCAAACGTGTTTCAATGTTGAATCGAAAATGATCGTTGTCAGGGGTGCGATCCAGCGCCACTACCAATACGCCTTTGTACCTCTGCGGCCTCATGCGGAACCAGTCATCTATTCTCGCGCCCGCTTTCTGATCCAGATAATTGTGATGGTGTTTGTCCAATACGATCCCCAGCCATTCGTAGAGGGTTTCGTCACTGATGGTATCGCCAAGCTCCTCGATTCCTCGGACAAGCAGCACGCCCGAAATTGTCCATAGCTCGCGCGATTCTTCTCGCCCTTGGAACGGTGGTAGCGCGCGGTAGGCACTGACCAGCCGGGCAAACTGATCATTCGGCGTTTTCTCTAAGATGTCTTGAAGCCAAAATCTCCGATATGACCCACCCAGATTGGGATCTTTTCTCGGATGGAGGAATTTCACCAGTTCTTCTGGAGTGATATGCGATGGGTACAGGTGCTCCAAAAGAATACCCAAAAGCTCATCGTCGTCATCTTTGACAGCGCCAGTACGGACATCCCCAAGAAGTGCTTCGGACCAGGCTTGCTCCGTCGTGTAACTTTTCAGATATGCCCGCAATGCTGTTTTCCGAACACCGCCCCACCAGCGCGGTTCTCGCACCACGGCCAGCAATGTCGCCTCCATGTTCGGGACGACCTCGCCACGGTACAACGCCTCGACCACACAATCTGCAACGAGCTGATCACCGCGCGTGTCCGGTACTAAACGGAGGACACGCCCAAACTCCGTCGCCATGTCAGCCGTCGCAAGTGCCTCAAACGATTGCAAATGCCAATCACGCCAATTGAATCCGAGCGATGAATCACCTTTGGTTTTTATTGCCGAAAGAATCAGTGTTTTTTCCATGGGGGAAAAATTCTTGGCATCGCTGTATAGCAATATCGCCAGCGGATCGTCTTCAATCTGTCTTCTGCGGAATTCTGGTGAAAACACGGCAAGCCAGGCGGCCAGCGCCCGAAGCTCGGTGACGACTCCTCCATCGGCACCGGAAATTAGCGCAAGCACGCGACCGATAGGCAAAGACTTTACAATTTTCCCGGCGATGAACTTCGCCGCAAGAAACTCGGCAATACTGCGGTGAGCAGGCGCATAGCTGCCGTCGCCGAGGCTGCGAAATTGCCCGGTATGCAGCACTGCGTGCAGCGGTAACTTTTCGCGATCATCGATGGCATTCAGTCCCATCGCTGTATGGCCATCAATGGTCATCGGCGAAAACGCGCCTATATCAGAGATCAGATTCAACGCACACAGATAACCGGCAGCGGCGAATAAGTCATCGATGTTTGCGACGCTGTTTTTCTGCGCGGCTTGATGCTCGACGTTAAGTTCAGCGCCTAGCTTTCTGCACGCCATTTCATAAGTTTCTTGTCGAGTCTTTGGCCAGCTTCCAT
>JAYVXF010000140.1:0-1785 GCA_043793345.1 Betaproteobacteria bacterium | reverse complement strand
CCCACAGGAACAACGGCACCACCAGATAAAAGTACGGTGGCGTCAGCCCCATCCGGTCAGGGCCAATGGTGTAGGTCCACACCGTGGTGGCGACCAGTATGAACAGAAGGCCGAGCGCCTCGAGCCAATTATGGTTTTCCGCAACTTGGTATTGAAGACTCGCGTTCTCGGTCCACGTCGTCATGATCGGCGTTAACAACAACAATCCCAGCGCGTCGGAGATAAAGAGTGCGGGAAACTCATCGCGAAACGACAACGCGAAAAACCACGCCCCATTCACCGCTTGCAGCAAAGCCGCCAGCGCGTTTATAGCGACCACGGCGACGACGATGAAAGCGATCGCGCGCTTCCTGCCATGCCAGGGGGCGCGACGCTGGCGCAAGTGCATCAGGATCAGGCCGGCCAGCCACGTTTGCAGCACATTGGCGATTGAGCCCACCAGTAACGGCGCGATCTGGCCGCCGATACCGGTGAAAACAATATTCGCCGCAAATATTCCCGCCAGCAGCGCCAGACGATTGCCGGGCGGCGCAAGCATGAACAAACCCAGCGCGAAACCGTCGGACAGCCACACCGGCGACGAATAAGCGGCAGTGGGCGTGAGCGCCACCGACAAGACGCAGAGCAGCCAGTACACAACCGCAGTCGCGGCAAACCAGGCGATATTCAAAATTATTCGGTGTCTTGGCATCGGAGATTCATCCGTTCGGCGTTTGCATCAGATGGGCCAGGCGGTAGTCGACAAATTGGCCGATTGCCTATACTCTATTTGAAAATCACCCCAACCGTAATGCGGAAGTCAGTCACCATCTGGCAGCGCGTGCATCGGATAAACATGGCCGTGGCGACTCCCAATTTATTTTTCACTCCTTTTCATTGCGACATTTGCTGATGAGCATGCCGCATATTCTCGCCGTCGATGACGATGCCTCGATCCGCAGTTTGATCGCGGAATATTTGGGCGAAAATGGTTTTCGCGTCACCACCGTCGATTGCGGACGCGAAATGCATGCGGTGCTGCAACGCGAAGCGGTGGATCTGGTTATTCTCGATGTCAAACTGCCGGGCGAGGATGGCTTTGCACTGGCGCGCCAAATTCGCGAAAAGTCCAATATCGCCGTCATCATGCTGACCGGGCAGAGCCACGAGGTCGACCGGATACTCGGTCTTGAGCTCGGTGCGGATGACTATCTGGTCAAGCCATTCAGCCCGCGCGAATTGCTGGCACGGATCAAAGCGGTGTTGCGGCGCTACACGCCAGCGTCACAAGCTGCCGACGACAATCGAGTCGATGGGCGGCGCGAACCAGAGGTGCGTACCTATCGATTTGTCGGCTGGGAGCTCGCAACAGGGACGCGTCGGCTGATGTCGCCGAAAGGCGCGCGCATCGAGCTCACCAACGGCGAATACGCCCTGCTGATGAGCTTTCTCAAATCACCCAAGCGGGTGCTTTCGCGCGACCAATTGCTCGAGGGTAGCCGCTTGCACGACGATATTTATGATCGTTCCATTGACGTGCAAATTTTGCGCTTGCGCCGAAAAATTGAGCCCGATCCGAACCAGCCGACGCTGATATGCACCGAGCGCGGCGCAGGTTATATATTTAATTGCGATGTCACAACCTGAACATTTTGCATCGCGGGCGCTCCGTCAGGAGTTGAATAACTTTTGAATCCTTTCACCACGGCGTTCAAAGCGTTTCGATTCAAGCCGCGCCTGCTGGCGCACCGTAACAGCTATCGTCGCAAGGACTTCGTCAATGATTTAGCCGCAGGCATCACGGTC